>NZER01000064.1 GCA_002690445.1 Candidatus Pacearchaeota archaeon
TGCGTAATCATATATTCGTTGTGCCATAGCATCATCATCTGAAAAAGTCCGAGCCGCTCTAGCAAATGCTTCTTGTGGGGATACTTCACTCTCCACCATATATCTATCGTTCAGAGTTTTTTTGCTGAACTCTGGGAGTAAACTATCCCTATCAAAACTTATTTGTATTGCCATTTCTTCCTTATATGTATGTTAACAATGAATTGTCAATCTGTACTGTATTATCTCCTCCAATGGCTTCTTCGCAATATGCTAGTAAGTCCATGAGTTCATAATTTCTTAGTAATCTTTCTATATTTTCATTTAAGGACTGTATGTATTTATACCTACTACTGAATGGAGCTGCATCATATATATCGAATGCGCTTCCAAACTCCTTAACTAATCCTTCTGCTCTTTTTGGTCCGATTTGAGGTATCCCTGTAACGTTATCTCCAGAGTCTCCCATCAAACATTTAATTGTGATATAGTCTTCTATTTTATAGTTGTGTGTATCTTTCCAATTTTCAAAAGTTGTTTCCTTTCTATTTATATATGAAAATCTTGATACATTAGGACTTATTAATAAATCCCAATCTCTATCTGTACTCATTAACCAAATGTGGTCAATTTTATACTGTTCTCGATTTTGTACTACATAAGCTGCTATATCATCAGCTTCTACACCTTCAAACTTTAGAACACACCATTTCTTATCCATGAGATCAATTGTACGATTCATTTCTTGTATAAATTTTTCAAAAGCAATTCTTTCTGCGTCTGTTTGGTCTTTGTACTTTTCCGCCCTATCAGCTTTATACTCTGGGTAGAGTGCTTTTCTATAAGTACTGCTTCCCCAATCTGCAGCAATAATTATACTGCCACAATTATAAGAGTTTGCTAATGACTCTACAGTTTTCATGTAATCATCAGCAAAGTCCGTTCTATTTTGATGTTTCCATCTAAATCCTAAATTTAAAGCATCAATTATTATCGTTCTATTTCTAGGAGCTTTTGCTCCTAATTCCATGAAATTCTTAGCCATTTGTAAAACTCGGGTTTTCAAGAAGTATCCACTCATGAGCGAGACTTACATAGCAACCAAGATGACTAACATACATATAGTTTAAACCATTCTCTGGCTCATCTCTTTGTGCTACAAATATCTTAGAACGATTGTATTTAAAGAATAACGCAGGCTTTGCTCCTGCCTTTTTCGCTTGTTCTGTCGTTTGATCCCACCATCTAATAAATATGTTTGATTTCAATGCTGTTAGTATCTTATCGTTAAAATGACTATCTTTATAGAATTTAACTTCAATACAATAGTTATTGTGCATATTCGGTAGGAATATATCTCCTTTCAAATAGTCTAATGCGCCTGACATTGGTACTCGTTCAAACGCTAATCCTGTGTGTCCTTTAAGTAAATCTCTTACTTGTCTTTCGCCTTCGGCTCCCTTTGCTCTGGGATCAACCATCTCTTACCTCTCTGAGTATTATTTCTTGTTCTGTTAACATTAAATAGAATTCATCATTTATTTTGAACTTTCTTGTAGCATTATGCCATTCAAAATAAACATAGTCTCCTACTTCTAATTCAAAAGGAACTCTATATCCTTTTTTTGTAATCCTACCATAATCTCCCAATGCTACGACCTCGCCACTATTATCAAGTCTCCGCGAGGTATTGGGCAATATAATCCCGCCCTCAGTCGTACTTTCCTCTACTTCACCACGTTTAACTAGTACTAAATCTCGTATAGGTTGTGGTACGCTCTTCAACCTTATATAATCATACATTTCCGCCGTTCTCCAAAAATCTTTTAACTAAGTAACTTTCATACTTATCTATATATTGAATCTTATCTAAATGATAAGAATAAAGAGTATTGTTTTCATCACAATAATCTAGCCACATGCGGCTACAAAATGACGCAAACTTCTCCTCCCATTTTTGATTCTCTTTCCAAGTTTGGAACTCCTTAATATGATGATTCCAAAACTGACCTGAATACGCTCTATGTGTATTTTCTACTGGGTCTCCATCTTCTTCCCAACCATTTAAAATATCGTTTTTAAATCCTATCATTGTATTCTTCTTTTTCATATAATAACATCTTCTTCTTGCAGCAGCCCTTCTCCACCCTTTGTTCTTCATTCTAATCTACTTATATTGTCCTCTTTAATAACTTCTATCTTCTCTAATAAAGGGTGTGTCCACCCATGAGATACGATATAAGTATTTAAGTCCTCTTCTTGAAGTAAAACTTCAATAAGTTTCTCTCTACCTTGCTCGTCTAAAACATTTATGACTTCATCAAGGAATAAAACGTTTATACGACTCTTCGAAATACTACTCATCAATTTTCGTATTGCTACTAAAGTCGCTGTATTAACTCTCGTCAATTCTCCACTACTTAATGCGGTTATATCTATTATTTTACCATTATCTGTGACTTCTACATTTAATTTATCATTAGTCACTACGAAGTTGATGCTAAACCGCCCGTCGCTCAACTCTGCTAAATAATCGTTAGCCAAATCTTCTAAGTCTTTTACCATATTCTCGATCTTGTAGGCAATCAGACCATTCGTGGAAAAGGCTTTCTTTAAAATTTCTATATGCCCACTCTTTTCTTCGATTTCAGATAATTTGCTCGTAACTTCCTCAAGTTCTGTTTCAAATTCTCCTGTTTGTTCGAGGATAACTTGTATCCTTGTGTTTCTTTTTGTTGTTTCTTCATTTTCTTCTGCTATTTTTTGTATCTGCGATTTGGCGTAAGAGATTCTTTCTTTAAGTTCTGAGATTCTAGTAGATAGATCACCCCCATTGAGAGTATCAGTAGGGAGATCATTATCAAATCGTGAATATAAGTCCTCAAAGTCTCGCTTTGTNCTNTTATANTTTTCATACTGATCTTTTTGTTCTTTTCTNNTANTAACTTCATGTTGTAACTNCTGAAACTCGTCATGATGTNNTANCCACATNTCTCTNGCATCAANTATTAAATCNTCTATTAACTGTTCNTCTACAGGTTGTTCACATGTAGGACAGTCGCCATCTAGTTTTTTGTATTGTTTCTCTTTCTTTTTCCACTCTTTTATATATCCTGCAACTTCTCCCTGTCTAGAAATTAAATTATCATAAGCTGCAGGTTCTGATATCTTACTTTGTATTACACCCATATCTATCTGGGAAAGCAATGCACGATATGTATTATTTTCATTAATTTTTTGATTTTTCTCAGAGATATTTTCAAAATCTATTGATAAATCTCTTAATGCCTTTTCATCAATTTCCGAATATTCGGGTAATTTTTTCATGGGAACTATGGTAGTATCTTCCAATTTGTTGTCATTTAACCATTTTACAATAGTTTTTTCGTTTCCGTCCAATTTTGAAATGTCTTGTCCTAATTGTCGGGAAAGTTCTCGAAATACATCATAATATTCCACATAATCTTCTAAATTCAATAACTCGATTAAAAACTTCTTTCTATTAGCATCTGTCGCTGTTAAGAACTGTAAAGAAGCATTTGTATTTTGATATACAAGTTGCGTGAACGTCTTAAAATCGAGTCCCAGAATTTCTTGAACCGTTTTATAAGTATTCGTAGCAGTATGACTACTAATATCTTTACCATCTTCATATAACTTTACCTTTATACTTCCTCTACTTCTATTTGCATCAATTTTATACTCTTTATCTTCAACAGAAAAGGTCAGTTTAATACTATATCCAGCGTTTTGAAACCTGTTTTGTATGTCTGCCTTTTTTATCCCTTTACTGTTCTTATTATATAGAACTTCCTCTATTATAAGAGGTAAGGAAGACTTACCCGTACCATTAGTTCCCACTAATTGAGTAAGAGTACTTTGATTCAAATTTAAACTATTATTTTTTCCGTAGCTAAAGCAGTTATCCCACTCGAGCTTCTTTAGAGTGATCATGAAAGATTCCTATTATTTGTTGTACTGTTTTTTCTTTTAATTCCAGAATATAACTAAGATATTCTGCCAGCTCCTCTTCCATTGTCATGTTACTGTCTAATATAAGGGTAGCTTCTGTTTTTCTTTTCACTACTTTTTTATCAAGTAGTTCTGAATTTTTAACTCCAGAAAGATCGGCCACATCACCCTCTAACTCATAGATCGTATGATTATATGTAGTTGGGATCATGGCGTCTGGGTTAGTGACCGTCTTCCTAATTAGTTGCGGTAGCTTAAACTCGTGCCACTCCCATGCCCAGTCCTTTGAATCAATTAAAATATATCCTGTTTTAACTTCTGTTCTATGAAATTGTGTAGTCATAGGACTGCCTGGATATACTATGTTTAATTGAGTGTTAGAATGACTATGCAAGTCCCCTGCAAATACTACAGGAAATTGTTGTAGTCTTGCTAAATCTATTTCTGGTGTTACATGAGGTGGGATAGAAGCTCTTACATGCGTAAATAAGGGTTTCCTTATATCTAAATCTAGTATTGGATTCCATTTACCATGTAATTCACAGTAAGGGAGAATACTAAATTCTTCTCTCTTATCTATGTAATCTACTATTTCCACAAGTGGATTCAGTTTTTCACTAGCGTCTTTTAACTGTGTAAAAAATGTTTTATTTTTTCTAGTTGCTTCGTGGTTTCCATCAAATATAATTGTTGGAACTTGCACTCCGCTTATAAAATTAAAATATAACTCTAACTCAGGCATTGAGGGGAGTCTGTCAAACAGGTCTCCCCCAATGATGTGCAGATCAACACGATTTTCTTCTGATCGTATTTGACGAAAGAACTCTTGGTATCGGTCTTTCGCCCACTTTAACGGGACATTCTTCTGCCCTAGCTTTAAGTGCCAATCTGCGGTAAAAAGTATTACCATTTCTTCTCTGCGCTGAACTCTGATTCTACTTCAGCAGGAGCCTCATTTGCGCCTGCTCTAACTCTATCCAATAGTTCTTTTTGAGCATCAGGACTAGGTCTAGGTAGAACTTCATCCATTGATTTAAGTTCTTCTATAGACGCTTTCTCGTCGTCACTTAATGCCCTGACTTTACATCTAAGTACTTGTAATTGGTACTCTACGTTAAAAGCCATTGGACCAGTTTTCTTTCTATTGAAATGTAAGTCCCAACCAGTTTCTGGATCAGTAGGATCGCCTAAATCTTCAGCTGCTAGCATTACTTGTTCTAGCAATTTTTTCTTTAGATTTAATACTTTTACTTGTCCGTCTTTTGGATCGATACATTGTATCGCATAAGACCAACCACATTTCATTTCTGGGTGATATGTTTTCACCCAATCCTTTTCTTTATTGTCAAAGGTTTCTGTTGAACGGTTAAAGGATAAACATTCCATAGGAATATTTTTTGCGTTCTCACCTTTTATCCAATATACATATCTAGGAAGGATATCTCCGACCATACGGACAACATTGTCCCCATCTACGTATTGGAATTGATTGATGGAAGACTTTTTAGCCTTTCCTTCTAATTCTGCAAATTTTAATGCCATTTTTATTTCTCCAAGTATGACTTCTCATATTCAAAATGAATATATCCATCTTCAATCTTGAGTAGTCTGTTTCTTTTTATTATCGGCTGAAGTCGTTTCGGTACTCGTTCTACCTCAAGTGTTAATTGTTGATTTATTATATAATCGTTATAACTTCTATAAGAAGCTATCCCGATATATGCAGCCCATTCCGAATCTGAAGCTGACTTACGATACTTATATATTCCTTCAGGATAAATCAAAAAACTGTCTCCTGAATAGTCCCTTCCATAGAACTTAAATAACCTATCTCTTTTACTGGTAGGTGGATAGTTGTAGGTAACATACCATACTATCAACATTAGGTCAGATATCTTACCTTTACTTTCTCTTAATATTTTTTTCCAATTATATCGTATCATTATATTATACTAAAAAATCAACCTGTTGTCAAGAAGTATTTTTTTATAGGTTATGTATTTCATAGCCTTGTTTCATGTAATATCCTCTTCTATTGTTAGCCTGCTTCCTTGCGGTTTTACCCTGTAGATTTATATCTACTACAACAGGTTGTCTCTTATTTTTTTCTACTCTTATTATTCTACCTATTAACTGAGTGAGTAGTGGATCATTATTAACAGGTGTTGCTAAGACTAAACAGCTAAGACAATCTAATGAAATTCCTTCTGAAAATATGGATTGTGTTCCATATAAAATATCTTTGTCATTCCAGATTTGTTTCATTATATCTGGTCTTTGTTGATGAGGTATATCTCCTGTTATACAGACTGCCTCGTCTCCACTTAGTCTAGCACAAGTTTTTAGAAATTCCACTCTATCTGAAACTACTAAAACCTTGTGCCCTCTAGCTGCATAATTGCTAGCTATCATTGCGACAGAATGAACATATTCTTCTTGATAGGTTAAGTGGGTTACTTTATTAGCCCACGGTATGTTCTGTCCATCTAAAAATCTTACATCTGAGAATATAATATCTACTTTAGGTGTCATATAATTCTCTTTTGGTGGTTTTAGTACTGTTTGTCCAAAATAGTCTCTAAATACCACATGTTTACCGTCTTTTCTTTCTATTGTACCTGATAATCCTAACTTATATCTTGCTTTAT
>NZER01000065.1 GCA_002690445.1 Candidatus Pacearchaeota archaeon
CAACGACCTTGGGCATTCACGGCTGGTGAAATGGTTGGTGGATCATTGGGTGGTGGTGTTGGGCCTTCGATTAGAACCTTTAAAGGTTTAGGCGAGATTGCAAGGACATTTGGTGGTCGAGGTAAGCCGAACAAAGAGGTTGTTGAACACGCGTTGACTGAGATTGGTATTGGTGGTGGCCTTGGTATGGGTCTTGAAGGTGCGCGTCAGTATTCTGAGGGAGAATTTAATCCCGGCGCATTGATAACCACAGGCATTGGTGGTGCGTTATTTACCAAGCCAGTTTTGCATGGCAAGAAGCTGATGGGTACACCTGTTGTGCCGCAGTCTGAAGCGCAGCTTGGCGAGCAAACACGCGATCTCAGCTTTGCTAAGGTAACACAGCCAAAGGTAAGTCCTGAAGCGCAGTTTTCTGATCCAACCATTCCCCCAACTGTTGAGCCGATAAGTGCTGAAGAAGCTGTTTATCAGAGTGATCCGAGATTATCGGATGTGCAACGGGCTGCACGAATTGATGATTACCAGAAAGTGTATATGAGCAAGAAGGCTGGCGATGATGCCGCCAAGAAGCCCACTAAAGATTCTGCCAAGGATAGTTCCCAGAAAAGAGCCAGCGATCTTGCAAAGAAAGAAGACGTAGCATCCAAGCCAGACGGTGCAGAGGAGGCACTTACCACGTTTGCGGAAAAGCAAGGTCTACAAGATAAAGTTAAGGCGAGTGTTAATCGAGCAGTTGCAAATGCCTCTGATAAGCAATTGAATCAGACTGAGCGCATGGCTCAACAGGGTGCTGCCCGTAAGTACGCTGATGAGATCGAGAAGACTCCAGAAGAACTCCGCATAAAACTTGAAGAGGAGATCACCAAGAATCTTGGCCCTAATCCTTGGTTGACCGTCAAAAATCTGATGGCCCAACGTAACGTTGGAATTAGATTAGCGGTAGATGACCTTGTTGATCAAGCTGGTCGCACAATTTACGGCTTCACGCCAAGAGGTAGCCGCGACATTGTGCTAACTCCAGCCATGCTCAAAGAGACTCCGTTCCATGAAGTCGCTCATATATGGGTGAGTGATATGCTTGGCTCAATCAGCCGTGATGCCAAGACCTACGGTGAGCCAACTGCTGACGCTAAAGCCATGAAAGGGTGGCTTAAAGAGTTGTACGAAGTAGATGCGGTGACTGATGAAAGAGCGAAGTCATCAACTGAAAGCAGAGACGAGGCGTTGGAGAAGTTTGCAAAGGAGACAGGAAGGAAACTGGCTGATAGGATGTTGAACTTGCCGAAGGGTAAGTTTGCTAAAATGCGTCGTTGGTTTTCTGATATTCAACGTGGCCGTCGCATGGCAGGGAAGACCAATAGCACGGAGGACATCTTGGATTTCATGGCGCAACGCATTGAGATTGATCGAAACCCGCTTGCAGACACCGACTTAATGGCAAGGGAAGGTCAGAGCCTTGCAAGTTTTGTGAACTCATCGAAGGTCTTTGACACGCAATTGGGTGATCCATCGGAGAGTCACAAGGCAACAACCACAATTGACGGTGTTAAGTATGAGTCAGTTGCGAATGCCTACGCTGTCCCAACAGAGATTGCCAAACTCTTTAACATTCCCGATATGCCGAAGGGCTTTGCCAAGAAGTATGCGGGTGAGTTGAACAAGCTGAAAGCATCCATTATGGGAGGAACTGAGTACACTCCCAGCCTAGACTATGTTCAATCGTTTAGCTTGGCCGAGTCTCCAAACTACAGGACAGCAGAAAGTACCTTCAAAGAGCGTACTGCTGCCCTTGCTAATGCCCAGCGGGGTAAACCTGAGTCTGCTATGTTAAGAGTTCATAAGGCTTCTGGCGGCGGCGTAGTTAGTTCTGTAACAGAACATGGCGGTGACTTAACTCACAGGATGGCCCAAGGTGGTGGTCGATATCACGCAGGTCATCCATATATGCAAGAAAAGCTAGACCTTCTAGATCGTAATTTAAATAATCCTTATGGTTTTGAAAAAGAAGCAAGAGAAAATGCAGTTAATAATGCAAAGGGCCAAGGCGTATCAGCAGAAGATCACCAGAAGAGCCTTGATGATGCACTTTCTGCTTACGCTAACGAGCATAAGAAACTACAAACACACAATGAAGCGCAGACAGATGCTAGAGATTTAGCCGTAGCAATAGGCGAACAACGTTGGGATGAAGCAAGAAGGCTTACAGCTAAACTTAAAAAAGAAGTAGATAAGGGAGTAGAGAGTTGGGAAAAATATGCNTTAAAAGATGATATTGGGGATCGCTCTGATTATACAAAAATGATGAAAGTTTTGCANAAGCGTAACACAGGTGCGCTCAAGCAAATCTTCAAGATGTTTGAGAATGATGTAATTGACATTACCTTGGAGACAAGCCAGCCCGATATGTACAGGGGATTGTATGATGAGACCGAGATCAAGATTAACATTCCCACAATAGATGATAACTTTGATATGGTCTTGGCTCAACAACTGGTCAAGCGGCACTTGAGAGATAATCAAGATGTCTTGAAAGACCTCACAGGTGTCTGGCAGCGGTTGACGTTTGGCGATGGTTGGTTCCAAGGCTACGAGCCTGAACTTGTCACAAGATTTCTGAGGTTCGCATCTCAGCATGATATGCCCGAAGAGTTCGCCAGAGTAGTTGCACGTTACAACGAAGACCTTGGCGTGGACGGGATTCAATTTGGTTATCGTGGTCAATCAAAGTCGATGCGCGATAACTACGCCAGCTATCACGACAAAATGTCGAACCAAGGCAACTCATTGCATTTCGCAATGAAAAACTTGCCCGATGATGTACGCAAAGCTTTTGCCCAGACAATGCTGAACAAGTCTAGTATGTGGGATGACGCTGATACATTCCTCGCAGACTTTGATGCCATGATAAACACGTTTGGCATAAGCGGTTCGCACGCTCGCAAAAAATTTAACAGATTGAGCCAATCGCCAAGGCACGTTATGGATGGCTTAACAAGTAAGGAAGCGTTCAAGTCACTTGATGGTTTCAACAGGCTTTGGCCGCGTGTTGATGCAGCTCCCCACGTTAGTCCTGTTGATCATCCTAATCCGTATGTCTTGAGGGATTTATGGTCAAAAGATGTTGTCCCGTTTGAGCAGTCCAAGTTCACAACGACATCAGCGTTGGATGCCATAACCAGTTTATCTGAGGAGGCTATTGGCATTAAAGGTTTGCGGAATGTTTTTGAGCGAGTTGTTACGCCGCCAATACCACCAAGGCGCGTTGACTATCATATGGGAGACAAAGTGACTGGGAGTGGTGAGTCTCCAGTCGTAGGTATGCTCAAGAATATGCTCAAGAATGAGAAGCTGGATGCTGACTCAATAGATCTTGAAGGCTATATTTCCCGTAAGAAAACCTTGGATGCAGAACGTGCCAAGAGATTTGCGACTCTACCAGACTTCAACATTAGAGAGCCGAAGACTTGGAAACCATTTCAAATGGCGTTACGCGGAATGCGCCCAGTTATTGACAGGATCAGGGAGATTGGCCTGACACCAGCAGCAAAGAAGTTGGCAAATGATGTTGCAGATGCTTTCAACGCAACGCTCAGGGATGAGACGCTGTTGAACGGTCAATATCTGGAGAAACTAATGCTAATCCACAGCGAAGTTAAGATGTCACCCGCTGAACTTGATGACCTCGGCGACTTCCAGTTACAGCGTTGGCACAAGAAACTTGGGTTGCGTGAGAAATATGATGAAGAGTTATTCAAGCGATACATAGCGAATCCACGGATGCGTTACTATGATCGTGCGATTCAGAATATCATGCGCGACACACGCCAGTATCAGAATGATATTGGAATGATGGTGGAATCATATCGGGACGGTAAACCAATGCTTTCTCCCGGCAAATACACGCAGGAATACACGCCAGAGATCATCACACAAGAAGTTCGCACCGTGATGATGAAGCGTGAGACTGCGAGTCCCGAATATCAGAAGCTATTGAAAGAAGCCGTTGACTACTGGACAGGACTTGCCAAACGCTTCGATGAGAAGCTAGGTTCTGATGATCTCGATACAACGTTGAGTATTGGTGAGGACGGCACAGAACTTACAGGCGGTGGTAAAGGTGATGCCGATAAGTTGCGGATAAAGTTTGAGCAGTTGTTTGATAAGCTCTCGTTGAGTTTCCAAGGTAAAGTGAAGAAACTTGGCGCACACAAGTTCAAGGCGTTGCGTGTTGCCACAGGTAAGTATGGTCTACCCCCACATTGGGTTGAGCGTAATGCACTTCAACGATTGACTCGTTACGTTGTTCGCTTCTCGAAAGACGCAGCTTACTTCAAGAACGTTGAAGCTAATCCTGAAGTTCGTAAAACTTTGGGCATACCAGATCAAGCCGGTAACTACAGCGATCTTGATATTGAAGGTCTTGAGAAAGGCGGGCCATTCAACATGAAGAATGTTGTGGATGGCAAGATAGTTGACAAAAGCAAGAAGGGTTATAACAAAGATACGCAAGCGTCGCATGCAGTGCTTGATGATTTCATGCAAGGATTTGTCGGTTACTACGAGGGTTGGGATATATGGACGCGCACATTCAATCGGATGGTCACATCCAGTTGGCTGGGATTTGGCGCGGGTATGCGCGATCTTGTGTCCTCTTATATGTTTGCGCTGCCTTATATGCGGGCGCAGGACTTGCCAATCTTGGCGACACATTTACTTGGTTGGAGTAATGCTTGGGTCAAAAGCTTTGAGTATGGTGTGAACAAGACTTCGCTGAACAACCTTGAGTGGCGACAGTCAGGTGCAAGCGAGGTTACAGATCAGATAAACAAGGTAGCTGATGTCCTGCTGAAAGTTGGTGGTCGTAACACGCTTGAGCAAGTTACACGAACCTTGCAGTTCGCCTTTGGTCGCCAACTTACCTTGCAAGCGTTGCGGTCACACAATAAGGCAACCATTGGTATTCCAGATTGGACAGCCGACAGACTTCTCAAGGCTGTTGATCAACAGATGGGTGGCGGCGCAAACTTTAAAGGAAAACGCAAGAGTCTGTATGATTACATTGGTAAACCGAAACATGATATTCCAGATGAAGTTTTGGATCAAGCGGCGGCTGCTTGGGTTGAGATAAATCAAGGCACTTACGATGTTCGTGGTCTGCCGAAGCACACGCAACGTGGTGTTCCAAGTATGTTCACATCACTTGCACGTTGGTCGATAGAGAAGTCGGATAGAATGGTGAAGGATGTCGTGTTGCCGCTCACGACACAAGGCGATCCGTTGCCGTTGGTTAAGGCAACGTTTGGTGCGGTACTTGGCGGTCAGGCAATTATCTATTTGAGTGAGGAGATTGCGAATAAAATGCAAAGCGATCCCAAGTTGATTGAGGCTATCCAGATGGAGAACCCCAAGGAAGCCGCGCAAGCTGTCCTGTCATCGGTGGCCTTTGCCGGTTACTTTGGAGTGCAATCATCAATCGTGCATGATCTTGTTCGGGCATCTCGTTATGGTGTGCTTGAAGGAATTCCCGGTGGTCTTACGTTTCCCGCAGCAAATGCTGCATTTACAATGGCCAAGGATTTCTTTCATGTAGTCAGTTCTGGTGAAGCTGCCGGTGATAATTGGTGGGATACTTGGATGACCTTTGTACACAACTCCTTTAATGGTCTTAACCAAACCATGCGTTATGCCAGCCAACATATTATGTTGAGCGAGGAGATGTCGGACTTCAATGCAAGAGCGCAACTCAGGAAGTTCACTAGGCTTGAAGAAGGGGAGGTTCAACTGGGAGTTCCATCTGGCTTGAGTAATCCATATACTTGGCCAGATCGACGAGCTTTTCAACGGGCAAACACTATGGCTGAAGCTCAACGACTCCTACCCGCTGCATTGGATGAGGCTGCAAGGAAGGCTATGCGGCAACACCCCAATAATCCTATTGAGCAGAACAAGGCTTTTCAGAATAACTGGAGACAACTGTACAACCTTGATTGGCACGTCACACCAGCGTTACCCGACAAGAGAGACCCTGAAAGTCACTTGAAGAGGATGCGTTACTTGGGCTTGGAAGGGCCAGCCGAAGTTCATAGGGGTAAGGGTGACTTGACGAAGACGTTAGGCAAGACGTTGACGGGCGGTATGCAGCGGGGAACAATTATTTCCAAGCAAGAAGCGAAGCGATTGATGGAAGCTGAGAAGGCTGCGTTCAGGTTGAAAGACCCCAAGAGAAGACTGGTGCTTCGCGCAGTTGGGAATAAAGGGCGAGCCTACTAGAGTGCATAGTGGCGATCAACGGGAGGATAACTAGAAACCTCCTGCGACATCTTAATAGTCGCCATGTACCACTATGCTAGGTAGGTACACAAAGCCTACCTAAAAACTCATAGTATTGTAGACATCATCAACAATAGCCTTGTACCAACCATTGTTGTTCTCTACTTGCTCTGTTGTGACCAAGAACTCTAGTACTTGGTCTAGCTCTTGTTTACTTATTTCAGAGACAAAGTTCAACCACAATTTCTTGTAGCGAACTCCGACACCTGATTCGATTATGAATCGTAAGATATGTTTTGTGACCTCCCCAATTGGGTTACGACCAATCGTGTTGAAGGCTTCGTGCATCTTGTGTTCTGTTATGGCCAATAATTTGGCTGCTCGTTTAATGTCATCAATGTCGATGATGAGATTTGTCTTGTCCGCGAAGTGTATGAGCATCGCCGTCTTGAGCAAGTGAACGTTCTTGCGTCCGTAGTAGTTGTCTAGTCGCGGGTCTTTGTTCACGCGTTTGGAAGACATTTCGCCAGACTCATACCATTGCTTGTGCCACGCCGAAGTTTCTGGTGACAAACGAACCTCGCCAGCAACCTCGCGTAGGTTGTATAGATGATCAACAATGTCAGAGCGACACTTGATCTGTTCATCCGAGAGACCGGGAAATTGCCTATAGAATCTAGGCGCATGACCGAACACAACGATGACACGCGACGTGAAACCTTGTGAGATTATCTTGTCGCTGAATGCTTCACGAATAAATGACGGCGTTGTGCCGCCGAGTAGTGTGACGCAGAGGTTTGTGATGTTATCGTCTCCTTGATGCTTACTCCTATAGTGATAAGAGCGAGCGTCGTAGAACTGATTCAACATATTAACCATGTCCTCAGAGTTCTTTCTAAAAAGAACTCCAAGCTCTTCAATCATAAAACAGATTGAATGGTGTGAGCGTTTGCGCTTCGCGTTACCGCCAAGTCGTTCGTCGGCAATCTCAAATGTTCTCATGCAATCATCGCGCATATAACGTAGCAAGGATTCTTGCGTTGTTGTATCTGCGCCATAAGGGAACATGGGAACCATTGCGTTCTTCTCCTTGTTTGGCTCCATTAGCTTCTCGCTCTTGATTATGTCCGTCACTTGCGAGATCACCCGCGATTTACCAGCAGCGGGAGGCCCAACCAACAACGTGAATATGTTGGGATAGATTGCCATTGAATCTGGATACAACCATCCCCGCCGTTGTAAGGCGGCACTTATCAAGCTGTAGAATCCCCAATCAATGAAGAGATCAGGGGATTCCATGTCCTTAAGATAATGTCTCCACTTGTCAGGATTCGTCATCAAGTAGCGTAGATATAAGGTTATTTACGATTGAGTACTCATCAAACTTCAACGTAAAAACGTTTCCATTTACTGTGATCACTAACAATTCCTCATAAGAATTGTCATCGCCTGTCACCTTATCCAACGCCACACTTACTTGGTTATCATTTTTACTATACGATACTATCGACTTCATACATTTCCTTCCAGTTATGTCCGACCAACGCTTCTGAACGCATTTGAAATGGTTCACCACGAGGCGAGACGAGTTTACGGTTCATATGTTTCATTGCCTCACTTGCAACAAGTGGGACAACCTTCTCAGGGCATTGGAGTAGGACGCTATCGTGATTGTTTTGCAATACATCAACGCCCATGTCCAACAGGTCTTGTCGGTTTTGTAGCTCAACAAAAGCTAGGTTAGTGATACAGCCAACGGTTGATTGTGGTACGAAAGCATAAGCTTCCTTGTACATTGATTCGTCGATAAGTCCCGTGAAGGTTCGTGGGTAGCCAAAGAGATTCTTTAGCATCTTGGTTTGTTTGAGTACGTTGATAGTTTCGTTATGCCATTGATTGATTTCGGGGAATAACTTGTGATAAGTTGCTAGGAATCGCTTGGCTTCTTTAGTGTCGAGAGCGACTGCACCACGCGATTTTTGTAGTATATTGATTCGGAATGTTGGGAACTTCATGCCGTAATTGCTGGCGTGACAAACCATCTTGGCCATGAAGTAGTAGCGTCGGTCTGCTGACCAATCATCACTAGCCTTGATTACTTCGTTTAGTTCGTCCCAACCCTTGATTGACTTGAGTTGTGTGATCGGGGCAGTACAGAACTCATCTATGCTTCTACCAAGCTCGGCGGCCCAGATTTCTGGGAATAGACGCATGGCAACGAAGACATGGGATTTGATGTTCTCAAGGAACAAAGTCCTGAAGTTTCCCGGCACACAAAGGTAGCCGACAACCATTGCTTCCGCTCCTGACTGATCGACTTGCACGAACACCTTGTCTTCGTCAGCTATGAAGAGGCGACGAAGTTTCTTGGGTATGTTTTGTACGTTGGTTCCCCATTTACCTAGAAGACGGCGACTAGCCAGTCTGTAGGTTGTTGTGCCAGCCAAGTTGTAGGAGGTTGTTACCCTGTCTTTCATTGGTTTGGTGTGGAGACCTTCGTAAGGAGGGAACTTTAGTTGTCCTGTCTCTTTCGCAACTGAGCGATAACGCAGGATGATTGAGACTGCTGGTAGGTTGTGCTTTAGGCGCAACTGAAGCAGCGTCTTCTCGTTAGTTAAGTCTCGGTCAGGTTTCTTTAGACCAAGCCCTTCATAGAGATAAGCTGATACTTGCTTGGGACTGTTGGGATTTAGTTCCCGCCCAAGTAACAGGCCAAGTATCCTGCGTAACTGGAATTGATAACGTTCGTTGTACATGGTTATCATGCGAAGCTCAGGTGTATCAATGCGAAGTCCTTGCAGCATTGCAGTCAAATAGGGTTTGACCATCGAGTTGACTTGTTCAATGGACTTCTCAGCCCGAAGTGTCTTGGACAAGCTATCGAGTGTTGGCTTGATTAGGGCCATCGTCAGCACATCCTTGATGTTGTATTCGTAGAGTTGCTGGAATTCGCTGCTTGTATGTGGATTAAAGCAGCCCTCGTTCTTGTGGTAGGGCTGGTCTGTGTAGAGTGAGATGCAATGACCAAGGGACTTCTCAACTTCAGGGAAAAGCCTGTGATGCGATAGCATTGTGTCAAAGACTTTAGTTGGGGCAGGGATACCATAGCGATAGGCAATTACAAACAGGTCAAACAGAGCGTTGTGGATAATAACGGTGTTGTCACGCAATGCAATAGCTAATGCCCGCAGGACTTTGTGGGTATTATCGTAGTAGTAGTGGTTGACTTGCAGCATTGGTACGCACCAGCCCTTGTCAGGGCCGAAGGAGAAGCCGAAACAGGTCATCTCAAGATGCGGATTTGTCTCAATGTCGAAGAACATCTCCTGCCCTTTGGTGTTTGTCAGCAAATCAATGATCTCCTGTTCCTTGGGATAAGTGATTAGCTCACCGCTCTCAGGTCTTGGCGGCACTTTAAGGTATTGAGCGGCTTTAGCGACATCACGCAAGAACCAGAATCTCCAGTTGCTACGCTTTGTCTTGCCGTGTCGGACTGTCTCGTACTCCATCTCTGTCTCGTTTGACAAAGGATTGAAGTAGGCTTTGCGGTCAATCGCATCTTGTGGTGCGAAGGTTGCAATGTATGTTCTGTCGTGTGCAATCCAAGGACATCCACGCTGCTCTCCAATAGAGGCGTTCTTGAATGTACTCAGGGCTTTCTGCCCCAACAAAAGAATGACCTTTGTGTCAGGCAAAAACCCCTCGCCGAGGGTATTAAGCAACCTGATGTCGCAAGCCTGACGAGGGATTCCCAATGCACCTTGAAACAGATGACCGGCGTAACCCGAAATAAGTTCGCAATTATCGAACCTACTTTGACTTTCTAGAATTACGGTTAGGCCGCTGTAGTTTAGCGTTGGTTTGTGCCGCATTGAGTGCCTGTTCTTTTAGTTGGTCGCGTAAGGTTTTGCCATCTTTCTCATCTTTCATGTAGTCTTGAAGCATCAAGATTACATCGTGTACTCCAGACATATAGCCGTCAGCCAAAGCTGCGGCAGTCTTGTCCATTGTTAAGATTCTCAACCGCTCGAGCGGTTGAGAATGCTCAGGTTGCTTGTCGCAAACCTCATCAATTATTGATTGTATCTCTTTCATTTAATTCATTTTCTAGTTCGTGAACACGTTTCCATGCAAGTCTCTCAGACCTGTCATAACTCCTGATTTGGTAGTCAAGTAATTCAATCTTGGCTTTCAAATCAACGACTTCATCAACTGCGCTTATGTAGTTTTCTTTCATAAAAAAGAAGGCTGGTCACAAGGAGAATGCAAAAAACCCTGCACAAAAAACTGGTAAACCAGTTTACCCAGCCTCGGTTGATTATTGAACTACGATGTCCATTTCGGGCGCAGCCGAAACAAGGGAGCCGATAGAGTAGCCGTTGAAGGTGACAGGATCACCAGTTGCAGGGTCAAGCATAGCTTCACCTTCTGCATTCTTCTTGGTTATCTTCTCGGTCTTGATCGTGGCATAAGCAGCCTTACCCTTGTAAAGGTCTGCATCAGTCTCAACCGTACCCCAAGGATCATTCTCGTCAGAGCAATTGATCTCAGCAGGGAGGTTCAAGGTACGATGCACACGCTTTACGCGAGCGGCAGACTTCTCCATGAACACCAAGTACTCACGGAATTGCAAACCAGCAATCCGTACAGTTCCCAAATCAGCATCCTCGATGGATTCAGGTGCAACGATTTCCCATGACAAGACAACCATCGGGTTGCCAGCTTGAGATGTTTTAGACTCCGCATCAGCAACGCGGATTGTGTATGTGTTTGACGGCAAGAACGGTCGAGCGTTCTCGGTCACTTCATTTAGGTTTATGGTAGGCATATGTTTTGTTTATCCTTGCTCCATGCAAGAAATTATTCACTCAAGGTTAGGTTATGATTGGCTAGATTACGGATGACTTCGTTGAGGCATCCCCTTCCAAAGTAGCGCATCTTCAACAAGTCATCTTCAGTCTTGTTGAGCAGATCGCTTATATGTTCTATTCCATGTGCATGGAAACAGTTGGAGACACGATTGCTCCACCATACGTCATTGATTGCTGAGTAGTAATCAACCGTAGTCGTGCGTTGAATTCTCGCTTGAATACGGTTAAACGTTTCTGCGTTACCTTGTAAGTAACGATCACCGCTGAGTGACCAAATTTTCGTTTTCTGGTCAATCAATTGAACAATCATGCCAGAGTCTAGGTTGATCAAGGCATCACCCCCATCACCGACTTGATTTTTTAATTGTATCCAATTAGGCATAGTATTCCTCCAAGCTTGTGATGACTGTGTTTAGGTCGTTGGGTATGTAGAGGTCTTTGAACATACCAAGCGGCGTCTTTGCGGAGGTTATCCCATCTGAATTTGTTTGGAAACAATATTCGATGTTGTCCTTCTCGCGCCTGACTTCGGTGAACAAAACGAGGAGCAATTCCTTCTCAATGCAGCCCTCGTGGACTTTACCCTGCACCTTGATTCGGCGCGTGTTGTATTCGCCGCCTGTTGGTTGCATGATCTTGACGATCTCATCGATGGCCGTGATAACGACTGTAGCCTTCTCGTTCTTGAGGCTCTCTAGCGTTTTGCGGATTGCCTTGTTGTAGTACGACCACACATCGTAGCCCTTGTACATTTTCTGAGCTGTCTCAATGAGGATTTCACAATACTTTGTGAAGGACTCGATGACAACAACTTCAGCGTTGTTTATTCCCGTGGCAATTGCCTTGTCAATGTCAGGCAACGTAGCCGCTGAGATGGTTTGGAAGTTCTTGGCTTCCCTAAACGGTAAACCTTTCCGCTCAAGATCAATGATGATTGTCTTGTCAACGGGAAGATTTCGCAACGATGTTGACTTACCAGACCCGCTGGAGCCAACTATTCCTATTAGTGCTTTATTCATTTTTCAGTTTTTCTTTCAGTACCACAAGGTAATGAAATTGGTCTATAGTTTCTTCGATAGCAGCGTCGATTAGTTGTGATGCAGTCATACGCCACATCCCTTTGTCGCCTTTGGGGTTGTGTTCAAACATTCCAACGTCGAACTTCTTGGGTGCTTCACGCACAAAGTGTGCGAGTGCGAGCCGTTTAATTTCTGGATCGGTCATGTCTGGAATTTCAGGGGATCGTATAGTTTAGTGTAGTAGTCGTTGTCAATAACTGCCTCGGAGTGTTCACCAGCGTTGCAAATGCTAGTGAACCGGCACATACCGAACTTTGTCTCACAACAATTGTAGTTGGGAAGGAACGGGATCTTGCCCGTCACCAAGCCTCGCTCAAGTTGATCGGTGAAGTCTATGACTGTGTTGGTCAAGTGTTCCTCGAATTTCTCCATTCTGTCAGGAGAGAAGTCGAGGATTGCACTACGCTGGAACTTGTTCTTGTTGGAACGCGACAAGAAGATGCCGTTAATAATGGCTTGGTAGTTGCGGTCAGGGAATAGTTTGCGTAGAACCATCGTGTAAGCCATCAGTTGTGTGGACATCCGGTACGCATCCAAGTAACGATCAACTGATGTGATCGCCGTTGACTTGTGATCACAAATAATGTTCTGACCGAAGTAGGTTCCAATGAAGTCGATTGTTCCACACAACAAAACGTCGATTGTGTCGTTTGAGTAGAACGGGAAGGCGAACTTCATCTCAAGCAGCGGCTCACCCATATGCCGCTCAACAACAAGGCCATCAACTTCTGCATAATTATCGAAGTATTGAGTGAGGCAGGTTGCAAGATGACCGGCAGTACGCCAATCGGAATCGGGTACAATTATTAGTGGGTTTGAGTAGTGTTCCAATGCCATGTTCATTGATTCAGTCCTGTCTCCAGTACTGTAAAAATGTTCCAAGGCTTTGTGATAGGCTGTGCCATATTCCATCTTGTGATTCATGTGGTTATTTCGTAGACCACGAACTGTGGTGTAGAAGAACCTGAGATCACAAGTGGATTCACGGTACGATGATGCGTCTATTCGCAAGATGTACTTGTCTCCAGTTTTTTCAAGTAGATTTTTCAAGGTTAATTTTGCGGCCTCGCCGCTTCTTTATTAGGATTAACTCGTCGGGTTCTGCTGGACGAGCGATTTCAAGGTAAGGTTTCATGTGATCAAGAAGCTCGGAGTCTGTCATATCCTCCAGCTTATCAACTGAAACGTCGAGTAGTTGTTCGATTGTCATGTCTTTATATCCATCGCCGCAATGAAGAGGCAACCGAAAAAGATGATGAACCAAGCAAGGCTAAAGAGGTCGTAGAGAATTCCGGCTATCATTTCATCACCCTCACTTTCGATTCAGTTACCTCAACTTCAGAGTCGGAACTTACAAGATTGTAAATCCACTCCTTGTCATCGTTGTTGATTGCCACGCTGCGCTCAAACAATTCAGAGTCCTTGGCAAACTTGTACCAAGTTTCCAAATCATTCTTCCAGCGGATAGTATCGTTGAACTCGTACTCAAGTTCGCGGAGTGTCATGCGGTTTTTAACTACGTCCTTGAAGTATGCAAGGATTCCATTGTCCAACTTGCGAAAGGCAACGCGAGAGCGCAGGATCACATACTTGTTGTCGTCGAAGTTATCAATGATGAACTTAAAGCCATCGTTGAACTTGACGTAGAGCGTGTTTGGCGTGAAACCAGTCTCTTGCGAGGAGATGTAGACATCTTTGCCTGTCTCCAGTAAGCGATCAAGGATCGGTTGAACCTGAGCCGCCGCATTCGGCGAGTAGCTTGATCGGTTTATGCCAGAGTTTTCGCTTTGCATTGTTCCATTAGTTCCTTTGCTTCATCAAGGTCTCCCTTGGCCACGGCAGCTTGAGACATCATGAATAGCTTTCGGGCAGACAAGCCACGAACTGTTGGATGCCAGCTCTTGCAATCTTCAATAGAGAAGACGCAACCATCAGGGTGCTTACGATAAAGCTCCTCCTTGTAACGTTCAAGCTGTGAAGTGGGGAGGTTCTTGGGAAGGCTGTTTTTAACCTTGGTTCTCAAGCGCGACTGAACCTGTTGATTCAATAGGGCAAGGACTGTCGCCTCTGTGTAGGATTCAACTGCCTCAGACAGTTTTTCAAAGACAGGAACAAAGAACTTGAGTCCTTTGAAGTCTCCATCAACGTATTTTTCTTGTTTATGTTGCATAATCTAGGTTAAAAAGTTAACCTGCTGATATATTAGCATGAAGTGTGCCAACTTTTTTCGGTCGGTTGATACTAATAGATGATATATTCGCCCAATAACTCGTATCGTGCCATTATACCTTGTACCTCTCTGTAGTTTCCGTCGAGTGGTGTTAGCTTTAGGATTTGTGTGGCCATCTCCTTTGCTTTGGTTGGCTCAATGTTATGAAGCTTGTGGATGTAGAGGGCAAGGTCGTTGGGTCGCTCTCTGATTGGCGTGGTTTTTATGATGAAGATTGTGAGACGATGGTAGAGGTCTAGGCGAAACTTGCCTGTCTTGATCATCTCCTTCAAGTCGCAGTTGGTTGAACAGACTATGCGGCAAGTTGCCTTGCTCAGTTTGGCTGCACCAACCTTGCGGAATTGTTTGTGTTGGACAAAGCGCAAGAGCTTTGGCTGTGATGTGAGTCTGAGTTCCCCAATTTCGTCGAGGAATAGAGTGCCTCCGGCTGCTTGTTGGACAAGTCCAGTTGTGTCACGGGTCGCTCCTGTGAATGCTCCCTGTTTGTGACCGTAGAGTAGTGCCTCAAATAGGTCTTCTTGTAAAGTAGTGACGTTGACAGGTACAAAGTTGGAGCCGCGTACAACTTCTTGACTGGATGATGGGCGGCGATTTCCGTGGAGTATTTCAGCGAAGTGTTCCTTCCCTGTGCCAGACTCCCCCATTATTAGGACGGGGGAGTCTTGGCTTGCGAGGACTTGAGCGAACCTTATTTGCTCAAGCATATGCGGGTCTTCAGTCAGCATCCTGCCAATCTTCTACGTCAACCCAATCTACTTTCAG
The DNA here is from genome assembly GCA_002690445.1 of Candidatus Pacearchaeota archaeon. Next base: position 15,213 of record NZER01000065.1, read on the forward strand.
CATCTTTTTCCAATCCCAATCACTTGGATGCCCGTCAAAAGACGAGTATTCAAAGGTGAGTTCGATTGTTATTGTGTTTGTTTTTTCGTCATCAACAGGGGGATGCTCATTCTCCCGTTGGCCCCATGCGTCTAACATTTGGTGAGGTGCTTGAGGATTTGACGGCTTGTGCGTTGGACTTGCTCAAACTTCTCCTCGGCAAGAGGTGTGAGGTATTGAGTGACTGCATTGTACAGGTTGTATGTGTTGCGACTACTGTCGAGGTCGTATGTGGGCTTTTCCCATATCTTCTTGATCTCCTCGGCGTGAATCTTGGCGATCACTTTGTCCTTGATCATTGAGTCAACCATCTCAACACCTTCACGCTGTGTTATGGGGGTGTTGGCCATTGCCTTGAAGAATTCTACTGAGGCAGTCCATTGCATTTTGCTGTGTTGGATTGTCTCGGAGAGAAAGCCGAGGTCAATCTCACCATTACTCCTGTGTGGTCGAGTGACATGACTGTCCTTGGCCATCACAACCATCCCGTTTGTACAGATAATTCGGAGAAGACCGGCTGATAAGTCCACCCCACAAGAGCCATCGTAAGAGTTCTTGAGGAGTAGACGAAAGCCAACGTCATCGCCTTTCTGTATCTGTTGACGCTGATCGCTGAAATCGTAGACGGCGTAGAGACGGCGGCCATCCTTGATTGAGTACAGCTTGCGCTTGTAATCTCCGAAGTCGAGACAGGATTGAACGGCATCAAGGGCATCTTGGTGATGTACAATCTTGTACTTGTCCGAAGTAATGGCGAGACATTCGCCTGTGTCTGCACGAAAATTGCCGGAGTATCCTTCAATGAGTTTGCCGGTTTTATCGTACACCTTTTGTTGTTTTACTCTATAGTTCATTTATTTTTATTAGTGCTTGTTCTATTAATGTTTCGTCTTCTGTGTCTAGTTCATCACCCAACTGTATAAAGAAAAGTCTTCGCCCGGTATCGCATTGTGTGCAAGTACCGATTGTTAAAAGTTTCAATTTACGGTGAATGATAAGTGGTCTGACAAACTCAGAGAGTAGTTTATCCTGCTGAGTTTCCCAAAAGTAGCTGTGCATTACCATAAGTACAGATAATGTGGTGATTGGTTACAACCGGCGCACGTGGCGATTGGTAATGATGCATGAGGGATTACTACTGGTGATCATAACGTTGCTGTTACCACCATGAATTGTAGAAGATTTGCCAGCCATCCCGTATGAGTTGCTTTGCCGACTGGCAGAATTGCTTGTCCCGCTCATAGACGAACTCAAAATAGTGGTTCATGTCTGAGTAGGAATCTTGGCCAAAGAAGAATCCCTCAGTCTCAGGCAGATTGCCACACTTTACTGAGTGTTCAAGGGTGATGATGTCTTCTAGTGTCAGGTCGATTGGCACAAAGTTGAATTCTTCTGTGCCGCCCTGCTGTTTGTAGACTGACTCTGCCCAGCCTTGTAGCCTGTTGTGCTTACGCCAACAGGCTATCTCTCGGACAACCTGAGTAGGATGTCCGAGAATGTTTACTGTCTTGTGGGCTATGGCCCATTGATCTAGTCCCATATTAAGCCTTCGATTGATGTGTCTTGTGGTGGTAAAACTGTTATTGGGGGAACCCAACAATGTACTTTGTACTCTGTCTGGTACTTGTGAAATTGTGGCCCATCACGGTCAAGCGCACACAACTCTCTGCGTTGTCGATCTGAGAATTCATCCTGTGCTATGAAGTAGATAGAGTAGTCTGTCATTTTTGAAACCTTTTCATGAATTTTTTTAGTGATAGGCCGGATGCCTTGTATTCTCGGAGCGTCTTGA
>NZER01000066.1 GCA_002690445.1 Candidatus Pacearchaeota archaeon
TTTGTAGAAACATTTGGCAATCCAATTGGGGGCGGCAAATATAACGATACTTGGAGAAATGGAAATTTCTCCGCGCCCACATATGCTGGATATGCCGTACAAGCTTATTTGAGACACAGCAATCCAGTTACTTTTGTTAGACTTGTGGGTGCCCAGCACGATACACCAAATACCAGTGGCGACTCCGCACACGAACAAAGCGCAAAAGCTGGTTGGTCAACGAAAAATGCTGTCAGCAATGCCGCAACTGGTGGTGGATCTTATGGCTTATTTGTTATTCCTTCTGGTTCTCTAGGCAGAGTTGCAACCGCAACAATAACCTTCACTGGTGGCCCCGGCCTTGGGAAGAAACTTACAATAATAGATACCGCAGGCACAAGCATTGAGTATGAAACTGCTAATTCAGAAGATCTAACTTCAAACCCACCTAAGTTCACAAGGAATGGCAGTGTCACGGCTATAGCTGCCTCCCTTGCAGCTTGTATAGCAGACAATCATGGTCACAATGGAACAATTACTACTGCGCTGGATGCTGGTGAAATAACTCTGACACAAGAGGCAAAAGGTACTGATGGAAATACTACAATTACCGACAGCGGCCTAGGCAGCACTAGCATTGTGCAATGGAGTGGCGGTGCGGATGGAGGAACAAATCCACTACTTAGAATTGGAGCAGTCGACATGTCTTCCCTGTCTCCTACACAAACTATGTCAGACATGCTTACTGGATCCACCATTGAACAGTGTGCAGATGCACTTCGTAATAGAATTTACAATATATCCTTTAATAATTCAACAGAGCTAAATTCTACAATTTATTTTTGTCGCGTAAATCATAATGATTTTAACTATAGCGCCAACCCAACATATTTGAGTTCAAGTAAAATTCGGGTCAAAGAAAATATAAAAGACTTACCAGTATCATATATTACTGGCCTCGGATTATATTCAACCGATAATGAATTAATGGCAGTTGCTAAGCTTTCTGAGCCCATAAAGAACGATCCAACACAAGAATTTACATTCCGCGTAAGGTTGGATTATTAATCCAAATACTAATTATAATAGTATAATTTTTTTAATTTCAGGATTCTAATATGCCATATTATAGGTTTGAAGAAGATGACATTTTTCATAATCAAATAAAAGCTTATCCAAGCTGTGAGTTTTTCATACACAGCGGAACAATTTATTATAATAACAAACATGTTTTAAGTGGTGTTTTTAATGACAAAGTAACACATACACCTTCTGGAGTTGGCGAATATTCTGGATACATAAGTCTATATGAATTAAATATTGATAGAAATGAATCTAAACATACGTATGATAGCCTTTTAGCCCCTGACGGCAATAAGTCATTAATTTTTCCATTTGTTACAAAAGACGGAAGCCTCTCCACATTCAAAACAATATCAATTGAAAAGTTTAATGAAGACTTTTTATATGGTGATGAAATGAGTGCTAGTTATCCACTATCAGCATCCATTACACGAGAATATTTTTATAAAGGCTATCCACAAAATTTAACAGAAACAGCAGATAAAGATTATACTGTAATCACTATGGATGTTGACACTGATGCATTTGATGGAAAAATTGTAAAAGTATCTCAAGATGATGTGCCCGAACTAGGAAAGCCACACATCCTGGCTTTAAAAAATACATTAGATTATTATACGAATAAAAGCCCTCATTATGAATTTTCGGCCTCTCAGAATAATCTTGTTGGTAATTGGGATAAAGCTGAACAAGAGTTAACACTTATTAGCATACCTTCAATTTTTTATGGGTCCTCGATCAAAAAAGGATCAGTTAATTTAAGATTTTATGTTTCTGGATCTTTATTGGCAGAACTTCGAGATAAAAATAAAAATGGCGAATTGATTGANATAACTGCTTCAAATCCAGAACGACCCACAGGNTCCGTNGCCGGAGTGGTTCTATACAATGAGGGNTTTGTAGTNCTAACAGGAAGTTGGGATTTAACATCNTCTACTCACCCAACACACCTTGAAGAATATTTAGGAGAATCAGGNGGTACTCAAGTCCCCAAATGGGTTTATTTTGGTGTGGGAGCTACTGATACTTCTGGTTCACTATCGCACAATAAATCCAGCTTTCAATTAGCTTTTTCAGGCACAAATTATATTCCAACAATAACAATGTTGGCACACGCTAAAAGAGGCATGTTAAACCATTCTAATAATCCAACATATATTAAATATGGGCAACAAACTGGTTCATTAACAGGAAGCGGCGAATTTGGATTTTATAAAGAACCAAAAACGTTAGCCATTAAAAATACAATTAGCAGTTCTTATAGCTGTGATTTTACTTCAAGCTTTAAAAAGCAAACATTTATTAGTCAAATTGCACTGTATGACAAGGATAAGAATCTTATTGGAGTTGCCAAAGTCGCAAACCCTGTAAGAAAACAAGAAACTGATGATTACACATTCAAGCTTAAATTAGATATATAAAAATGATTCTCGGTCTAGACATAAGCACTTCCATCACAGGTGCATCAATTCTCGATAGAAATGGAGATTTGATATACTGTAAAGCATGGAGAACAGATAAAAAAGGATTGTCCTTTTATCAAAAACTTGATATCCTTAAAGAGAATATTTGTTATATCAAGTCACAATATCCAGTTGAAAAAGTTTATGTTGAAGAACCATTAAAAATGTTTATGGCCGGAAGAAGTTCCGCTCAAGTTGTATCTTTAATACAACGTTTTAATGGAGCCGCATGTTGGATATTAAAGGAAATATTTAATATGGAGCCAATATATATTAATGCCTCTACGGCGCGCAAAAAAAATGGTATAAAGATTAGAAGAGGGGAAAAAGCAAAGAAACAAGTATTACAACATATTCTCAGCAGCGAAAAAACATTTATAGTAGAATACACAAAACGAGGAAATGCTATAAAAGGTACTTATGATAGAGCAGATTCATTGGTAATTGCTAAAGCTGGATACTATTTATTTGAAGAGGAAAAGCACAATAAGGAATTAAATAATGAAGCTCACTAAATCGATATTAGAAGGTCTTATCAACAAGGAACTCGATAATATTTTATTAACCGAAGAAAGAGAAGTTGCTGACCCTAAACACCATCTTGATCAAGCCCTGCAACATCTTGGCGAGGCTATGATGATTTTTGCCACTGAAAAGCCAAACCTGGCTTTAGAACTTGGCCCGATTGTGCACGACCTGAGATCAAAAATAGAAACCATGCTAGAAGAATTTGGAGGTAGAGAAGTAGAAAGTTTAGACGAGGGATGACCAGACCTTGAAGAAGCATAGTTTATGCTTGACTTTTTAATCACACCCTGTTAATATATAAAACATGTATTCTGACAAGCTTCAGATTCTAGTAGAGATTTTTGGAGAGTTCTATCAAACAAACGATGAACATCTCTTTAATTGCTTGTTTTGTAATCACCGCAAACGTAAATTATCAATAAATATTTCTAAAAATACATTTAAATGTTGGATTTGCGATAAAAGCGGAAGAAATCTTTATTATCTTATAAAAAGATTTGGAACCCACTCACAAAAACAACATTGGCAAAGCCTTGATGGTCGGGTAAACATTTCAAATTTTGATGACCTCTTCTCAGAAAAAATAGAAGAAGAGCAACAAGAGCAGCGCATTAAACTTCCAAAGGAATATATTTGCCTTGTAAAAAATAAAACTTCTTTGATTGCGAAACCAGCAAGAAACTACTTAAAAAAACGTAATATTTCTGAAAAAGATATATTAAAATGGAAAATTGGATATTGTACAAATGGAAAATACAGAAATCGCATTATTATCCCTTCATTTAACAATGATGGCTATTGCAACTATTTCGTGGCGCGCTCACATACGAAAACTCAAATGAGATATAAAAACCCTCCCGCATCAAAAGACATTATTTTTAATGAATTGTTGATAAATTGGAAGGAACCAGTTGCTTTAGTTGAAGGGATTTTTGATGCTATAAATGCAGAGAATTCTATCCCTTTGTTGGGGTCAACATTAAGCATCCATTCTAAGCTGTTTAGAGCCGTTCTGACGCACTCTAAGCAAATATACATAGCCCTAGACAAAGATGCCGAAAAGAAGGCTTTAAACATCATTAACGCGCTTATTTCGCATGGTGTCGAAGTTTACAAAATAGATACATCTGGTTACGAAGATGTTGGAGAAATGACAAAAGAAGAATTTAAGAGAAGAAAAGACACAGCAACGCTTTTTGATTCAAAGGCTCTTCTGATACAAAGAATATCACAACTATGATATAATATACACATGCAACCTGGTGATTTAGCTAGAGTCATTCAACCTTCATTTACCTTTGGGGATAGTCAGCTTATTATTGATGCGTGGCACGACGGAAAACCAGTTTTAATTCTCAAAGAAAGTAGTATTAAATATCCTGATGGCAAACAGGCAGCAACAGTTTTAATTCAACTTGGCAAAAAGACTACATGGATCCTTAAAGACGATTTAGAGATTTATGATTTAAATCCTTGACACCTGATAAGATAGGTGCTAAGATGATACCTAACTAGTATTTTTTTAGCATACTAGTCGGATATAGTTTATAATATGAAATTCGCACACATTGCAGATACACACATCAAAAATCTCAAATATCACTATGAATACAAAATTGTTTTTGAGAAATTATATAAAAAATTAAGAGAAGAAAAAGTTGATTACATTATTCACTGTGGTGATATAGCGCACACTAAGACTCAAATCTCCCCAGAGTTTGTAGAAATGTGTACTAATTTTTTTAAGAATTTAGCAGATATTGCACCTACATATATCATCTTAGGGAACCACGACGGCAACCTAAAGAATTCGAGTAGGCAAGACGCCCTAACTCCCATTGTTAATGCATTGGGTCATCCAGAACTTTTCTTATTGAAGAAATCAGGGGAGATACAATTAGACAATGGGCTTTCTTTTAACGTCCTTTCTGTATTTGATCATGATAATTGGACTAGTCCTAGCGATCCCAATCGGATCAACATTGCACTTTATCATGGGTCTATATCAAATTGTGAAACAGATCTTGGTTGGGTTATGGAACATGGCGAAAATGATATATCGATTTTTAAAGGCCATGATTTTGCTTTTCTTGGAGATATTCACAAAACAGACCAAGTTTTAGATAAAAAAGGTCGAATCAGATATGCTGGCTCAACCATACAACAAAACCACGGTGAAACCAACGATAAAGGCTTTTTACTTTGGGAGATTGAAGATAAAGATTCTTTTACTTGCAAACACATTGTACTTAAAAACCCGAAACCATTTGTCACAGTCGAATTAACCCCAAAAGGAAGATTACCAAATAATTTTAAAGTACCCGAGGGTGCCAGATTACGATTAGTTTCAAACAACAATCTTCCTTTGAACTCAATGAAGAAGGCTGTTGAAGTCGCAAGACATAGATTTAAGCCTGAAAGCGTTACATTTTTAAATCGTGCCGCTGGTATGCGAGGAAGCGTTGAAGAGTTAACATCTGGCTTAATGGCCGAAAATCTAAGAGATGTCGTGGTCCAGAAAGAATTAATCAAAGAATATTTAAAAGACTTCCAGCCAGAAGATGATTTATTAGAGCGCGTAACAAAACTTAATACTAAATATAATAGAGCGATTGAAGAACAAGAAGAAGTAGGAAGAAATGTTAACTGGAAATTAGAATCATTAGAATGGAAGAACTTATTTAATTATGGAAGTGGGAATAGGATCAGCTTTAGCAAACTTAATGGAATCGTGGGAATCTTTGGGAAGAATTTCAGTGGAAAGTCTAGTATTATTGACAGCATGCTCTACACTCTTTTTAATTCTACTAGCAAAAATGAGAGAAAGAATCTTAACATTATTAATCAAAACAAAAACTGCGGTTCAGGAAAGGTTAAGATTTCCATAGGAAACAAAAAATATACAATTCAAAGAACTTCTGAAAAGTACATTAAAAAGCTTAAAGGCGAAGAGACATCAGAAGCAAAAACAGATTTAGATTTTGAATGCCATGATATAGCAACAAACGAAACTCAAAGTCTAAACGGCCTGACAAGAAACGAGACTGACAAGATTGTAAGAAAACATTTCGGGACCCTTGAAGATTTTTTAATGACATCGATGTCTTCTCAGTTGGGCGCGCTTCAATTTATTAGTGAAGGCTCAACGAGGAGAAAAGAAATTCTTGCTAAGTTCCTTGACCTTGAAATTTTTGATAAAAAGTTCAAATTGGCGAAAGAAGATGCTACAGATTTACGCGGCGCCCTTAAAAGATTGGAAGGAAAAGAATTTGACGAAGATATTCTTGAGACAAAAGAAGAGATTAAAACTAACGAGGAAGCGACACAAGGGCAAGTATCAATATGCGAAGAAATTAAAGTAGAAATTTCCAATTTAAACAAAAAACGCACTAAGCTGGAAAAAGAAATTGAATCAATCCCAACAGAAATCATTAACATAGATGAAATTTTATTAGAAGTTGGCGAAAAAGAAAAGCTAGCTGCGCACAGCATCGCAGAGAATATAAATTTAAGCGAAAAATTATATGACAATAGACAAATATTAAATCAAATTAATACGTTTGTTGACGATTTTGACATTAGCGATTTAGAACTTAAACAAGGGGTACTAAAGACAAAAGAACAGCAACTCAATAATATTATTAATGATATCAACAGCGAAGAAATTCGACTCGAAAATCAAAAAAATAAAGCTAAGTTACTTAAAGAAGTTCCATGTGGATCCGAATACTCACATTGTAAATTCATAAAAGATGCTTATATTGCAACAGAAAAACTTTCTTTAACTAAAGAGTTGTGTAAAGAATTCAAAGAGCATCAAGAAATTTTAGTTGAAGAGATAGGCGATTTAAACCCAAAGAAAATAAGCGACCATCTTGCCAAATATGATCAGGTTTTAGAAAAAAGAAATACAGTTAAAACTATAATGAGCACCACAGAGTTTTCAATTGAAAAAAATGAACTTCAAGTTAAAGCTTTGGATAAAGACCTCGCACACTTAAACCAAAAAAGAGACGAATATTATCAAAATAAAGAAATCATCGACGGAAAAGGCGCTTTGGTTAAAAAAGTAAATAAAATTTTATCACAAATTGAAGATCAAAAAGAAATTCTTGATAAATGTGAAGAAAACATACTTGAATTCTATAAAGAACACGGCTCTTTGGCACAGAAGCTAACCTCATTAAAAGAACAGAAACAAGAATTAGCCGACTTACAAGAAGAATATGCTGCATACGATCTTTTTATGCGATGTATGCATACTGGTGGTATATCTTATGATATTATTAAGAAAAAGCTGCCCGTAATCAATAATGAAATTGCAAAAATACTTGCAAATGTTGTAAATTTTGAAGTTTTCTTTGAAGACGATGGCAAACATTTAAAAATCTTTATCAAACACCCAAAACATGAACCGCGACCGCTAGAAATGGGCTCCGGCGCCGAAAAAACAATCGCCGCCATGGCGATTAGATTGGCTCTGCTTTCAGTTTCTAGTCTGCCGAAAAGTGACCTGTTTGTTTTAGATGAACCTGGAACGTCTTTAGACGCAGATAACATGGATGGATTCATTTCTATATTAGAATTGGTAAAATCCCATTTTAAGACAGTATTGTTAATTTCTCATTTAGATTCTTTAAAAGACTGCGTTGACGCGCAAATTACTATTGATAAAAAAGGTGATTATGCTCACGTGGTAGAGATTTGAAAAGAAAATAATCAACAAAACAATCAAGAAAGCAAAATTTAAAACTATTTAAAGCATGGCAGTTGAAT
>NZER01000067.1 GCA_002690445.1 Candidatus Pacearchaeota archaeon
ATAAAGCATCTTCGGGAATTCTTCTACCACCTGCTATTACTATGCCAGTGCCTTGTAGCCCTGCCTTGAATGTAGCCTCCTTATCCCAATAACTTTGTGTTACTGGGTTGCCCAATATCGTATTTAATGTAGCTTCTTTGAATTGTCTTTCTAAGGCTGCATCGACATCATCCTCAAGTCCAAAAGCTAGTCGAGCTTGACGATTATCCCTTATTTTCGCTATTAGTTTCTTCTGCGCCGGTGTTAAAGACTCAGATAACGGAACTCCATTCTCATCTCTTACCTTATAGTTCTTTAGTATATCTCTTATAGTCATGCCTTCTGCTGCATCTGTAACACCGGGATACTTTAAAGTATTATCATCGTTAATTCCTATTATAACAAGACCTTCTCTACCCTTCAGTTCGGTCAGTTCAAGTTCGTCGGCAACATCCAGCCTAAGCTGGTCAAGTCCCCCACCCCTTTCAAATTTCTTTTTCATATCGTTGTAAACCGTGTCATAAACCTGTTTACCTGAGCGAGTGTGCCGCAACCACGATTCAGACCGACCATAGAGATTGTCCCAATGTTTTCTATAATCCGCTTTTTCAGCACCTGTCATAGCTTTATATGGGACTGGTTCACCATCCATAGTTATAGGTCTTGCATACTCAGTTACAGGGTGGGGCTTTCCCCAATCGTGAATGTCGTTGTAATCCTTCCCACGCCTATTACGATCCCTGACAACAGCTAGTAAAGGCGAAAAATCACCACTTAGGTCTGAATGCCCTACGGGTAGGAACAAATTCTCTTTCATTACATCAAGTGAGGAACCAATACTCATTGGGTCTAGGTTAGAAATATCGTTAATTAAAGCATATGCAACTCTAGGATCGCGTAAAACGTCCTTATGGGTGCTCTTAAGCCATTCACTATCTCGTAAAAACGTATTTAGACGTTTGTACCAAGCTGGGTACGTTTCACTAACATCAGTGGGTACATGTGTAAAGGGAGTAAGTTTCGTATTAAAATGTTCTGGGGTTGTCTTTGTAGTCTCCCCAGAGATTATAGAATCGTTAGATTTATTTAAAAGTTCCTCTACTTCCTTTATGTGAGGGGCAAAACCATGTCTATCTAATAACCTTGATCTCGCATTATCAAATACCACATGCCCAGCCTTGCTATGGGTAAGCCCATCGAACGCTCCCCACTTCCCATCTTTTCTCTGGTAAAATAAAAGTTGTCCTGCCTTAGGGTGATGCACAGATACGTACCCAGTAATACCTGATTTATTGTTCGGCCCTGCCACCACAGACTTTCGATCCATTCCCTGCTCATCTGTATAATTACATTCTAATTTCTTAAGCTTACTGACTCGTATACCTTGTTGGACAGATTTCCTAGCCTCCACGCCTACTGCCCTTGATACGAGTTCTGTAGGATAATTCTCCATATGATCAGCATGTGTTTTAGCTACAGAGTTATATATAACATTTTGATATTCTTCCTTTTGAGATTCAGGCATTTGGGATAATTTTTCAAAAGCATCAAAAAGCGATAAAGGAGATAGGAGTTGTAGCCTCTGTTTAAATGCATATCTATTCCGCCTAGGGCTTCCCCATTTAGCTTTTTCGCTTTCTGAATAATCCGTATGACTAGGTATAACCGGCTCATTGATCTTCTCCCCTTCCCATTTAGCTTGTTCCCAAATGTCATGCGGTATCTGCGGTACCCCAAAATATTGTTCATCTTTAAAGAATTCACTAGTTAACTGCTCAATTAAATCACGTTTATTTCTTAACATTGGTGCCATGAACGGCCCCTGTTTCTTAGCTAAATGTCTATCCACTACTGGGATAAATTTTCTCCCTTCATACTTGTCATCTCCTCTACCTGCTGTAGCAATTGACGATTCTAATCGTTCTAAGATTCCACCACGAGTTATACGCATAACCACTTGAAGTATTGGGTTCCACCATTCTTGATTAAGATTCATTTTCTGTTCCTTCATCTACAAGTGACGTTTGTGCCCTAGCAACATACTCTGCTGCTGTGGAGTCCGTTGATGGGGTAACTGTCTCTGGTGCAGTCGAACTCTGTTCCTCTTGTTCCTCTTTTGGAGGTACCGTCCAACCCTCAGCGGCGGTAGGAATCTTGAAAGGTTCTTTTGGAGTAGGGGTACTAACTCCCTTGTCCCTCATAGTTTCTATGTCAGAAGATGTTCTTCGCTCATCCGGAGCCTCTAACTCCTCCGAAATTGTCCCTATCTCAGTAGAAGTCCCAGTACCGAACTCATGTGCCGTATTATATATAGTATTTGCATTTGCCTCTCTGTATTTAGGACTAGGAAAATCTCGCTCTGAAAGTTGTTCCGCCGAAGGACGCTCTTCTTCTAGCCTGTTCCTCCTAGCGTCTTCACGAAGCTTCGATGCGGGTGTTGGTCTCTCCGGTTTCCGAACCCATCCGTCTTCTTCCACACTCCATACTCTAGGATGCGCCCCCTCTGTATCCGAAATGGGGAAAAACGTTCCTTTTGTAGGATCGAAATCCGGATCGCTAGGGTCGGGGGGACGGGGGTTTCTTATTATCTCCAAATCTCGCTCAATCTGCCACTCAGCATCAAAGTCTTCTGCTATTTCTAAGGAGATTTCCTGTCTTTTTTTAAGTAGTTTTTCTCGTTGTTTTTGCCTATAACTGGTACTCCTACCAGCTACATCCCAACCACGCTTCCACGCCTTCCGATAGTGAATAAGATTATTGATCTGTGGGAGTGTGAGTTCCTCCTGATTATCATTAAACATTTTTACTAGGCCACTTGGAACCTCTGCGGTTATATCCCATGAAAAGTAATCAGATATTTGAGTCCCAGTAGTAGGGGTTATACGGGGTACACTATCAAATCGTCTATGATCATTTGCTAATGCTGCTAATAATTGCGCCACTTCCTCATCTGATTCAATCTCACCCTGTTTTGCAAGATTGGCTATAGCCTCAAAATCGCTATCCGGAATCACCCCAGATGAGGACAAATTTCGTAGAAGTGTAGAAGCTGGTGACATAAGTTCCTCATCTTCGTAGACATCTAATGCGTCCCTTTCATCATCTCTAGCCTGTCCTATCCACACCTCCTTAGAGTCCCCGCTTAAATCCGAATTATCCTTAATCCATTCAATACGTTGTTTTGTAGCCGCACGTATAGCGTCTTTACCCACTCTCTGTGTAAGGTCACGGAACATGTCAGAACCTCGTTGTAGCACAATCCCCTCCACTACCGTCTTTGCGTAATCGTCAGTGAAATTTGGGTGCATACGTTTTATTTCGTCCATGAGTTTTGGTATATCTTCTTGTACCATATTCTGTAGAGCATTAAATCCTTCTACTTGTTTATAAGAATTATTTACACCGAATGTGCGACCAACCCAGTTATTAAGTTGTGCTTGTGTAATTTCTTGACGCTGTACAAGTTTTGTCATGTGTTCTACCTGTTTTGTTATTTCCTCAGGAGTTATTGGGGTGTCTCCATATGATATATCTAATCTAAGACCCCCACGACGTACATTAGCCTCGGTTGCAGAAGCATCTACCCCCCTAGTAAAAACGGCTGAAGTTCCAAAACCTTTCCTAGTCTGCTGATCCCTAGAATTAACCTCATCAAGTTTTCGCCGTGCTCTTAAGTACTCCTTATAAGTTGTCTGTCGTTCCGCTTCTGTACCAAGCATAAGGATTTGTATACCGGGTGAGTCATTTAAATGTTGAGTAAGACTAGTTAGCCCTCCATGCCATCTCGTAGGGTCATTGGCAATGCTTAATAATAGTTGCTTTGCTTCTTGTAAATATTTATCTGCTCGTGAGATCATTGTCCCGTCTCCAGAGTCCATCAGAGAATCGAACCTTATAAGGGAAGAAGACTCCCTATTTTCACTTGCCCCAAAAATCTTATCTCGTAAGGCTTCTAATTGTTGTTCTATAGAAGGTATAACCTCGTCATCCTCTCCTCTACCAGCTACAACGTCCCGTTGGAAGTCGGGGTCTACTGGCGTTCCCACAAAGCCCGGAGCACCCCCTCCTCTAGTATGAACAGGACGAGTTTCACCCTCCTCTAGCTCCTCTGTTACTGTTTTGCCATATCGTTCTTCATGAGGTACCCCGCCCATCGACTTGGGGAAAATAGTATCAAAATAATGTTCTATTTGTGCATCAATGTATCGTTCAGCGTCTTTTTCTTCTAATGTATGCATTCGTAAATGTGGACGATGCTGAGGGGGATTTTTAAAGAACGGTGTTACAGTACTCGACACTACATCCTCTGCGCCACTGGAAACGAATCTCCTCGCTTTTAGAGCATTTTCAGTATACTGAATAAGCCAAGGTTCGTCCACTATATCCCCATATTCAGGGTTTTCATTTAATGCCTGTTCTATATTAGCGTGTTTAATTTTACCCTTACCCCTAGCCCTTTTAAGAATTTCATCTGATACTTCGTATCTTACTTCTGAGTTTATTTTCTCAAGGTCTCTACTAGAAGGAGGAAGGCTTGGCTGAACCCGTGCATTATACCAAGCGTCTATACGTTCCTTTAAAACTTTTTGTTTGAAGGCGGCAAGTCCAATGCTGGGTTTCTTATTAGTACCTTTTTCACCACCAAAAATAAAACGAAATTCTGGGTAAGCAGGTACTTTTGTATTTGACCCCGCATACATAAATTCATTCCCGTCCCTACTTATANNNCCANNCGAGTCTTTGTCNNNCNCAAACGCTTGCTCAAAACCGTCGAAGCCTAACATTTCTTCGAACACTAAGACATCCGCCAGTGTAACAGTACCCCCACGAAGTGGTGCTATATTACCCTTCATATCATACTCACCCTTACTCCACTTCAGCTTTATCTCATCAAATCTCTCCAAGCTTGTTTTCTCTCTAGTCAGCCCTTCAGGTGATTGCCTTACGAACATATCATACCATATTTGCCTGTTTTCTTTCTGACCCTTCGTACTTGACCAGTTTGCTCGATTAAAGAAAACGTCTTCTATCTCTGCCTGAATATCAGCATCCGTTTTTAGTTGACCGAATCTTTCCCATGCCTCTATACTTCTTCCTAGTGCTACCCTTTCGTCCAATTCTGCATCCTCATCTCGTTGGTCAACGGGTCTGCTTTCTTGTTCCTTTAGTAAATCATCCATCGCACCTTCTGTGGGTGGGGGTGTATCCGGACGGGCATCTTTCCGGGTCTGTTTGTTAAGTTTCTTCATCTCCCTAACAAAGTCAAAATAAGGCGTTCTTAGGAATTTCGCCATGTTCCCTGTCTGTAGCATACCTTTGTTTTGCGACCTGTCCCACCCATTACCTATACCAGACATACCAGCAAATACTAAAGCTTTTTGCATAGTTGATTGCGGCCCAGCAGTGTTCCACCCCAATTTCACGAGTCTATCCAAATCATTCATTGTATTCTCAAATATAGTACTTTGGCTTTGACCGCCTCTAGATGTCAAACCGGTAGGTTGTTCGGTCACTTCATCTATCTCACCTTGGTCTAACTGATCTATTTGCTCTTGATGCCGCTCTTTAAACTTTCCTATAAGCGTCATCATGTCGTCCCTTGTCATAATCTCATGCAACGCATCATTTAATGTGTTCGCCTCAGAATTGAGCATATCATCTAACGCTCTATTGTCAGCGTCACTTTCAGTCATTGGGAATGAACCCCGCGTAATTATTGGTCTGCCTCGTTGTAAATCCTCAACTACATCCCCAACCATTCCCTGTAACGCCAGTACATCATCGAAAGTTGGAGATGGGTTACGTATCAAGGCGGCTACTTCACCTATTAAATCTTCAAGTTGGTCTGCCCCCACTCTACCACTCCCATAATCTATCTGATAAGCGAGTGATTTTAGTTGAGTAATAATACCTGTATTAAAGTCGTAGGCTAACGACCCCCTCACAAAATCTCTAGGATTTGCAGGTGTCCCCGTCCACCCGACAGCATCATCACCCATTGTAAAACCTATCGTATAATCACCTATAGGATTTCCGTAGGCATCCACATTAGTGAACTGGTAGGTTGGCTCCTCCGTCTCCATATCAGTTGCTGGCCCTCGTTTCATATCAAATTCTTTATCCAGATTAAAATCTATATTATGTACTAGCTTAAAGTGTGGTGTTTGCCTATTTAGCATGTCTATAGTCTGTTGAGCCATTTCAGACTTCGGCCCCCAGAGTTGCCACTCATTTCGAGGGGTAGTCATGAACGTATTAACATGTGCTAAGGTAACACCATCAGGATTCTCCTCTGTTGCAATCTTATTGTTTTTTGGAGCTTTGGCTAAAACCTCCTCACTTGTAAACCCTTTAGCCCCTTCCTTTATCTTTCGAGTTATATAATCAAAGACATCCTGCGGCTTAGGCGTTTGTGCTATATTCATCGGAGTGTTATTATGTGCTCCCATTCTAGTCTTCGCCCCCTGATCTTCGGCATCAACGGGTACTATATTACCTTTATCATCTTCCATATAAAATGTACCAGTCATGTTTCGTGGTATAAGGGTACCTGATTGCCCTCCCGCCCGAATTCGATCTGATGTCCAACCTTTCTCAAGTGCATCCCGCACCCCATCTGTCATTATATCTATGTATCCTTCTGGGGTATCCATCATAAACCAAAGTTTAGAGGTATTGGCTGCTGTTAGAAAATCTTCTGTCTGAGGTATCAAGGATTCCACGGCTTCAGACATAGTTTGACCGGCCCTGTCATAGGGTTCACCGGCTTCGCCCAGTAAGTTTAACTGAGATCGGTCTGGGGCATACATACCTTCGAGGCGAGCACCTCTTGCTAATTCGTCCACATCTCGTCTTCCATGGGGGCCTTGCTTTGCTGCTTCAATTCTTGCTGCCCTCGCTCTACTTTCTGCTTCTGGAGATAATGCTATCATCTTCGTTTGATCTGCATCCAGTGGTAGTATATTCCCATCAGCATCCGTCTTTGGTTCTGTTAAAGCTCTAAATTCGTCTGCGGCAGTTTGGTTAGCAACCGCCATTTCTGACTCGTAGCCCAAAGGCATTTCAACATCATCCGCAGAGGGTAGTAGTTCAATCCTACCTCTATCGCCAAAAGTTACAAAATCATTTTCATCATAAGTAATATTTAGAGCCTCAGATAAATTTTCTCCGAATTTAAAACGTGGGTCTGTTGGAGAAATATTCCTTGCTTCTAGCTCTTCTTTAAAAGCTTGTGCGATTAGCTCCGGACTAAACCCAGCCTTTGGGTTCCAATCAGGTATATGATAAACTACATCTTTTCTGACTACATTCCCATCTGCATCTTCGCGTGTTTTTCGACTACCTTTTCCCAACGCATAGTGAATGAACTGCCGTATGTTTGATCGCACATCCCCATCTTCATGCGTAATGTGGTCAATCCCATACCTGCCGTCCGGTGATGTTTCCATAGTAACTAAGCAATATGTATCAGACTCTGCTGGATCACCCGATCCGTCACGAAGCTCACTTACAATCATTCCTTGAGCATTTTCGCTTTTCACCTTAGGGGAGTGCCACGACTGATATGGGTGTCCGTGATGTCTAGCTGCCAATTCCCCATTTGGAGTTGCCCAACCATCCATTACACCATCACCGGGAGTATCAGCTACCCAGATATGGATTTTATCATCATCCTCTACATCCCGTCTTTCCACAAGGGGCATATCAGGGAACTCATAATTTACACTAGCGAATTGATTCTCTGTCCGCTCGTTCCCTTTTAACTCACCAGCTTCCCTAAACTTTCTTAAATCAGTGGGGTTTATTTTATCCACTCCAAATGACTTGTCACCTTCCAGACCTAAAGCTTCATCTATCTCTCCCACTAAATCTGGAGCCGCATCCGCTAAACCTCTCGCTAAAACCTGTATCTGCCAAGAACGTGCGCCTCTATTTTCCCACGAACCACCCGTTTGATCATCTGTCGGCCCTGTTCGTTTTAGGTCTTTTGACCCTTTTCCAAAAACATTATGCTCTAAACTTGCTAAATATTTAAGGGCTGCTAGTCCGGGTGGATCACCCTTATAGGCATCCATCCCTCGTCGTACTAACTCTATTGCTAGTTGTGGGTACGTCCTAAATTTCACTGCGTTTAGTTCCGCCATCTTAGCCATCCGTTTCTTACCACCCGGATCAGTTAGGAAATCAGGTTGTTCCTCAAACGGTTTTGGAAGACCTAGTTGCTTATGCCAATTCCCTCCCCCGATTATCCTAGAGTAAGCATGTTCTAGGTCTTCAAACTCTTCTTCTTCCCCCTCATTATTTACAGCTACGATGGGGTAATCTCTCATTCCCTTCCCAACCTTAGTTAATTCTTCTTTACTTCTTACTGTCCAATGAGAGAGGGCAGCTAGGAAAGGATCAGTGGAAGTCGAAGCTACATTATTTTCCTCGAAGGGTTGTAATGTAGGTTTACCCGGACGGATTACCTCGAAACCAGTAGCTCTGGCTGTTCTGGTTGCGTTGGCGGTTCCACCACCACCCGGAAAAGCTATTACACGAACTTGCTGCTTCTCCCCTGCATAACGTTTAAGGTCATCAAGACTATGACCCCCTATAGAATTAGGGAGGTCGTCCCCATCTCTAAGCTTCTGTAATACTGAAATCATCTGGGAGTTCCGTTGGAACCCAGCACGACTATTGTACGGCCCATCATCATACCAACCTGCTGGCATCTTCTTAGTTTTAATCTTTAGCTCTTTAGCCGCTCGTTCTGTTAAAGTATCTGCCCCGTCAGCATCTCCATGGATAATAAGTCGGGGCCTTGGTCGCAAAGCTGCTATTTGATCCATAACTATCTGAAAATTTTCGTTATTGTCCGCAAAAGTCTTAGGGCGACCGCCTGTAGTAAACAATATGCCCCCGGTCTCTGAACTATTATCGTCCGGGTTATCTCCCTCTGCTTTGAATATATCTACTAATACACCCATATCCTCTATAGATTTATTTAGGTTAAATCCTTCAGCATGTTTAGTTATTGCCTGTTGTACCGCACGAACCAGAGTCTCTGACTCAGGTATCATGAATTTTGTGTAATCTTTGACTAAGCCTTGGTTATAGATTTGGTCACCTAACATAACCCCGGCTGCGTGGTCGGTAGGATAGTGTAATCCTGCAATCAGTCTATGCAACCCTATCGCAGCCCCCATCTCCTCGAACTCATCAGCATAATCTGGATACCTGTCCCCAAGAGCTTTACCAATAACTCGCCCAGCAGTTGAATGTCCACTGGGATAGGAGGGGGTGTTGGCTGACTCAGCCTCATGAGAAATTAATTCTAAGTCTTTTTGAGCAGCTAGTTGTTTAGGACGGGGACGATTGAACATATACTTAAACCGCATGGTAAGAGCATTTATATCATCTAATAAGATTCGTAGAAATGTTTCGTCCACGGGTAAGTGATGTACTTCTGTGAATCGAAGGAAAGGCTCAAGTAAATCTTTATCCTCTTCTTTAATACTGCGTACTGTATCAGAATTTTCAGATAGTTTCCTAAGCATCCGTATAAATTTTAATTCGGTATCAACTTCATCAGAGGAATTATTAAAGGGTTTGGGGACTGATAGATCGCTAAAGTCAGTTTGTAGTAACTTCAACTTAGCAGTCATAAGCTTAAAATCGTCAGTAGTAGGTTGACCGTACTTTAAATCATTAATATGAAATATATTATTACGTTTATTATTAGAGTTTAGATATCCTCGTAATTCTTCTACTGGGTCATCTTTTTTGGCGAGCAAATTAAAAGCAGCTAAATTATTTCTTTGCTGTCGTTCCATAAGGATAAACTGTTTTAAGTCATTAACTTTGGGCATTTGCGATTAAACATCCTTGCAAACAGGTCGTGTCTGTTATTATTATACTCAAAAACTCATACTTTGAGTTCTTATTTCTTGTTTCCTAATGTTGATCCAGTCAGTAATGCCCCAAAAGCTAAGTGAAACAATCCGCCACCTTTTAGCGTAAAGGGTTCATGTTGGCTTACTAATTTTTTCAAGTACTCCATTTGCACTAACGGGTCTTCAATCGCCTCTAAATGCTGCATGTAATCAGCTAAGTCCAGTCCCATTCTGGCAATTCCGTAATAGATAGGCACGACCATGAAGTCGTATATACAGATTACGAGGTAAGTAATAAGTGCCGTCCAACGCCAGTAGTCGCGCATTAGAAGGGTATGTTTTCCTTCTTCTTTATGAATCTGTATATCGGGTCACCTATTTT
>NZER01000068.1 GCA_002690445.1 Candidatus Pacearchaeota archaeon
TAAGTAGAATAATCTCCATCACCTTTCTTTTTCTTCTTTTTATTTAAAGCATTTCCAACTACTCGTCCTGGGAGATTGTTTCCTTCGTTATAATTATTATTTCTATTATTTTTCTTATTTGAATTGTTTGCCATTTTATATTAAATCATCATCCTACCCTATAATTATTTGCCATTATTTTTTACTTGATTAAAACATTTCTTACAAAACATTCCTAATGTTTTATAGCCATAAAATCTCTCCCCAAAGTTAGGATGTTTCCCCTTTTCTTGCCATTTCCTACACCCAGAACACCTAATTCCTTTCTCAAATTCCTTTTCGAACTCCTTTTCACTAATTTCTAATGCATTTCCAACTACTCGTCCTGGGAGATTGTTTCCTTCGTCATAATTATTTGCCATTTTTCTCCTCTTCAAAATCTATACATCCTGCCATCTTTATGGGTATTTTTTTGTTTTAGAATGATTAGACCTATTTTTTCTTCTTTCGTAATAATCAGGCTTTCCTTTCTTGCCGCCTCGTTTCTTTATTGTTGATTCTTTCCATCTAGGTCCTGGTGCTTGTGCCTCTAAAGTTCCATCCATCCACTCACTAGTAGATTGCGAACCTGTAAGTTTTTTAATTCTTAGATGTGTAGAATAATATCCTTTTGGTCCATCTTGATACCTTGAATTTCCTTTTTTCCAAATTTTTAAAGGACCTGGGTCAGCAGCATATGCTGTTCTATATCCTGTATATTTTTTTAATCCTGTAGCATAAGTAAGTCCCTTTGGTCTCCCCATTTTAGCACCAGGTTTTTTAACTTTTCTGGTCCATCTTGATACACTTTTATGTGCCTTTACATACTCCCTTCGTCTAGCATAAGACCAATCTGCCTTGTATTTTTTAACTAATTTTTTATACTCTTCACCTGATTTTGGTTTTTTATATAGCTTTCTCTTTTGTGCAGCAGTTAATTTAAATGCTTTCTTTTTATATTTCTTACCTGGTCTTTTTACATATGCCATATTCTTATCCGTATATCTTTTTGTATAACTTATTAAGTTGTCCTTCTGTTAAACCAGTAAAGTAAACATACTGCTTTAATTGTGCGTCCCATTGTTTTAAGTTATATCTTCCTTTCCTTTTGCCTTTTTTAGCTTTAGATGTTGCTTTCTTTGCGTTTGTATATGCTTTCAAAGACTTTGCATGTGGTAATCCTGTACTCTTTAACATCTTACCACGTTCATATAAAGTGTCATAACCTGCTTTAGCTGCATTTGTAGCTTTTCCTGTATAAGCTTTTTTTCTTGCTGCTACTCTACTCCAAGTTCCTGGTGTGCCTCTTCTTGACCCTCTTGGTGGTGGTGTGTATACCTTTCTTCCAACTTCACCTTTTCCAGCAGATGTTGTCCAACTTTTTGATTTTGTTGACTTTAATTTTGTTCCTGCCTTATATTTCTTTTTAGTCTGTTTACCTATTGCTGTAGATACTTTAGAACTCCTTGTTGGTGTTCCTTTTGAATAACCCTTTGTGGGTGCTTTTACTTTACCATAGTTTGCCATTTTATCCTAACCTCTTCAACAATCCTTTATACAGAGATGTTGCTTCTAATTTATTTAAATTTCTGTGTATTATCTGTGGTGTTTTCTTTGAAAGCTTGTAGTCATACACTTCTAATACATATCTACCACTTTTTTCCTTCAAAAATAAACCATAATTGCCATTCTGTGCTGCAGAGATTGTTTTAAACTTCAATACAGGTGCTTGTGGTCGTGGTGCTTTTTTATATTTAGCTCTTTGTTCATTTGATAGCTTGTATTTCTTTGCTTGTGTTCCTGTTCCTTTAACATATGAAACATCAAAAGTAAATCCTGCATTACCAAATCTTAATTGTGGTGCTCCGTTTCCACCGCCAAGACCCATTGCACCAAATCCACTTTTACCTCTGCCTCCTAGACCTTGAGGGGCTTCTGCGGCTGCTTGTGCTGCTCTTTCTTCTTTAGTGAAAGCTCTCATTCCACCTTTTGATGAAGTGCTAACACCAGACAATCCATGAATAGCTCTAAAAACTTTCCATGATGGTCCTTTTGAACCTCTTGTGCTTGATGCATTATCATATAATCCTTTGTGACTTCCTGCTCCACCAATTCCACCTTCAACACTATAGGAAGGTCCTAAATTCATACCTGCCCATTTACTTCCATATTTGCCAGCTCCAAGTGATTCACCATATAATCCTCTATGAGTTCCACCTTTAGCGATAGCATCTAATATTCTTGTAGAAGCTTTCAAATAAACACCTGGATTAGCTCTGCTCCATGCTCCAGGTCTAAATCCTGTAGGTATAGTTTCTGCTGGTGCTGATGGTGTTCTTGTCTTTCTTCCTGGTTTAGTCCTTGGTTTTTGGTATGTATTACCTGAACTAAATCCAATCCCAAGTTTTTGTGCTTGACTTCTAAGTGAAGATTGTTGTGCTGCTGTAAGTTGCCTTTGTCTTTTAGGTTTCTTTAAAGATGTGGTTAATTTATTACCTGTCTTAGCTCGTGCACCTGTTAATTTAGCTCCTTTTCTTCCTTTACCTGGTGCAAACTTAGGTCTCTGAGCTTGTAATCGTGCTGCTTTTTTTGCTGCTTGTAAATTAGCTCTTTTTAATGCTTTTGCATTAGCTCTAGCTTTTGCATTAGCTCTAGCTTTTAATTTTGCTGCTAATTTTGCTGCTTTTCTTGCTGCTTTTCTTTCTCTTTTTTCTCTTTTTCTTTTGTCTTTTTTCCAACCCATTTTATTTCCTCTTCTTGCTCCAAGCAGCATGTGTTGATTTACTATGGGCTTGTTTACAAGTTTTTCCTGTATGTTTTAATCCTAATTTTTTATAGTTAGACTTAGCTAATCCTAATATTCGCCAAGATTTAACACCTGAAGGAGCTGTAGTAACAGCAAATCTTCTATTCTTTCTCACCTTTACTGTATATATCGCAGATGTGAAAGGTTTCTTCGCTTTCAAATCATAAAATTTTAGTTTTTCCTGTGCCATTTTGTGCAATCTCCTCCAATTCACTCATAGTTTTATATTGTGTTTTCCTCTTTTCTACTTCTTCATGAACCCATTTTGAACAATAAGGTCCTAATGTTATTTCATCTGCTACATAGGCAGTATTAAAATAATCTCTTATGTCTTGTTCTGCTGTTTTCTTTGCTAATGCTCTATTATAATATGTTTTTGACATTCTCGTCCACTTTGTAATCATTTGTAGTATTTATCATACTTCTTTGCCGACTTCTTTATTTTATCTTTATTTGCTGCTAACATACCAATTGCCGCACCGACAAACGGAGCACCGACAAATACGCCTAACAATCCTCCTCCAATTCCATACCTTGTTGTTTTGTTGAAGTTGAAATCTGAAAGTTTTTGATTATAATTTTTTGATTTTTTGAGAGAGCTCCCCGTACCTAATATTTTTCCAGTTGGATTCATCTTTCAAATTTTATACTTTGTTTTGATGGTAATACTATCTCTTTGTTTCCTACTATATTCGTAACCAGCTTCATTGTGTCAAAGTTCGTTTCTTTCAGTTTTAACATTTTGCTTTTGTTTTTGAAGCCTGCTTTGAAAAGTTGCTTCCATGCATCTTTTCGATTTTTGGCCGAAATGGACATTGATAGTATATCATCAAAATATACATTATACTCCATACGTATTGTATAAAGCTATTGCTTTAAATATATATTTCTCCTTAGAAACCTAAATACATTAGTCCTTTATATATATATTTTTTTTATATATTCAAATTCAGCACTTTGTCACATCTCTTTAAAACTTTTTTATTGTGAGATGCTATCAAAATTGTCAAGTTTTTAGCCCTACAATACGCTAAAAATTTAGGTATTATTTGGTTATACAGCTTGTCATCTAAGCTCTTAAATGGCTCATCTAAGAGCAGAACTCTTGGTTTTGTTATCATAGCCCTAATTAAAAGAATACGCTGTCTTTGGCCTCCTGATACTTCATTTATCTTTTTATCAAGTTCACCCTCGACAGCAAACATTTTAGAGAACATCTCTATATCTTCTTTAACAGATTCTGTTATCTTCTTTCCTTGTAATTTTAATGGTAACAAAACATTATCATATAGTGTTAACCACGGGCACAATCTATCTTCTTGAAACATATAACTAATATCGGTATTAACCTCAAGTGTACCAGATTGAATTTCTTCTAAATCTGAAAGACATCTTAACAATGTAGTTTTTCCTACACCACTCTTTCCTGTAATTCCTACTATCTCTTTATCTTTTATCTTATACGAAAGTCTTTTAAAAACTACATTATCTCCATATGATTTAGTTACTTTGCTTAATCTAATCATCATATCTCACCAATATCTTATTATATATCATTGTTAATATTCTATCCATTGTAAACCCAACTATAAACATAATTAAAACTGTAGCAAATAAATCATCAATTCGTAACAATCTAAAATAATTATTAATCATAAATCCTAATCCACTAGCACCAATAAATATCTCTGCTGTAACAACAATCTTCCATGCTACTGCATTTGACCTTATTATACCAGCCATCACATGAGGAATCAATTGAGGAGAGATAATATACGCTAACATATGAAATTTTGTTTTACTATATGTCTTTCCATATTCCATTAAATCTTTTCTAAGATTATCTAATCCAAGTCTTGTTGTAATAAATATATTTGGAAGTATCACAATTGTAATTATAAAGTACGGTATTACATTAGAAAGGCCAAAGAATACAATACCTATTATGGTTAAAACTGCAGCACCTATAAATTGTGTAGGATAAACCAAACTATCTACAACATCAGAAAATGTTTTATTAAAATATTTTAGAATTCCTATTGCAAATCCTACAACTATTGCTATTGCTAATGATATATAAACACGAATAAAACTATCAAGTATATTTATCCACGTATTCGGATATGATAATATTGTAATGAATGATAATATAACTTCAGAAGGTTTTGAAACAATAAAAGATGTAGCAGTTGTTTCCCATAACAGCAATAAAAATAAAAAAATCAATGAAGAAAGAACAACCGATGGTGTTCGTATCTTCATGGTGTTATAAATAACTCATTTAAATCTGGAATAAAATCAATCACGCCTCTTTCTTTTGCAATCTCATAGAAACCATAGAATGCACCTATATCTTTTTCTGTTACTTTTCCTGCTCTTTCTTCATAGTCTGCTTTTAATCTTATGGTTTCATATGAGTCCCCCGATGCGTCTGCTTCTAACTGAGATACTTCCTCAACATTATCTTTATACCATTGATAATTTTCTGTAAAATAATCAATTATTCTATTGTAAAGTGCAGGGTCTTCATCATAAAACTCCTTCTTTACTACAAAAAATGATGCTGGTGGAACAGTCCCATAGAAATCATACATTTCTCTATTGAAATCTATAACCACCTTATAGCTCTCACTAAAGCCCTCTGTGATGATATAATCGCTATCAAACATAGATGCATCAAGATTGCCTTCTTGTAGCATCAATGGAGCCATATTACTCTCTACAGCGATAAATTCAATAGTATCCAAATCTACTTGATATATCTTTTTTAACGCAGTCATAAAAGCAATAGATGAACCATCTGCTTCTCCCTGAATACCAACTCTCTTTCCTTCCAAATCCTTTGGAGTCATAATATTAGAATCGAGCATAGTTACTACTTTGCCCATTGTGTCTCCATTAGGGCCTACTATTTCCCTATAATATGGAGTTAAAACTTTATATATTTCACCTTCAGTAAATGCTCTACCAACATTAATATTAGATAAAACACCAATTGTAGGTTCATTAGATGCTAATGTGAATAACTCTGCTTCACTATAATCTGCTGTTCTTAAATTTATATCTACACCTTCAGGTTCTGGTATTATATCATTTTCTAATGGATATAAAACTCCATTAAACTCTACCGATGTTACTACTAACTCAACCTCTAAATCAGAAATAGGTTCTGTAGGAATAAGTGTTCCTTCATCATCATAATCTGAACCACAACCTGTTAAAAATAATAATGATAACATAAATGTTAAAGCTATAAATTGTTTCATTGTCGCCCCCTTCTTAAATCTGATTATCATTAAATGTCATATAATATAACTAGTATTTAAATCTATCGATTTTATTTATTAAATGTACTATTTATTAATTGTTTTCCTTTAAATTTACTATTAATAATCTCAATCTCTTCAAAGATTCCTGCATCTAAACCATCCTGCCAAGTATATCCTTCTGCAATCTCAAAGTATTTAGAAAAGGTTTTTTTAATTTGTTCTATATCTTCTCCTTCTTTTATTGTTAGATATAATTTTAATTTAGATTTAACTATATCATCATCCTCTATATCACTAAATTCTAATTTATAATCTCTATCCCCTAATTTATTAATTGCTTGTTCTACTTTATCTTTAAAGACAACTACACCATTAACCTTTATCACATTATCATTTCTACCAATAATATTATATATTCTTTTACCGCAAGAACATATATCACCAAGTAAGAATATATCCCCTGTAGCATAACGTATCAATGGACTATCAGTTGTTAACTTAGTAGCAATTAACTCGCCCATGTCTCCTGCTTCTGCATCTTTTCCTTCATCTGTAATAAACTCATAATATAAGTCTTCATCATATGTATGAAAATTATTAGCATCAATATATTTACATTGATACATAGAATTCAAAGTTTCTGCCATTCCATATTGCATTACAATTTTTGCATTAGGATAATATTTTTTTATCTGGTTGTCTACTGCTTTTGATAAACCAGTACCCGCAAGAAGAAACATATCTATATTTTTATAACCTCTTAGGTTGAGCATCTCAATGAGACGTAACGCAATCGATGGGGTTGTTCTGATAACATTAGATTTCGTCCTCATCAGATGCTCAACGGTATATTCGAGGTCAAATGGGTTTCCTAAAGACACAACGCATCCACTTTTAATAAAGTGTCGGACAAATATATAAGCCAAACTGTAATTATGGATTATGATTACCCTGTCTTTCTGGGTTTGATTGAGGTAGTAGCTAACCTTTTTAAATCTTTCGGCAGACTTCTCTATCTCGTCCTCAGATTGATAAAAACAACCCATCATATCAGAAGTACCAGATGTTACCCTCGCAAACATGCCTTGCGAAGAATTATCTATTCCAAAATCAATTGCGTTACCCTCGTAGAGTTCTAACAACTTGTTCTTAGAAATAGTAGGAACATCCTTATAATTCGTGAAACTTCTATCACCATACAACTTTCGATAAAACTGAAAGTTCTCCCTAGCATATGTAATGATATGCTTCAACTCCCTATTCATTATTTTAACAGCCCAATTGCGAATACTTTACACCTGAAGCAGTAGTAATGGTTCTTTCATCAAACTTCTTAACAGGTTTATCATCATTTTCAATAAGAGATTTCATCACAGCATCCTTACTAAATACACTATCAATAAAATCAGTATCAGCAGCAACTACTCCTATAGCTGAAGCTAATAACCCTCCTGAAATCAAAACTGCAGTAATTTTTTTATTCATCATAATCATTAATATCTTAGTCTTTATATATATATCTTTTTAAAAACTCTAATCTATCTCCTTTTACAGGATTCCTAATAGGAAACATATTATCAATAGTCTCCCCTTGATTTCCATATATATAATCATATTCTCCTTGAATATATACACTTTTTGACCATGGCATAAATGTTAGATAAAATAAAGACTCAACAAAAACAACATTCTGATATTCCTTACATAAATCACGGGTACTATCCTCAAAATATGCAAAACTATATCCAGGATTAATATCATCCATAGCTTCTGTAAACAAAAAGAACTTTGTCTCTATTTGTGTTTTTTCTTTCCAAAGTGTATCAAAATTATCCCACTCTTTAGTATGATATGCCCTCTTCATATGCTGTTCATTCTCATTAGCCCAACGGTCTAAATTTCTTTGTGTAGGATTATGTGAAAATGAATGTTCCATACATCCAATTTCTTCCTCCTCATGGTCTTCATCTGTATTAAAATAATCAATAAGATACCAATTAATTCTATCCTCTTCTACAAAAGGACAAAAACAAGATGTAAAAGGCATATCAAAATTTCCATTTCTTTCATAAAAATCTAGAACATCATGAGCAGAACTATCATACTTTGCCATAAACATATGGCCATACATATCAGCATCAACACCATAAACATAATCATAATAATCGTTGTAACAATTTAACTCTATTAAATAAGAATTAAAATCAGAAACAGGTATTTGTTCTGCCCTGTTATACTCACTCTGCGGGTCTTTTGATGTATCTATATAATATAAAAATAAATCTTTTGCTATCTCTGGAGTAAGGGTATACCTTGTATCAACTTCATCAAACGCCCCACAATCTACTTGTTTGTCATGCTCAACAATATATTGTTCTCCTCCTGTTAATATTTTTTCTCTTCTGTCTAACTCAACTAAAATAGCATATGTGTTTTCTCGAAAATCAACCAATATCTGTTTTAAATTTGTAATTGTTAAAAGTTGCGTGTCTGGCATCATAAAATTCTCTTCTTTCCCAATTCCTTCTAATGATTTATAAAATCTATCAATATCACTAAGATATGCATGTGCTGTCTTTCTTTGTTGTTGTAATAAATTGTTAGCAGAAGTTCTCGTAGGATTATTAAAAAACTTTATATGTTTTAATTCACTCTTCTTTAACATTCTTAAAAAATCATCAGGATACAAATCAATATGATTATCTGAACAAGACCTAAATTGATTAAAAAAACTATAATCTGAAATAGGTTTAAATTTATCAAATTCTAATTGTTCATAAGTATCTACAGGTGAAAAATATAAAGGTTCAAACACATTTATATAATAAAATTGTTCTAATTGTTCATCATCAAAATCATGTTGTAAATGTATTTCAATATCTGGTTTTATATTACTTAACATAGCAAGCAATACAATTCCAATTCCCATCCCAATAAAAAGATACAACTCATGTTTCTTGTCCTTCTTTTTTCTTCTCCCCATTATTGTTGCATCTCCCACAAATAATCAATATTACGTAAACCACTTTGTGTCAAATATCTAATTGTGGTTGCAGGGTCTTTATGGTTCAAAAGGTTCATAAGAACGTGTATATCTTTATATTTTTCCCAAGCTCTTCGTGCAAAACATCGTCTAAAATCGTGAGTAGCAAAGTCTTTCTTATCTATATTTGCTTTGCTCAATGCTTCCTTTAAATCTCTCCAATAATATAAATAATTCTTTTTTACTATACGAGTCTCTATATCCATAGTAGTTGCTAAACTACGAGTTTGAAAACCATCAAGAAATGGGTAGTCTTCCCAACCTGTTGCAGAGAATAGATATTTCATTACTAATTGTTGACCAATTTTATCGTGTATAAAAATAACATTCCTTTTTCTTCTCTTACCTATAATATTTAAACGTAATACCGTTGTACCTTGATATTCTTCTGATACAATATTCTTTCTTGGTGTTCTCAAAACATCTCCAGCACGAATCCCAGTAAGCGTCTGTATTAATGCAACAACTCTATGCTTCTCTGAATCTAAATTATTAATAATTTCAATTATCTTATTTTCAGGCAAATGCTTTCTTTCTTGTTTTATATCGTACTTCTTTGGAGGAACAATCAATTTCTCAAAGAGACGATTTCTATCTGCAGCCGCTGTAAATTTAAATTCAATAAAAGATTTTAAAACAGAATAATAATGTGTTGCTCTTTTCTTAATAGAATATTTAATTAAAAAATCATTATAAGATGCAACATCATTTATATCCCTGTCCTCTTTAAAAAACCTCTGTATTACTGCTATGTAATTGTCAATAGAGCTTTCTGATAATCGTTTTTTATTTCGTAAGTATTCTTCAAAAAATACAATATCATAGTTACTCGTTGATATGCCCATTTTCATCCTCTTCTTCAATTTCTTCTACATCGTCAAGATTATCTTCTATTTCCGTTTCTTCTTGCAATGCTACTCTTGAACTCCCTAGATTATCAAAATCAATCTTGTGACTTCTACCAGCTAATTCACGCAACTCTTCAATTGTCTTTTTATCAGCAATCTCTTTATATTTTTCAGTTGCAACATCAATATCTGGTTTCTGTCTGAAATCAGGTCTTATGAAATAATGGAAATATTGTAATATATCTTTCATTAACATTTCATATTTATTTAATTCATCTGTTATAATATAAACACGTTTAGTACTATATCCATTTGTTTCACAAAATTCAACCATCTTATCAATACCACTCATAGCAACATCAGTAATATAACATCCTTCTTCCTTTGTTTCCAGATTTAATGTAGCTCTAACTGTAGGATTGTTTCGTATTAATGTTCTAACATTCTTATAAATTTGTTTTAAAATTCCACGAACTTCCAAAATATCAGGAACACCATATGAAGTATTCAATCTCATACTCTTCATATCAAGAAGATAAAAGAGAATAGCCATTCGTTCATTATAAAGAATAGACGAATGACTCTTTATCTCTTGAAATGTATTGAATCCATATCCTGCTGCTGGAAGTCCTGCCATTGTTTAAGGTGCTGGAAACGCTAACTTAATTATTAGTGCTCCTAATAAGATTGCCCCAAAGACTGCCGCAAATAACATAGCAATTTGTGGAACATTTACATTACCAAATCCTTTCATACGACTGGCAATAACCTTTTCAATTTTCGCATTAATATTATGTGGTATTAAAGCAGTCATCATTCCTTTGATTGCTCCAAAATTAACACTAGTTTTTAATGCTTCAATTGTCTCACTTTCTTTTATTTTGTTTGTTGCAATAGCCTCTCTTAAATTAGCCATTTGACGTTCATCACGAACTACATATCGTAAATCATCAGCTAACTTCGCAGCTTTAACATTTATACTTGCTCCAAAAGCTGCATCAAAAGGTATTAATACATTCTTTGTTTTTTTATCTACATACGTAGAACTGATTATATATGCCCCATAATCCTTATCATTAATTATACCAGCATCTGGTTCTACAGGTTTCCATTCACAGAATCTATTATCCTGGAAAAATAATGCTATTGGATGCCCTTTTCTCCATGCTTTAAATTCAACCATAGCATGTGTTTTTTTAGATATAAACACAAGCACTACCATTACTAATATAAATAATAAAAAGAACAGGAATGTTAGTCCCATCCATAAATATGTATTTGTTATCCATGCTAATCCCATTTTTACCTCCCTATCGTCTGCCTAACAATCTTTTAAAGAAGCCCTCCTTATTGCCTCCAAATCTTGCATCTTCAGAAATTTGTCTTTGTTCTGAAAACTGTGACTGCAGCATCACTCGTTCATTCTTCTGGTTTCCTCCTTGGAAACCTAATGCCCTATCTAATTTTGTATCAAACACATTTCTTGTTAATGTAAATTCTAATTCCTTATCAAATGTGTAATCATAATACGGTGTACTATTTAATATATCAATCTTTACAATATCAAAAGCCATTAGCTTTTGTAACTTTCTTTCTTTATCTAAAAAAGTTAATACATTATCTTTATTAAAAACCCACCAATTTTTCTTTTTTAATGCTTTTGGAACACCATCATCTGTTAACATAACTTCAGCAAATCCAGACCCCATATTTATTGGAACATCTGGAACTCCAACACCTTGTAATTGTTCATCTGAAAAAGGATTTGGTTGCCCAGGATACATACCTTGTGGTAATTCTTCTGGTGCTTCCATAGGCATCTGATTAGCCATTTGTTGTTGCATTAACATATTTTCATCTGGTGTTTTCTGTTGTTGTTCTCCCCATACTTTATATTTATCAAAATCCATTTTTTATTCTCCCCGTCCTACGACTGGATGTTTGTCTCCTAAAAACAAGAAGAACCAAACATCACTAATCTTACGTAATAAAGTAATGTTTAAAAACTTATTGTCGTCTACCTCATAGATAGACGAGTTGTCTAAAAATTTATCTTTTGTAGCATTATATGTATAATTAGTATAATATGCTTTAACACTATCTATTTCAGGAGTTCTATAATATTCATATTGTGCTTGATGTTCTATACGCCCATCAGAATCAGACAACTCTGAAAATGGCCAGAAATCTTCAGGAGAACTTGGTACTGATGAACTATTAACCAATGCACCTTCAAGAGGACAAAATTCTGATTTCTCTCCCCATATTTTAATTACTTCCTGGAAACCATGAGCAGTAGGACTTTGATGAAATTGAATATTATTATGAAATGCGGTTGGTTCGTCCTCATTACCATTTCCAGCAACAGATGTATAAACATAAACATAATCAATTTCTTTTTCAGGATTAGGATTTATCCATGTTCTGGTCCCACAAGCTTGATTAGGAGCAGTATAATTAGTTGCATCTTCATAATACCATTTTATATAACCATAAGAACAAGTAGGATTACCACCTGTAACACTTGTAATATTATCTACTTTATCATCACCAGCATCAAAAAGACAAGTAGCAGAACAACTACAACCAACATGTCTACCACAACTCGCTGAACACCCATCACAAGTCTCAGTTGATAGTGTTACTCCTTTATCATACAACAAAGCATATTCTACTTCTTGATGTTTTTTAGGATTGATAAAACTATACCACTCACCAGTTAATTCAGTTTGAATTGAACTATTCATTGACGGAAAATCTGTTAATGGACCATAAAACTCAATATTATTATGAAATGCTGTTGGGTCATCTGTACTACCATCTCCAGCAACAGATGTATAAAAATAAACATAATCAATTTCTTTTTCAAGATTAGGATTTATCCATGTTCTGGTCCCACAAGCTTGATTAGGAGCTTGATAGTCTGTTGCATCTTCATAATACCACCTTACATAACCATAAGAACAAAGAGGATTTCCACCTGTATTACTTGTAATATAATCTAGTTTATCAACAGAAAGGTCAAATGGATAACTATCTGAACAACTACAACCAACATGTCTACCACAACTCGCTGAACACCCAGTATGAGTACCTAAAAGAGTAGTATCATTAGCATCAACATAATGATATTCCACAAAAGCACTCATATAATTATTTGGAGAAGTTCCTTTCAGATTTGCTTCTATATATCTTACATTATCTTCATATGTAAAATTTTCTAACGATATATTATGTCTAAGTTCCCACTCATCATTATATGTATTAGGACCTACACTAACATTAAACAGATTTATAACCTCACACGATTCTTTCTGAACTAAAGCATCAACCCACCAGCCTACATACCATGTAACAGCCTCACCAGCAGCATCTCCAACATGTTGTATATCAGAAGCCCCAAATGTAACATTTACAAAATATATCTCATTATCATGAGGATAACTATAACCTGCCACATATAAATCTCTACTATTAGTACCAGTAGATTCTAATACCGTATCATGAACTATTACTGTATAATTTCCTTCAGAATTATCATATAAATCAATAGCATAACTATTAGTGCCATCTACTGATATATAATTATTTTTTAAAAATACTGTACCAACATCTTCTGCTCTTGGTCTTAAATAAAAACCTCTATCTGTAGATGTGCTAGTAGTTATTGTATTATTATCAATAACGGTACCAGAAAAATTTCCTGAATACATATAAATTCCATAAGATTCCGCTGTAATATTATTATTAGAAATAAGAGTGTTTTTATTTTCATAAGTAATTTCAACCCCTTTTGCAATAGACGATACCGCTACAGTATTACCTGAAAACACATTATTATCATTACATTTATAATTCTCATATCCAGAATTTTTAGAAGTAATATAATTATTAGTAAACGTATTATTATCATGTCCTAAATCAGCATCACAACTAGACCCTTGCAACTTTATACCTTCATGTGTTCCTCCTATAAACGTATTATTATGAACCAGAGTATTTTGAACATAAACACCACCTGCAAATCGTAAATATAAAGGTGGACCATTATTTGTTGTATCTACATAATTGTTTATAAGAGTAGCATTAGTAGACGCTTGAACATACAATCCATATCCTTGACCACCAGTAGTATCTATTGTATTACCATCAACTAATGCATTAGTTGTACCAGAACTAAGAAAAATACCATATTTTCCATCACTATCTGACTGAATAAAACTATTTTCAAGCGTCACATTATCACCTTGATGCATAAAATATCCAGCAGACGTAGGAAAATCTATAGTCATATTATTATCGTGATAATAATTATTATCGGATGCAGCACCAGTTTGATAGATATTATTAGCGAACCCTCTCACCGTACAATTTTTAACTTCCATTCCTTCAAGGTTAGTTATTTTAATACCATAATCTGGAGTAAATCCAGAAATTGATGAATCTCCATATACAGTATGTCCAGCACAATCAAAAAGAAATCCTGTATTACTTGGTGCATTTGTTAATAGAAAACCATCATCACAACAAGGGTCAGTAGAATTTCCCAAATCTTCTGTCATAGTATAAGCACCAGTTATAGGAACATCACATGCTTGACATGCAGGTGCAGGAGGGATACAATAACAATGTTCTCTAGTAGGAAAACAATCCCAATCACTACCAAGAATAGCTCCAGGAGGTCTACAGCCACCAGAACCTCCTAAATCATCACAACCACCACTAAGTCCACAAGGACCATGCGTAAATGCTCTATCACATTTCCAATCACAAGGACCATTAAACTGACCTGCACATACTTGTTCACACGTAGGAGCATATATCTTTTGCGAGACTAAAATAACCATCAACAACAGAAGGGTTACTCGTAGAATATTATTTTTATGATATAACATCTTCTGGACACCAACAACCGAGTTCTTCTGTTTCTTCACCTGGGGCATCAGCAGTTACCCAATAACAAGGGTCATTACCTACTGCAATCTCTAATGATTCACACGATTCTTGGGAGTAAGAATAATCTGTACATATAAAAGTATTAGAACAGATAAAATCATTACAATCATCACCATCTAATTCAAATTCTGAACACATAAAATTAGGATAGCTTCCAGTATCATCTCTATCACAATATCCATCACCTACCCAAGGTTCATATAACGTAGTATTATAACAATTACCAAGACAATCTTCAAACTCAAATTCATTACAAGGGTCTCCTGGGTCTGCTTTTGTAAATACAACAAAAGAACAAATTATCATAACAAGTAAGACTACTCTAACTTTTCCTTTAACATCAAACATCTGTTATGGACCCCCTTCTGCTATCTTTCGTCCATATTTGTCAAATAAATCAAATAGGCCAAGCACCATAGTTAATCCAAATATTAACATATTAATTCCCATTAAATACGGGTAACTATGTGTTATTATTTCAGGTTGATATGCTTCTATAGTTGTGTTCCAAGAATAAACTTGAGTTTCAACATTATAAGCATTCATCATTAATACGCCACTTAATACTAAAGTTAAAACCCATAGTATTTCCTGTTTAGTAAAAAAAGCTGAGATAAATACACCTAAAACAACTAACTGAAAAAACATATAAAGTTCAATTAACATTTTATTTTTTCTTGCCTCCTATTATTCTAGATATAGAAATTTCCATAACATCATCTTTTTTAAATTTATATGCTGTTCGTTCTTCTCTATTAAAAATTAAACCTAACGAGTCCCCAATCTTTCGTATTACTTTCCGTAAAACAAATTTGTTTTTTTCTGCCATTTTATGTTATTAAATATAAATAATCTTATAGTATATAAATTTTACTATTCCGACAGAGTATCTTTAAAAGAATTAAACAAAAAAAGAAAAAAAAGTAAAAGGCCAAAAGGCCTCTCAAATCTATATTGAACCCATCCTTAAATTAATTAATAATCTTACTTGAAGACATTAATTAATCCGAATGCAGCTAATACAATTATTCCAACTGCGACAAGTGCGAAACCTGCGAAAACAGTTGCTTGTGTTGCATCTAAGCCTTCGACTGTTGCATTGTCTAAATCGTCTGTTGGTAATGCACTTCTAACTTGTGCGATAACCAAATAACCGACCATTAGAACAACACCTATTCCGATTGCTCCGACTGCTATTTGCATAAACATTTTTAGTATACCTCCGTTGCGTTTTTGTATATTAAATCTATAAATTTATAGATTTTTATTTCTTTATTCAAATGGACCGAAGGCCTACTTGAAAATGTTGATTAGTCCGAATGCTGCTAATACAATAATTCCTACTGCGATTAAAGCAAAACCTGCGAAAACAGTTGCCTGCGTAGAATCTAGTGCATCAGTAGTAGCATTGTCTAAATCATCTGTTGGTAAAGCACTTCTAACTTGAGCTATAACCAAATATCCTACCATTAAAACAATTCCGATTCCAATGGCTCCAACTGCTATTTGCATAAACATTGTGTTTTTCCTCCGTGTCTTTTATACTAATTATATTGATTAGTATAATTGGCAACCCTTTATATATATATTTTTCCAGATAGCCAAATCTAATCAATGTAGAAGATAATATTGAACCGTCCTTTATATATATATTTTTCCAACTATTTTAGATAAACATTAAAATTAATTGGGCCAACTCTCTCTAATAGAATATAATTTCCCACTTTTTCAGCAACAATAATATCTCCACGACTATTAATGTTACTTAAAATTTTACTTATCTGTGTTGGCTTAACATTCTTTAATATCACTTCTGACGAGAAATTTAACATATTTAACTTTTTGTAAATCTCTTTGCTATTAGTGATAATCTTTTTTTTCTTTCTCATCGTTATTTAAATACAATTAAGTACAATATTCCTCCCAGTTCTAAGACTAATAGGAACCACATAAATTGAAGACTTATTGCTTCAACAAACAAGGTTGTTCCCCACAAACTTGCAAACATTATTCCTGTTACCCAACATAACATAAGATTCTTTGTCTTCATAAATAACATTGCTTGATACACAAAAAACAATATTACAATGAACCAGCCTGTAGTTCCACCTGCTGACCATGATGTATTAAACATAGTATAAACTGCTGTAGTCATATTCCCGTCCATTAATTCCGCCCAGCCTACTACATCTGCCATTTATTCATTTGCCTCCTTACCTGTCCATAACGACCATATTCCTAATAAATATATAACTGTAATAACTGTTCTTAACATTCCAAAAAATATTACAGCTGTTGTTTCCCCCATAAATGGGCCTATCGTATTTTGTAATATCTTTACAAAACCATATAAATAATGTTGTATTCCTTGAATAAATCTCTGGATAAATCCAATATTCATCGTATCTAAAACCCTATAAATAGCATTACCTTTATCTTCCATCTCTCCCGATGGACTAATACTTTTATTCATGGTTCCTTCAAAATCAGCTGCATCATCTGCATCATAGGTCATTCCCATTCTATCTTCTGAATTTCCAAATATCTTAGTACCATCTGCAGTAAGAATAGTATTTTCAATGATGCCTCCAGCTAAATTGAACAATATCATCCATATTACTAAACCCATTATTCCTTTCATTCTGATTTAGCTCCACGTGCTAACGTATAAAGTAATGCTACAACAAATGCTATAGCTAATACTGTACCACTCATTCCCCACCAACCAAAGGCTACAAACAATCCACCTAAAGCTATCATTACCAAGCTTACTACATTTGAAGACCTTATTGTTGCCATTATTGCTAAAGTTGCTAAGAACAACAAGAAGAACCAATTTGTAAAGTTATCGCTTAGATAATCAAATGCTACTAGATTTATACCCGAATTGGTTTGAACATATTGTGATATTTGCAAAGGACTGAAATCCGCATGAGATAATGAATATCCTGCAACCAATGTGCTCTCATTATATGCCTCTGATATTGTCCATTGTACTGGACAATTAGATGGGTCAGCACAAGGTGTTGAGAATATCAATGTTTCATCCCAACCATTCTCATAAATTCTAAACTCATTTATTGATGTAAGATTATCTGCATCAACATAACTACCAACAACACTTGTTCCATCTTCAGATATTGCCAAATATGTAGTTACTGCTTGATGGAAACCACCTAAATCATTTGCAGCTAAAGTTATATCATATAATCTTAATGTTTTATCTCCACCAACATCTGCAGAATAACCACCAAGTTCCAATATTGGTTGATTATCACTATGAATCTCTATAATATATTCATGGTTCTCAATTAAGAATGCACCAATCTTTCCTTCTATATCTGTATAATCTCCAGTAATCTGTACACGGTCATCCTCTATTAATTTACTTATTAATATTCTTGGATTATTGAAATCACCCAATAAGTCATCAATAATGAAACTACTATAAATATAAGCAGTATCACCAATATCTATCAAATAAATACTCTGATTAAATGCATCTTCAGGAGCAGTTATATAAGTTCTATAATAACCACTATCACCATATGTAAGCATGAACTTAAACTTCTCATAAGCACAATCAACACCTACTGTTTGAACATTATTTGTCAATGTAGTTGACTTTGTATGGTCAGGACAGAATACAATAAATTCAACTTTATCTGGTTGATTCATATCAAATCCAGTTAAATCTTTTTCATCAAACAAATTAATTATTGTATTAAATGCCAAATCTAAATATTGTGTAAGTTCTTGTCTATAGGTATATGTTTTACTCTCATTAAATAGTTCATAAGTATCTTTATTTACAATAACATCATATGTTGTTGCATTCAAATAATATGTAAGAGATGTTGTTGTGTTATCTGCCACTTGATAATTATCTTGTCCACTTCCATTTGTATTATGAACTGTAACATTATAATCATTCAACACTTCTTGTGTTTTAACATTTCTAACAATATATGTAACTTTAACTTGATATGTTGAATAAGGAGTATCAATAATATTAGGAGCTGTAGTATACCAAATTAATGCTTCTTCCCATAGTTTATTATCAAAGGTGTAGAACTCAGGAACACCATTATAAGTTACTTGTTCCCAAGCAGTTCCATTATAACATTCTTGAACAGTTCTATTATTAGCAGAAGACCATTCGAACCCTATTCTCAACTGTACTGTAGTATTGGCTATACAAGCGTCAGACAGCGTAGCATTGACCTTTTCGTCATCATCTGGGTCTCCACTATCTCCTACATTAAAGACCCAATCTGCCTTGTGTACAGCGTTTGACGCATAAGGTCCCCATACTGTGAAATTTAATGCTTCAGGTTTACTATAATTGAAATAATAGTATTTTAATCCAATTGTATTATCTACAGAAGCATACGTAGCCAATGGTGGATAGTCCCAAGCTCCATCTATAGCCTTATCAGGATTAACCCATCCAGTATCATAAGAATAATTTCCTGAACCATTAGCTCCACAACTTTCACTCTCATTGGCAGATTCTTGATAACAATCATCATAGAATTGCTCTATTTCTACTTCATATGTTTGGTCAAAGAATTGATTATGAGTATATGCTAATTGATAAGTACCATTAGCTAAATTATCTATTCTTTCTGTTACATTTGTTGCATTAGTTTGATTGAATGTTTCAGTATATGTTGATGGAGGATAAGCATTTATTGTAGTTAATGCAGCAGTATAATTCAAGAAACTTCCATTATCATATTGATTAAATCCACTCATATTTATTGATGCACCAATATAAAATGTAATTGTAATATTTGCAACATTTGTTCCACCAATAGAATTGAAATCAAAATCATCCATACCATAACTTTCTAATAACTCATAATATGATTCACAATTTTCTGGAGTTAAGTATTCTGTTGATATTCCAGGACAAACATCTAATGGTGTTTTAGCAACTAACTTAATATTATATTCAAAATCATCAATCTTCTCAACAGTATAATCTCTATCTCTCTGTTTTATATCAGAAAAGTCTACCCAATTTCCAGCTTTTGTTACATTATTCCAAACAACAAAATGTGCAGGATAATTACTTTCATCTCTTGAATATATCTTATGTCCATCAGATTTAAGTGTAAACTCTCTAACTAATGTCTTAGTATCATAATTAAATTCAAACGTATATCTATCATCTAATTTCTCAGTATCAGCAGTTAATAGACTATCAGGTTCATTAGTTAAAATAGTAACTTCGATTTCATGTTCTGTACCATATTGTAAACCATCATCCAAATATGTAACTTCATATTCTGGTATGTCTGTCTCTGTATGGTCATCACTTGCACTTGCAAAGAACTCACATCTTTGTAGTGGTAATCCTTTTAAGTTAATCTTTTCTGTATGAGTATAACTAGCACCTTCATTTCCTATACCACCTTCGTATCCATATCTCATATAATATAATTTATTATGCTGAGACGCAGTATCAGTAGTATCATTAAAGAAGAATCTAATACCTCTTATAGTATCATTAATATCAAATGTACTTGTATAAGTAGTAGTTGTTCTTCCTGTTGATACTACATTATTCCAATTCAATCCATCATATGTCTGAATAAAACTATAAGAATTATCTGTAACATATTTATACTCTAAAGTTCCTACATAATAAAATCCATCAAAGTCCTGGCCAACATATCCTTCATTATATGGATATGTTCCATTTACATCTGTCTTATTTATCCATACACTTGCATAAGTCGTATCATCAGTATCCCATCCATATGATTCATTATATATTGGATAACCTTTACTCTCAACATCATAATTAAATACTTCTACATCAATATCTTCCCATGCCCAAACATTTCCAGATACATCACAAGTTATATTTTCTGATGCTTGGAAAAGATTATAATCATAATAATTTACAACTAAATTCAGTTCATCTATATCATTACTCCAAACTGAAAGATTAGTCATATCAAAATCATTTAATCCAGATAAATTAATTGTTGGTGGTGTAACATCTTTAACAGTAATACTATACTCAGCACTTTCTGCAAGATTTCCTGAATCATCAGCACATGTTAATTTATAATCAACTTCAGTATTATCTGTTGAATAGGTTAACGATATATCTCCTGTTGTATAAGTAGTTGTTAAAGGAATTTGTAAATCAGTAAAGCTTCCATTAGAAGCATTAACTGTACAAACATTATCATTACAAGATACCTCTGGCATATTATCAGAATACTTTCTAACAAACATCCATTCAATATATCCTTCTGTATCCTGACCATTACTTCCACCTGCTATTAAATTTCCAAATGCAACACTAGAATCAACATATGGCACCGCATTATCATCATAAGTATCATTGATTATAGTTTCTAATAATACATCATCAACATATAACTCAGACAGATTTTCATTCCATACTATCTTAAAGACTTCATAACTATCTGTATCAGCATAATCTCCAGTTTGATATGGAACACCATTTTTATATGATTTAAATGTATAATGGTCATAAGTTCCTAGAACTTTTAATTTACCAATTGTGTTTGATGTTCCATGTCCAAATGCAACTTCAAGTGGCCAATCTTCATTTGTATGGTCTCTTTGTTTCCATTCTAATATTGCTGGTCTTGCAAACTTTTCAATTGTTTCAAAATAATCTGGATTATCAGAATCATCATCAAGGAACTGTCCTTCTCCACCAGTCACCGTCATTGTTGTGCTTTCTGTACTAATAGCATCCCATATTGATGTATTTATTGTAGTATTATCAAATGGCTCAAAAAATTCAAATACCGCATCTGCATTTTCTTCATATGTATCATAAAGATTATCTGTATTATCAAATGTAATTGTTATTACATCACCATCTTCCATAGACACTTTTGTCCAAACACGAGTATCCTCTCTGAAATAATCAGGATGGAATACAGCATCTTTTAAATTAATTGATGTAACTGTATAATCTAAATCTATACTATCACTTACTGAACCAACAGTAACAGATGATACATTCTCAAAACCATCAAAAGCATTTATCCATAACTGACATACATCGACACCAAAAGCATCTGAAACATCTGCGGAAACAGTTAACACACCACCAATTTCAGGAGTAGATACAGATGAATCATCTGCTATATTAGTAATAGCTGGTGCAGTTAAATCATAATAAAATACACGTTCACTTGAATTTATTGTATCATTAATTGGATATGTTGACTCACAACTAACCAACCAATTATATGTACCATCAACAACAGGCCAATTATTTGTGGTAGCATCATTAGTCCAATAAAGGTCTCCTGTTGCCTGCACAAATTCTTCAAACGCCATATCATCTGCTGTTTTATATCTTATATATGTAAATTCATTTGAATAAGCTGACGTATTAGTAATATCTATACATAAATCTGTAGGATAAGTATCTTCAATACCATCAGAACAACTTGTTGGTGCCCATTCTTCTGTTGGCATACCTAAATTAGCTTCTGTTAAACAAGCTGCACAATCATCGTTACTCTTTTTACTATTAACTTGTGTACAACCAATAGTTGCAGAAGAACCACCATCTCTATAATATCCTTCATAAACTCTTCTTGGAACACTACCTTCATAAAACATTACCAAAGTTCCATTATTCATTAAATTTCCTGTAGTACATGTTGTTCCTGAAAATAATGAAAACACATCTGATGTAGTTGAATATTCTGTAGTTGATTCACAAGCAGATTCACTTGTACCATAAATATAAGTTTCAGTTGCTAACGCACATATACTATTATCTACTGTCTCATAATCATAACAAAGATGATTGTTTATACCAACATCTGAACCACCATGGTCATAATTACCATCTAGTTCTCCATTCTCCATAGAAATATAACCAATTCTATTCCACAATAGTTTTAACTTATATTTCTCTCCATCAATCAAATATGTATTATTTATAGGAGCTGTATCAACAGTATCTCCAATTGTATATTCTCCATCCGTATATCTCTTACAACTGCCTGGAATCTCTGAATTATTTTGATATGTTAAACACACATCCAAAGGATAATCATCATTTGGAGCAAAACTAATTTGTCCTTCACACCCATTTGTCATATCAATATTTTCTATATCATATGAGAACTTCGTTTTTGTTCCACCACTAAATTCTATATCGGGTTCTATTAATCCAAAAGAACCAATAAATCCATCATTAGCATGAAGATTACAAGTTATATCTCCATAATAATCATCAACTGTAAAATTTGTTACAAAAGCTTCATTATCAAAAGAAGCATTTAAAGGTGTTGTAACATTTAAATCATGTATTGCATATGATAATGCTGTTGTTGTTGAAAATGTTTGAACATCAACCTGATTATCAAATGATGCCACACAAACATATTGTTTATTTATATCAAGAGCTGATACACTACCAGTACCTACAGTTGTTGAATAAAGTTGATTTTGTGTTATATCATCAAACTCATAATCATATGTATCTAAATCAGTAACATTATCAA
>NZER01000069.1 GCA_002690445.1 Candidatus Pacearchaeota archaeon
CAACGTATCCTGATGATTTCGAGAATCCGGAATACGTAAGAATATCTTTAGCGATGTTAAATTTTCTTAATACTCCTCTGCTTTACTCAGAGACGCGAAAACTAGAGCGTTCTGTACGTAGAGACTTAGAGCGCACAACAGGCGCGAAAGGATACTGGGACGATCCAACATATGAATCTAATCTAATCATCCTACGAAGGCCGCAGCGCAGAGTATCGTATAACGATGAGGATGAGGGTCCTATGCACCATGATTTCCAATGGTGGACATCAGGACACTTCCGTAACCAATACTATCCATCTCTGGGAGATGTAGACGATCCTCATTCCCATAAATTGATATGGATCGATCATTTTCTAAAGGGACCGAAAGATAAACCCATCCGCACAAAGCCAACAAACCTAGTTGTGCAGTAAGATTAGAATATGTCCACATTAATTGTCATA
The DNA here is from genome assembly GCA_002690445.1 of Candidatus Pacearchaeota archaeon. The sequence goes on from NZER01000069.1 coordinate 447, forward strand.
CTGCTGATCATCTCTAGCGTAGTTCTAGTCGGTATTAATGTTGCTCTGCTTCTCTATACGAAGCTCATATACGACGTTAGCGTGTCGGTTCTAAAGGTTAGTGAGAAGCTGTTGACCGAGACGGTGATAATCAAGGATGAGACGATCATCATCAGAAAAGATACTCGAATTATTAAAGAAGAATCCAGTAAGGTTCGGGAACTGACAGAATTGAATGTTCGAATTTCAGGAGGCACTACAACAGACACCCGTAGCCAACTAACCGGACATGACCGTATAGAGATACCAGATGAAACGGAGCCACAGGAAGTGAGTCCTATGCTTGCAAATATAATATTGGGCGGAGAAATACCGGACAAACAAACGTAGAGGTAATAATGGAAATAACAGTTTATACATCAAATGGTTGAGGCCCGTGCATGGCAACCAAGGCTTGGTTGAGCAAAAACGGACACAGCTATACCGAAAAGAACATCTCTACTGATAGAGAATACGCCAGTGAACTGATGGGGTTGGGATTTAGAGTTACTCCTGTAGTAGTAGCTGGCAGTCAGATGCTAGCCGGATTTAATCCTAATAAATTACAAGAGATTCTCGCTTAAGCTGTGAGAATATGAGTCCATCACAAAACTTTAAAAGCAACTGTCACCATTATTTTGTCATTGATTCTCCACAGGGATACTGGTCAAAAGCCAACTGTAAAAAATGCGGCCTAATAAAGGCGCTAGGAAACTCTGACGATAATCCCCATATAACAGAAAGTAGCAGGATTGAGTTCTTAAAGAACTCTGGAGTTGATTTTAACAACCTGTGTGCCAAAGATAAACGAGAGTGGTTAAAACCATATGTTCAAAAATATGGAATCCAACAAACCGCTAGATTACTAAACAAACCTACATCCTCAATTGGAAAATGGGCAGAGGGATTATCACGATTTCCCAGAAATTCTCAGAAATATTCAAAAGAATTCAGATTTCAAGCTATTTTGGAATATACCATAAAAAAGAATTTCTATGGTGTAGCCAAGCAGCTACAGATACCCAGATCAACCCTGCAGTCATGGGTTCGAAAATATGCTATATCAGGCACAACTACATCTTGACAAATCCCTTCAATATAACTGTATTATTATATAGATGATCATACGATACGGTGTTAAGTTAGAGAACGAGAAACTTCCGAAAGTATTCATTAGAAAAGAGACCTCCGTTCCCATGCGTGGGGATGAAGTTGTCCTGCACGACGAAGCTAACAACCGGATCATCTATTGCGTGGTTCATCGAAGAGAGTGGGTTTTAAACAGCCCGCTTGAGAGCGATGACAGCGACGATACAGTGAATATCTATTTAACGGTAAGAAAGTATGGTGAATAAAATGGCGGATTATTGCGTAACGGTTCTGGTTAAGGCCAAGATCCACTACGACGACCACCCCGATACCGGGGAGGAGGTGGCTGCTCACGCAGCCTCCGACTTCATTACGCAGGTAATTAACCGGGGAGATGAGGACGAATGCCTCAACTATGAAGTAATTTCTACAGATGTAGTAAAAAGTTTTAATTAATACAAAGGTAAGAATGACCACACAAGATAACCCAACTAATTATTTAGTGATATTGATGGATTACGGAGATATGAAAATTAACGTAATTAAAGAAGTAAGAGATGAAGTGTCACTGAGCTTAAGTGCGTCAAAAGACTTGGTTGAGAGTGCGCCATCTATTGTGAAGGCCAATTTAAGCGAGATAGAGGCTAAAGCTTTAAAAGCAAGACTTGCCAAGCATGGGGCTACCGTACGCATTGGACGTAAGTTTGACGACATGCCTGTCGGTGTTGATTCTATTTTCTTTGCTGACGACGAATCCACAACAGATCCTGACTACAACATTATTATCGATGCGCAGTTGGATCGTATTAAATCTCTATGGGAAGATCGCAATAGCTGGAATGAGGGACAGGGTGAGTGGACGTGGAAAAAACGGGAACGTTTTGAGATGTTGATCTTGTTAACCACTCTCAGAGACTCTACTGCTACGCTCAATGGGCTACTCAAGACATACGTTTCTGATATTGACAACCCGTCTTCTGCATGGAAGCAGCTACTGGATATCTATACGAATCCTAAAATTACAGACCCGTTCAACGCACTGAAAGAAGCAGGGGGCGTTAGTCCTACGCATCTTGCGGAAACCAGAAACAGAATCGCACGCATATTAAATATAGAATCACCTTTTACAAAAGAAGAAGGGGAGTCCGCGTCAAAGTAAGTGTCTTCCCTGAAATTTTGTAACCATCCAGATGGAGAGCACCAGTCTTTTTGAGTGAGTCAAAAAGGACAAGAGTTCCAATAAAAGAAGAGCGAGACAAAGGTCCCAAAAGCAACAGTGAGGTTTATCGAACCAGTTCCAATGAAAGTAACAGGTGATGAGAGTGAGACACTGGTTGGAAGAGCACCAAAAAGGCCAATCGAACCAAAATATGCGAAAGCAACACGTATCGAGAGTAAGTCATAGTTAATACAGCGCCACAAAGATATAACGAACCAGTTCCAGTGAAAGTACCAGAGGGTGAAAGTGAACCCGGTTTTTATAGAGTACCAATAGAGACAAGTGAGTCATCAGTGAAGAGAGATCTACATCACCAAACGAACCCTAAAGGGCTGAAAGCAACATCTGTAAAGAGTGAACCACCAATCCGGAAAGTAACAGGCGACTAAAGTGAATCACCACACACGACAGCACCATTTCAAAGAAATGAATCCTCGCACACGACAGTACCATCGAGAAGAAATGAAACCGATGTAAATGAAAGCAACACCGATGACAAGTGAACCCCAGTCGCAGAAAGCAACATGTTAAGGAAGTGAGTCCTTATTACTGACAGCACCATTTACCACGAACGAACCATATGAATAGAAAGTAACATGTTAGTGAAGTGAGCCACGAGTCCGAAAAGCAACAAGAAATGCCAGTGAACCATATTTGACGAAAGCACCATTCATTAAGAGTAGTCACGATTACCGACAGCAACACCTCAACTAAACGAACCATTGGCATAGAAAGTAACAGCACGACCAAGTGAGCCACTTCTATCGATAGCACCAATATCAGAAAGCGAACCCAAGCTGATGTAAATAAAGCAACATCGGTAGCTAGTGAACCACGCATTCCGGAAAGCAACACATCATAGAAGTGAGTCACGCCGATCGATAGCACCATGAGCATGCAGCGAACCCATAGGCCCAAGAGCACCAAAGTGAGTAAGTGAACCATTTGATCATGAAAGCACCACCAACTGGTAGTGAGCAAATAAACAGCACCTGTAACTGAGCAGGTGTAACTACTAATAGGGGGGTATGAGCCAAAGGGGGGGTACTCCCACTGTGTTAATCGGAAAAGAGAATCTGTTAGAGAGAATGAGTCGAAAGACACTAGGAAGTATGGGTACGTGCGGGTTGAGGCCCACGGCCCATTTCAGAAAATGGCTAAAGCCACCCAGCTTGAAAGTTACATACTCTATGAGCGAGCCACGTCTCAAGAAAGCACCACCTATAGTAAGCGAACCATTCCATTCGATAGCAACACTAGGCCATGAGTGAACCGCAAGGTTGTACACTTGGTAAAATAGGGAAATGATTTATCTAGAACAAAATATGCCAGTAGGAGCAACATGGTAGACCGGAGGAAGTGCGAGATCGTTAGCGCTGACACCAACGTGCGATGTCATCGCGAGGTACGCTACATCATCTCTATACACGATGATAGCGCTATACCTAACCTTGCCCCTGTGCATGCGCCTAAAAACAATCTATACAACAGGTGGTGGAGAGTCTGCGGCACACACGACAGGTTGATAGGCAGGTATAACCTCATAGCGCAGGGATGGACCAAATCAGAATCTATCATGTGTGAAAGGGCCCCCGCCATGCGTGGTACATCACATGCATAGGTGCGCACCTATCGAGCCACAAGTCTCAACAGCAACATCTAACCGAAGCGATCCATCAACATCAATAGCAACATCTATCACGAGTGAGTCAACAATAGCGAAAGTACCAGCTAGGCTGAACGAACCAATCATTCTGAGAGTACCACGGAAGAATAGTGAGTCATCATGAACGAGAGCACCAGCCGTTGCAAGCGAGTCGTGTACCCCCGTAAGGGGGTACAAGAAGGAACCATTAGTTGTGAGGGAACCAAGCTCCACAAGTAAGTCACTTTTAGCGAGAGCACCAAGAGTATCGAACGATCCATGAGACCAAGGGGACCAGATGATACGAGTGAGTCGAGAGGCTAGTGAGTACCAGTAAGGTGAAACGAGCCAAACAGATAACAAGAGCAACAATGCATAGAGTGAGTCCTATATGGACAGAGCACCATTCGAAATGACTTCCCTCATTTGCTTATATGGGGGACATAGCGATTGCGCTTTAATGAAATGTCAATGCAAGTGTCACAAGGAGATGGAACGAACCCTAAAGGATGAAAGTACCCGCTATCAAGAGTGGTCATTTTTCCTGAGAGCACCAGATAAAGCGAACGAGTCACGAAGCCCGAAAGGACCAGTTGATACGAACGAACCATTCCGTTTGAAAGCACCACCACAAGCAAGTGAATCATCCAAAACGAACGCACCAATGAATACGAATGAACCAGCATGATAGACAGCAACAGATATATAGAGTGAATCAAGGCCACCAAGAGCACCAGATAAAGCGAATGAGTCAACGACAACGAGAGCAACTATGGACACGTAACGAGCCAAAAGTGGAGAAAGCACCCCGCTACGAGAGCGAGTCATGTTTGACGAAAGCACCAATGGCCTGAAACGAACCACCTCAAACAAAAGCAACAGAGGAATCAAGTGAACCATTATACGGAAGAGCACCTTTGAAGAAGAGTGAGTCAACGAAAGCAAACGCACCAGAGAAACAAAACGAACCCGATGATGCAAAAGCAACAGTTCGACGAGAGTGAGTCTCCGACCTAGAAAGAACCGATGGATACGAACGAACCCTGTCTTTTGAAAGCAACAAACGGATAAAGTGAACCATTTATCATTAGAACACCACGAATTGGAAGTGAGTCGATTGGACGGAGAGCACCAGTACGCTAGAACGAGTTACGTCGAGGCGAGAGAACCATCGAGAAAAAATGAACCAAGTGGTTACGAGAGCACCAAATGAACCAGAGTGAACGATGGCAGTAAGACTAACAAAAAGGAACCTGACGTCCCACGACAATCCTAATCACGAACGAGAAGTGCCGTCTTTGCCGGAAGAATCCTTTGGACACTGTATACGGCGCGACAGTAAATCCGGACAAGGCAAGCTCTCCTGTACAACAAAGAAGAAGACTACGTTAGCAGACGGATTATGTATGAGTTGCTGGGACAAAATGGTCGGACAGGCATCACCAGCAGAGGATGAAAAGTACGGTAGAACATCTAATCTGAAGGCAGAGTCAGAGACTCCGGTGGGACGTCCAAAAGGTTGGAAGTCAGTAAAAAAGTCTAAGAGTGGTCCGAAGCTGACTAACGGACACGTTACATATAGGTGATTGCACGGACAGAATGGTGAAAGTATACCCACTTGATGAATGTGCGTCCGTCCATGCAACCAAAAAGAGTTTAACATGAAGTATTTACTAAGAATCAGTATAGTCGCGTGCGTGTTGGGAGCGGTATCACTAGGCATCGGTGCTCCGACTGAAGCAGACACAGGAATCCATCCGAACGTCACACACCAAGTCTGGATGCAGGGCTACGGGTTATTCGATGTCGTGTTTGCAGGATCATTCTGTATTCCGACACGATCAAAGACAGAATTAACGGCAGGAGATCTGGTATCTGTGGTGGACACTAGAAAATGTCCTGATATCCCATTTGAAATGAAAAAGGTTCTGTATAAGAATATGTCGGGCTGGACATGGGACTTCGTGTTACGAGAGCTATCTGAAGACGAAATACCAGAGGAGCCAGTTCCTATCTATAAAGAAGAGACTGAGGAAGAAAATATGGATGTAGCAACGACTACACCAGAGACAGCATTAGTATGACTGACACCATTGAAAAACTTGATTTCAGAATATACCGACCCATAGATGTGATGTGTTGTGAGATGGAGTACCACAATATGGAGTACTTCCAGTTTAAAGGCAGGGCAGAAGTAAGGCGGCGAGGGGCTAAGGCAAACAACGAAGCCCGCAGCATCAGAATCATTACCTTGGATGTAATGCAGAGATCAGGCATCTATATTTCCAGTGACTTGGCAACTTGTATTAAATGGGAAGAACTCACTAAATCAGGAAAAACTGCGTTTCAGAGAGCCATTCTCAGAGCCTCCTGCCACGCATTAGGTTTAAATCTACAACACATGAACTATCGGACTGCCGTACCTAGAGAGTTATTCGAAAGCACTGCGTAGGGCTTGACATAAACAGAAACTCCTTTGCTATACTGTTAATCGTGCTCTGTATATCAGCCTCACTGGATACGGCACACAACTCCTTTAAGGTGACGTCACCAGCAGCCCGGAGGCGTCACCGCAGGACTCCCCTACCCCCACGGTATATATAGCTTTCCCTTACGCATTGCTGGGTTATTTGCTATTGACGAACTGATTATTTCTTGCTACACTGGTATCACCAAATAAGAGGTTAGTAACCAGCAACCGATCCCGGAGGACAGAATGACCATCAGCAAGAATCGACGATGCTTCCGATGCCTTGGAGTAAATGGGATTTCCCCACTCCATTGCAAGGGAAACGATGAGATAGTCATTAGACCGGGCGAGAAAGCCAGAATTTTGAATTGCAAATGTGAGTGCAATGATTTTGGCAAGGTACAGGGGAATGATGCCGGACACGTAAAACTCACCCAAGCCAAGGTTTATGGACACGCCGATAAAATTTATGGGCGTAGAGGAAAAAAAGGATTAACGTCTAAAAAGTGGAACCAGCGATTATTGGGAAAGAAAGGCAGAGGGCGTTAGTAGAGATAAAACAAAATAGACGCCATTCGAAACAGCCTCTTAGCAATAAGGGGCTTTTTCAATTAGAATATGTTCGATGTCAACAGAATTCACAATTATCAGAATACTAGACGGTATCGACTTTGTATTAAAAGCCGAACAACTACCGTGGTCTCCCGGAAAAGGTTGGCAGCGTCCTTCACATCCGGGACATAATCCGAAAGACCGTATCTATGTAGGAACTAAAAAAGCCCCTCTAGGTGTCCCAGTATACGTTGGAGATCGTGAGGGCAAGTATTGGCTTCAGACCGATGCTAAGAAGATAGCTTTAATTCAGACTAAGACTGGAATCGAATCCAGAATGCGGAAGAAGTTGGGAGAGGAAGCATTCGAATCATTTATTTCAGGATGGGATGAACGTAGAGAGAAACGTCAGGGATACGCAAAACAGAATCTGGATCAATACGAAACATTCGTAGAGAACGTTCGTGAATCTGATGTTCCAGATATTCGGAAGGCTGAATTCGCATTACTATCAGCCCGTGCGGATTTCACCAAGTCAACAGTAGCATGGCAGATGACAGACGGTGTAGACGATCCGAATGAACTAGAAGCTATTTTTCTAGGAAAAACCAGTCGAGGTAAAGACTCTACTATTGGACTTCCTATTATGCGGACAGCCAATTTAAGACTGCTGCGTAATAAGAACAAAGAAGACGGAACCGTTCCCATTGGTAATCGGGAAGCCCGTCAGAGTACGAAGTTTCCGGGATTAGGACTGCCTAAGTATAGTTTTGCTGCTTGCTTGATAGAAGGTTCTAAATCAGAAATCGTCTGTCTGGATACACACATGATGCAAATCTACACAGGATATGATGGTAAACAGATGGCTGGTTCTAAAGCCATGTATGAGCAATTAGAAAACCACGCCCTCATGGAAGCCAAGCAAATCGGAATGTCGCCCTTCGCTTATCAGTGGGCAGTCTGGGATCACAAACGAGGCAAGCAAGAGAAACACGACTTCCTGTGGACACCCCGTAAACACGCACGCTAGCCCGCAGCGCCGCGACCCGTATATAGCTTTCCCTTACCACTTATGGGTTGACGGACCGCCTGCATGTGGTATAATTACGGTAGATCAAAAAGAACACCACCCCCGACGGGAACACCACCCGTCGGACCCGACGCCCGCTAGATGTCATGAGAGCGCAAGCGTCGGGATTTTTTTTTGTCAAAAAAAGTTGCCCGGAGGGGCAGCACAGCTTTCCCTTAGCACTTAGGGGTTGACGAACCATCTAGATGTGGTAGTATTACGTCATACTACATAAGGAGATACGTGCAGAGATGACAGCTAAAAGGAACGCACTCACCACCGAGCAGTTGGTGGCATTGCTCAGGAAGTCACGGCTAACCGTGATTACGTGGGACAAAGACGGACAACCCGTCAAAACCTACCCTTACGGGTAGACTCCACCACAGGGGGGCTTCACCAGAGGCTCCCCGACAGCCAGAGGTTCTACGACTACACATCCTACGGGATGGCTTCACCAGAAGCCATCTCAACCTCCAAAAACATCGTTTTTTCAGCCTAAATCAGGCTTCTGGGCGACCGAACATCTGTTCGGTTTTTTTTTTATCCCGTAAATCCAGCAGCACAGCCAGCAGCAGAAGCGGCATCTTTTCCTTAGCGCTTAGGGATTGCCAAACCTCTATCCAATTTGATATACTTGTCTTAGGCAGA
>NZER01000070.1 GCA_002690445.1 Candidatus Pacearchaeota archaeon
AAAATCATGGAATATCTCCATCACGGAATTTTTGTCTTTATCAAATGCTTCACGTATGTAGATCCAGTTACGATCTCCTACATGTTTGTGTGTGGTTGGGGGGAGTTCGTCTGGAGGAACTAACGCCTCTTGTATTTTTTCCATAGCCGTCTCGAATTCTCCTGACTTCCATTCAAGATTCATCTGGTATGCGCTCTGGAATGAGAAGAACATGCCGTTAGGATGCTGCAGTGGCAGCACTGTGATGTTGTGGGGAGGGAGAGGCATCTCATTGGCAAAGTTAAAGATCTCGTCCGTCCAGTAATAGACTGCCGCATCCCTTAGATCTACAGATGTTCTCAGAGAATATTGCTGAGCAATCATTTCATCAGCATCTCCGGTATCGCCAGATACATCTCCGGAGGAATTTATAAATCCTTGGGCATTTGCTGCGAATGCAAACTGTGCTATTAGACGCTCTGCTTGAGCATCTTCCACTCCGCGATTAGGCGCGTTGCGCTTGTACTGAGGTGTGAAAAGTTGGATCTTATCGAAATCAATTTTTCCATCTTTGTTTATCGCGCGTTCTATTTTCTCATTGAGATCATCATCTATTTCTTTGTTTCCGCTTTTTCCAAGCCGGGAGATTTTATTTTTAACGTATCGGTCAAAGAGTGGATTCTTTAATACAGACATCTGTATTATATTTTGCGCTTTATTAATATATTCTTTTCGCTTATCTTCATCTCTAGGCATTTCCCAATCAGGGTCATCCCCTAATACTTTAAGAAATTCAATATTCTTGTACTCAGCTTTCTGAGCTTCATATTCCTTGTCGGTATAGCGAAGGGCGCGCAATCCTGTTAGCTCTTCAAACGCCTTCTCGTTTTCTCCTTGTTCTCGATTTAGGGAAGGGCCTATATTAATCTCATCGATATCTTTCTGTGTCCATCTTTCTTGTGCTTCTTCGTTTGTCATATATGTAGTTTCAGCATCTTCCTCTTGTAATTTGCGTACTAATTTTGCATGTGTACGACAGTACATATGCGGACCATTCTTTTGAACAGCCTTTCCGTCTTTATATGTAAGACTGTGCATACCTCCATACCCATGTCCTAGTAAACCATCCTTTATTACGACTGATCCATCCCTTAGCTTTTTAGCTTGTCTTCTGGTGATCCCGTCCTCATCGATATACATCGCTGCTAGTTCGGAAACACACCTGTTATACACGGCAGTTGCCTTGCATCTCTTGTCAGGATTTCCTAGTGGTACGTATGCACATGCCATTCCATCGATTTTGTCATATTCATTAGCTATGAATTCGCCTGTGTATCTATATAACTTCATTTTTTGGTCCTATTAGTGAGATTTCTCACTAGTATTTTTGTAATCTTTTATAGCTAATTTCACCTGAATATCTACTAAATCGTCGTCATTTGAGGCTAAAAAGGGCTTAAATGGGTGATAAATGGTCCAATTCACCTCAATTACGACGTAAAAAGCAGATAATTCATCTTCTTCTAGTACTACCGTGTCACCACGATTAGGTACAGCAGGAAGATTCTTTATGAATCTACGTTCTTCGTTTTTATGGTGAGCTATAAATTCAATTTTCATTATTTACTAAACTTGTGATAAGCCCTATCCCAATCTTTACGCTCTGACTCTATCCATTTGTTTTGGTTGAGTTTGCCAATGCAGGTATCGCAGTAGTCCACTCCCGCGTTATGGGTGTGTGATCTATCACTATGTCCGCACTTGGCGCATTTATTCGTTGTTATTTTCTTCTTCACGGAATTGGCTTCTAAATTGTTCTCTGATTCGTATTGACTCCTTAACCATTTTCAAGATTAGGTGACAGATACACTTTTTATTGGTCTTGCTGTATTCAATACAGGCGTCTAGATGCCCATCTTTTTCTGCAGAAAATGATTCAAACTTTTCAGGGTTGTCATCTAGCTGTTTGGCAAGAAACTGCAACTCATCGAATACACTTTGTTGGAACTCAGCCTTTGCCTCAATGTTGTCATCAGCAATTTTTTGATTCCAGTTGCTGATAACGTTATCCAGTTCTTTACTCATCGCGGTGTCCTTTCATCAAGTCCATCAAGTTGCCCATGAAGTTCTTCTCTTCTTCAGACGCCTGTTTTTTACGCGCTGATAGGCTGTCTAACTTTGTTTTAAGTTCGGATACTTCCTGTTTAGCTGCTTTTAGTTCAGCCATAGTTGCATCTCTTTCTTTTTTAAATCCAAGTCTTTCTTTTCTAAGCTGTTCATTCGTCTCAGTAAGAGAAATTAAATCTAACTTTAATGAAGCAATTTGTGCCTCTAATTCGGATGATGCTTCTGCAGTCGCTTGTTCTGTGGCTCTGCGTAGCAGGTCAGGGTATATGATCTCTGCAGCATCAAAAGACTTATCAGCAATGATGGCTATCATCTCGTATGCGATCTTTCTAACTAAGTGAGCATTATCATTATCAGTAGGCTGTGAAAATCCATCTTCAAATTCTTTTACTTCAGGTGCGGCTTCAGTTGTTGTCACGGGCTTCTCCTTTACCGTTTGTGATTTATATGTCTTTTTACCGCCAGTCTCAGGATCAATTTTTGACATATAGCTAGCGGTTTTTTGTGATCCATATAGAGCATTTACAATTTCGGCGGCATTGTCTGCTGAGAACCTCAGCGCCCTATAAAATATGTAAGCGGAAGCTAATCCGCGTTTAGTTAGAAGATCGGACGAAGAGATTCCATTATCATCTATATAAATGATATTGAAAGTTCTAGAGATTCCCTGACTAATAGGATCTCCTAAATAGAAACGGAAAACCCAGTCACGAGTTGTAGCTTCCCTAAGACGGATTTTAAATCGTTTTGCTATAACACGAGTTGCTGCAACATGAGTCATTCCATGATTTAGATATCTTTCACCTTGAATTGCGTGTGCGATGCAGTATCTATATTGTTCGTCATAATGACTTGTACTTGCAGGAGACTTTATTACTGTGCGCCTATGGTAATTCTTGAATGAGTTTACGATTTCCAGTACCTTTTTATAAGTAACTAAACCATTCCGCTCTATAGAATCTCCTATTTCTTCACCATCACGACGAATACTATCGCCAAAGTTCCTATTGAATGTTGGGCCGGGAATTACATTTTTTTCGAACCAAGTTTTATTGATTGGTTCTGGTTCTACAGGTTTGGTAGTGACAGGTTGTTTGGCGTTGATCTCATCGATCCGTTCCGCCTCTATCTTGTCTTCTGTTTCGCGTCTGTAAGGTGATCTACCCTGTAACTCGTTCAAGCTTTGCCGCCTTCTTTGTTCTTTATCAGCGGCTCGTCGCTTCATTCGCTCTCGATCACTATTATTAAAAACTCTCTCCGCCATTTGATTTCTCCTCTAAAATTTTATGGACACGGGCGACAGGATTGTCATACCTTTTTGGGTGTCCTATGTGCCAACCTTTATGTCGGGCGCAGGGGTATGCCTCTACCTCATCATCATCACGAAATAGATCCCTGTTATGGAAATACGCAGCTTTATTAGCCATCTGGCTATTAGGAAAAATTTGTTTAGTCGCGCATCCCGCCATCTAAAACTCCGGTAGTAGATGAATACAGCCCCATTAAATTAATAACATGATAGATCTCGCTAAGTACGTTTGTCAACGAATAGCGGGTTACTTTTTCTTGGCTTTCTTAGTCCTCAGAGCCATTTTTATATTTGGGTCAGGACGTTTGCCATTCTGTTTCGTCCAGTGACCATTAACATCAGATGAATTGGGAAAATAATTCTCTTTTCCACAAAAACATACACCTCTGGATAATGGACCGTTAGGTGAATCTAATATCCAATGATGGATATGATCTAACCCCCCTTCTTTGTGTTTTACTATCCAGTTACGAATAGTTCGACGAGGCACATTTAGCTCATTAGATATTTCTGTGGGTGTTTTTCCTGATATAAATTTTCCAATAGCTTTCTGCATTGTTGATTGTGAATATTTTTGTGTGGCAGCCATTCGAATCCTTTCATAATTTATTTGTGGGGAGTATTTTTCACACCATTCCAACAGACCGGACAATATACTGGACGGTTGGCTATTGGCGTGAATGGAACTGTCGAAACTCGATTGCAGTTATTGCAGATTATCTGATTTGTAGTAGGTTGCTCAGCTTCTTGTTTTACAGAGAATCCTTCCTTACGTACCTGTCTGCAAGGTTTGCATCGTTTTGGTGTTTCTAATTCGTGTTGAACAAAGAAATCTATTTCTCCAGATGTTAGGTTAAATATTTTCTTGCACTCCACACATTCTCTATCTTCGTTTTGTGTTTTTTCTATAACGTCTTCGTCGTGATCTCTCAGTGCCGAAAGAAACGATAATGAGGGCATTTACAAATCTCCCTGATTCTCAGTGTTAAGTGTTTTGATAAATAGCGGAGTGTGTTCTCCCATCCATGCGCCTATGACGTTGTAATCAAAATGTTCTACAGCCATCATGTATGGATCATCATCTTCGTCAAAGGGGCTTTCTGGATTATCGATAATATCTTTAGCAAAATCTTTGGCGAATATTTCTATTACCATGTCATAGTCATATGCTACAGAAGGTTCCATACCGAAACGGTGCGCTATACCGATAATAGCAGGTTCGAAATTCTTTCTATCCTCGCTATCTCCTACTAATAATAAAGGAATATCCATTTCCTCTGCGAATTCATCTATCTGTTCTAATTTACTCATATTTTTTTATTTCCATGCCTGTAAGGGCGATCTTTATTAAATGCCATTTTTGTTTTCAACGCATCTTCTAGATTTAAATCTAATTTTCCGCATAAATCGGCTATTCTAATAACGATATCTGCTAATTCGTACACAAAACCTTCCGGTTTTTGGTCTTTATCTCTGATATATACCGTTTTTACGTCGTTAACTCGGTATTCTTCTAGCGCTTCACTAACTTCTGAGTGTATTAATGCCAGTTTTTCCCCAACATTTACCTCTTTATCCCACCAACCTTTTCCTTTAGCAGTGGAATGAGCCTCTTCTACAAGATCTTTAATATTTAGTGAAGGATCTTTAATCGTTTTATTCTTTTTAGTTATTTTATAAAGCTTTTCTATCGGATCATCGGTTTCAACTACAGTAGATTTCCAGATTGTTACACCTGCATGATGTGCTTTAGCTGATCTGGTTTGTATTCCAGTCGAGACTGCTAATTTTATTTTTTGTAGATACTTAAGTACTCCACCTATTGCCGAATATTCGTGCGTGTCTAGGCGAGGTTCTTGTTCCTGTAACTTTTTCCAGATGTCATCGACAGTAAAGTATGGCAATTCTTTTGCAACACACTCTCCTGCATGTTTAGCGGCATCCATCCAATCAAAATTAGCGTTATAGGTAGCATGTTCAATAGCAGCTTCTTTCTTGATTTCCCAATCTTTAAAAATATTCTGTTGTGTCATCACCAAGACCACATCCCATTTTCCATCCAATGTCTACGATCACAGACTATGGGTCTTTTTGAGACTATGAGGTCGTATGCCTCATCGATTGTCATTTTCTGATATTTGATTAGATAACCAACCACTGCTAGCGGAGCACGTTCCATGCCCATCGCGCAGTGAACCACCACACGGCATTCAGGGTCCTCAGTTATTTTGTCTTGGACAACATCGGCAAATTTATTCATCTGATTGCGAAGTTCTGTGGTGCGTCCATCGAATGGAATATCCATGTCGTCGTACGGATTGCCAGTCAGTTCATCGGCAACGTTAATTACAAAACATCCCGTTAACTGCGCCTCTACTGTGCCTTCGAAATCGGTTATACCGATATTTGGGGTGACCCACGATATTTCATCGGGATCGAAATCTGGTGCAGGTCTTTCTAATATTCCTGCTAATGCTCCTACCAGCCTGTCTCTTGATCTTACTCCGTTATGTCTGTTCGGGTTCAATTAATATACCTTCCTTACCTTTTAAATTCCCACATCTACGTCGTGGGTTACGTATCCTTCGTGTGTCCATTTAGTCCAGACACCATCGCATTTCCTACCTCTTGTCATTTTTCTACCGCCGCAATTATGGGAACATCCCTCTTCAACGGCCCATTCACCCATCTCATCTTTAGAACCGCCCATATACCATCGGGCATGTCCTTCATCTATGAGAGCTTGATTAATATTAATGCCGTCACCAGTATTAGCATTAATCCAAATTTCTCCCAGAATTCTTCCAAACTTTCCTTTTCCGTCTTTAGCAGTTTTGAGGATAACGTCTTTCTTTCCACGTTTTTTAGGAAGAACATTAGCTGAAGCTATCAGTTCTTTAATTCTAGCTTTAGCAGCTTTTCCTAAAACTTTTTCTTTTTTATTGGCTGTTCGAGACTCTGGGGTATCTAATCCAAGAAGTCTGATACGCTCATCGTATTTGATCTTAAAACCGATATCGATTAGAGCATCAACGGTGTCTCCATCAACTACATTTGTAATAACCACTGGAAATTCGTAGCTTGGTCCCATTGCCATGAAAAAACTCCTTATACATCTGTTGTTCCTGTTGTGTAGTTGATTGGGCTTGTCTGCGTTTTTAGATAAACATACGCTTGATCAAGTACCGTTGTCTCTGGAATAACAGTAGCTGTAGTAGTGTCTCCACTTAACAAGTCAGTCCCAAAATATGTTGTATAGGCACTACCTGACAGTGAATACGAATTTACTTTAAGAGTCAGTTTTTCGTCTGCAGCAGTGCCTTTACTGCGTGCTGAGGCTGAAGAATATATACCGATGCGGATGACTGCGTTTTCGACAGTGTCTCCTTCCTGTTGTTGGAACGTCACAGACAGTACGCGGTGATATGCCGAACTGTGTGTTGCTCCATAGTCGTCAGTATGTGCTTTTTGTATTGCCATCTGTTTTTCCTTCTAATCATCCATCATGACAGATCGTTTTGATTTATTGAAGTACTCACCCGCTTTTTTAGGTTTCAGTACAACAGCCTTTTCTGGCTTTTCTTCCACTACTCTAGGTGCAGGAATGGGTCTTCTAGCCGCTACTTCCTGTGGAGTCAGTGTTCGTTGCAGTGGTTGCCAGTCACTATTATCTATTGCATCAGCAATGGTATCTGCTGCGTAATGTATATCCGGTCCATGATCTTTTGGTTGGAATGGCTTAATCGCAAATCCAATTAATAATGAGATTATTATAAAGGGAATAATAATAATTGCGGATATCGGAAACACTACACAAATCAGTAGTAGTATCCCAAGTGCGATTAAACCGCCTCTACCATTTCCCATTTTATTACTCCTTTAAATGTCCTTTACAATTAGGACAGAATTTTTCTATCAAATGATTAAATTTATTAAATCCACAACGAAGACAAGCGTACTCATCTTCTTCTTCGTCCTTTCTTAAGACACGAGACTCCTCGTTAGTGAGAAGTCCCGCTTTCTTCAACAACAACCAGATCCTTCGTTCTTCAGGCGCTAGCTTTGTCACAATATGCTCCTCTTACGGAACGATTATTCCTGTCTCCTCATCCCAATTAGGCGGAGATACAACATTTCCGTGACCTAGATGCGCGAACGCGTAAGGCTTGGGAGGGTTTTCTCCGAACTTTAATGTGTATGCAACGTGGTGATAGTGGGAAAGGAACAGTTTGACTAACCACCGACGCGATCTCATCTGGATTTCTCCATCAGAAAGACGTCCTTGTGCATACGCCTGACCTGCTTTTGTAGATTTTCCTACAGTACCTATCTTTTTTTCTGCTATGTCTGCAAACTTACCTTCGTCGTTCTGTTTCTGCTGCTTAGCCTTATATTCAAGGAATAGCGGTGCATAAAAGTTTTTCGGGTTGTTTATCTGACGAATACAGAGTTGATCACTGATTTTGTAACACAGCGTCTTTAGATCAGCGTTATATGGTCGCTTGGCTAAAGCCTTGATTAAGGAATCTGTAGTAACGCCTTTACCAGTTTCTACGCCCTTTTTCCTATCTTGTGCGCCTCTCCATAGACTGTCAGCCTTTCTATTCAGACTTACAGCTATATTGGTAACTTCTTCAAGAGTCGGTTTTGATCCGGAAACCATTTCTTTGACTAGCTTTGTAGACTTTTCTTTGCCAAGCCATTCATGGGTTGGGTCTAGTCCTGCATAGCGCCATATGTTTCCGACATACTGAGCCTTGTCCATATCTATGTATGCCATTAATCCCGCAGAGATCAGTGGTCCGATTCCTAGAATGCTGTTGAGCCATCTGCCGAGTTCCTGACCTTCAACATAGTAAGTCAAAACTTTTGCTAATGTGTCTTCTGCCTGTTGTCGATAGGCAGAGAACCACTCTATGACGTAACTGTCCTTTGATCTTTCTTTTAATGATCGAATTTGGTTATTGGTTCGTATTCGATCACCCTGCATCTGGTAGAAAGCGTTTACCAGAAAACGTATCTCATCTTTACCTGTCATCTCTGCAGCCGCTTTTGCTGCAGTTCTATTGATGGGCGGTAGTGTTAGGTCTTCTAGACCATACGCCTCTATAGGATTTTCGTATTCTTCCATCTCCGTTATCTCCGTAGTGACCATAATTTAACTCCTTTATAATCTAAGAATCACAGCTTAATATATTGTTAGTGTCAGTATAACTATACCCATATGAGGTATGTCAAACTATTAATAACCTTTTCCGGTTTCTCGATTTTCGATTTGCTGTACTTGTACGCGAAACGCATCTACAGCATCTTGAATATCGTCGTCTTGTCTTAGTGAAGAGACATAATCTAGGTGTGCCAGTCGATCACTAAGAGATGACAGTCTTTTTGAATACCCACGTTTGCGGGAGGCAGATTCTGACGCTAGAGCATTTGCATCTTCTAGTTCTTCAATTTTAGTTTCTGTTTCTTCAAACAGTCGCCTGATGAAGGAATCGTATGCATCGACTAATACGCCTATGCGGGATACAGAAACTTCTCCTTTGACTACCATCAGATCTTGTCTAAGGGTTTTTAATTTCTTATATACTTTTGGGGTGTATGGGATGCAGTAAACACTTTGGGAGTGCATTGCCGCACCTAACGATTTGAATTGTCTAAGAAGTCTCACTCGCTTAGTAAAATCCTTACCCGCCATATCAAAGAATATAAGTACCCATTTATTTAAATGTTTGTTTTTCATAGTCCTAGCCTGTATAGATAACCTGTCCTTCCGGTGTGTGTATGTGGGGCTTGTGTCCTACCTTTTCCTTAATGGCGAACTCACGCATTACCGTATCGACAACTCTTTCAGAACTCATTCCGGGTGGGAATCCTTTTTTAAGTTCGATCTTGATGTCATCACCATCAAACACAACCTCAATTTCTTGGTTTCCTTTTTTGAGTAGTATCTTTTCCATATTAATTATTTCTCCCTATCTGTACGTTTCGTACCGTCCATCCACGATTTTTAGTTCTCCAGTTCGTGGTAAACCTTTCCTTATTAAAGTTCGATTTAATTTCATCAACAGTGGTTTGATCATTACTTCTGTACTGGTATCGTCCATCATCCATCTTCAGTAATCCGAATTGCTTGTTGCCGTTTCGGAACTCAATACCGTTGTACTGTCGATAAGAGGAGTAGCCTTTTTCTTTAGCTATCGCCTCAATTTTTGCGACATCTTTTTCATCGACGTATCCAAATGTTTTGTATGTTATGTAGCAGGGCATATTTTTCTCCTTTAGTTTAGAACTACTGCTCGTACTTCAAAGTTTCTTGATCCTTTATTTGCCAATGCCTTCTGGTTAACAACGTTACCTATGTAATCAGCGCCGTTTTCCATGAAGTGGATCAAGTGTTTGCAGTTTTTAATCATTTCGTTTCGATATATAAATTTTTGTTTACCCATCTTCCAAGCGGTACAGGTGCAATAGACTCGATAGTCTTGTCCGACACGTAGTTCGTATGTTGTACCTTTATTCTGCCTTTTTGGGTCAGTGCTGCTTATTTCTGCCAGTACTACCATTAGTCCAACACCACCGCTCTGACTTGGTCGAGAGTTACGGTAGAGGCAGACTTTTTCAGCGCCTCTGCGTTCTCATTAGTCGGATTTGCTGCAAGCGTAAAAGCGGCTTGCCTTAGTTGCGGGTCATTAGAAAGATCCATAGCAGTCAGACGATCAATTAGAGTCTGTACCCTACGCATTGTTCTGCCGTCTAAGGTTCCGTCACTAATAGCTTTTTGTATGGCTGATGCTGCTGTAGTAGCCTCTTCTCTGAGAGAGTTAATGGATTCTACAGCCCACTCTAGGTAAAGCTGTTCACCGGACTCGTCACCGACCACAGAACTGCTTAGTGATGCCATGAAGTAGACAGACCTGAAACTAAACTTACTTTTCACAAAATCTGCTGTGGGGTAGTGGTTTTCCAGTATGTCTCTGTACTCTTCGTTGTTAGTTAAGAAGTCTGTACGTCTTTCTTCGTATCGAGCAATAAAGCTATCTACTTCAGCATAGAAAGCGCCTTCTTCTATTTTTAAAAGATCTTTTAGCTGATCATAATTATTGAATGGTATGAAATACGCTCCAGTTATAAAGAAGGGGAATCCCAATCTTTCAGCTATGTTTCTCGCACGGCTGACATAGTTAAGGAACCTGTTCTTTTCTTTAACTGGAAGAAGTCTCTTCTTGCCAAGAGTTATAAAAGATGGAACCTTTTGTAGTCCTACATCATTCGCTTCAAGTTTAGTCTCCATCGACCATACTCCACCCTGTATTTGTACAAGGATTCCCTTCTGCTGAAGGTTTCTGTATGCCGATCCGGTGTCATTAATGCTAAGTGGTGTCTCAGCCGTCCATGTATCTGTTGTCATTTCGATCTCCTGTCTTTATTTATACTTGTATGATATCAAACTATGGGTACAGTTTGTCAAGTTAATTCAAATTTACGCCTCTAATTGTTTCGGAGGGATTTTTTCTGGGTTTAGGTGTGACCTTTACCATCTCTCCGTCTTGTGCGAACTCACACCTATCCACAGCCCATCTGCGATCATTCTCAAGTTCTTCTGCATTGAGTACTGATACTGGAACAAGTCCCTCAGCCGACTCAATAACATGAGTTGCATTAAGTTCTTCGTCTCTGGCGAAAGCTTTCTTCATACCTTTCAATACAACTTTTTCTATCTCTCTTCCAGAGAATCCGTTGGTAGCATTAGACATATCTTTCATGCCTAGTTTTACCAAGTCAGTTAGCTGACTTCTCTTCTCTAGATGAATTTCTAGAATGCGCTCTCGGTCTGTTGCATTAGGTAGATCTACCCAGAACAGTGAGTCGAATCGACTTAACAAAGCAGGGGGTAATCCTGAAACGCTGTTAGCTGTTACTACTAAGTAGATAACCTTGTCAGAAGGTCGCTCTTCCATCCATGTAAGTAATTGACCAAAGACGCGCTTGGTTACTCCGCTATCAAAGTTGCCAGATGACTCAACACCTGCCATACCCTTTTCGATCTCATCCACCCACACAACAGCAGGAGACAGAGCCTCGATCTGGTCTAATGCGGTACGCATGTTCTCTTCAGATTGTCCGACTAATGAGCCGAATATCTTGGAGAGGTCAAAGTGCATAAGAGGAAGACCCCATTCGCGTGCTACGCACTTTGCGGATAGTGATTTACCTGTGCCGGGAAGTCCTAGCAGGAATACACCTTTGGGTGCATCTATACCAAATTCCCTAGCTTTGGGGTCCATTACAGACCTCTTTTCTTCCTCAAGCCATCGCTTAAGGTTGTCCAATCCGCCTACAGAATTCATATCATCTGTAAAGGGTTCATATGTAATAAGACCGCCTTTTTCTAGCGTCTTAGCTTTCTCAGACATAAATATGTCTGGATCTAAGCAAGCTGTTACAGTGCCGTCTTTTTTGATTTTGCGGGTCTTAACCATAGACAGAGCAACGGCGTTTTCTACTTCGTCCTCAGTCATACCACTAGCATTAGCTATAACAGCCTCTTTAATGGTTTTGGTTGTCTTTAGAAAATCATATGCTCTGATCTGAGAATCAATGATTTCGGTGATGGTTTCCTTGTTAGGAAGAGTGTATGGAATGATTTGGATAAATCTTTTTAACTCTTCAGGAATTTGTAATACAGAGGCAACAATTACTGCGGTATGTTGTTTTCCTGCCTGTCTCCAATTGTAGTATCCATCTATTAGCGGCTGTATGAAATCAATCATCGCCTCTTTTCCATAACAAAGATGATAGTTTTCTAGGACAGAGATCGAACCAGCGGGTTTTTGCCCTATCTGCTCTAAAGCTAGAATAGGATCGTTTGGCTCACCTGTTTGCTGCTGTCGTGATGCGGGGTTTGTGTGGTCCCATCCGTCTGTGTATCTCCATGTGGATACTGGAACACCGCCTCCTATATCGGCTGAAAGGTTCTCAATAGCATTTATTGCTCTTTCTGGCTCAGCAGCCGTTACATAAAGTAGTGGGTATCCAGCCCTGTAATATGCGGAAAAATCTTCTTTAAAACTCATTTCTTACTCCGGTAAAATATTTGATACTTGTATGATAGCAGCCCACTATGCACGTTTGTCAAGTATTTTATAGTTTTTAGAAAATTAGCCTGATACTACTTTGGATGCGGTATTTAGTCTTTCGACTGTTCTTTCACTAGGACTGAAATGACATCCATGAAATTCGCTAAGACACCTTAGGCATCTATGGAACTTCTCATCGTCATCTTTGTCTTCGAAGTGAGCCACCCCTAAAGATCCACAGATAGGACAGCAGTCACTAGTCGTAGGATCGTTGGGGTTTTCATTAACGAATATATTGGTGGTATCGGTATTGAATGACATTGTGGTTCAGCCCTGATCGCAAGTATGTCGCATGTATATAATATTCTTATAATAAGTATGTGAGTATATTCTTATACTCTCTTTGCGGCATACTCACCGTGAACTTCTTTTATATATATATATATTAGTACTTACCTTTTTCTTTCTTTCTTGGAAATTTTACACCCCCGTTACTTGCAATGTCAATATCCCTTGACTTACGTATTTAGTAGCGCCTAACATATAAGAAGAGATAGTAGATTAGCGATAAAGAAGGTATGTTTCGGATGACGAGCGTTACTACCAAAAATCGTGTCCAAGAGTATCTGGTTATTCATTCAAGTGATCCCGTACTCAATGCTTCTGAGATAGGAAGAACAGTTGGCACAAGTAGACAGAGAGTCTGCCAGATTTTAGATTCAATTGGAGAAACTAGACATAAAAGACAGGTTAAAGCACTTCGACATAGGTGTCCGGTTTGTGAGATACCGATAAGTCGAAACGCTAAACATTGTAAAGAGCACAGCGTTAAGCGGCAGGAACGAAAAGAAGGATTTAACTATCTGTGCCGCTCTTGTTCGCAGTATAAGCCACTAGAACAATTTGCTAAAAGTAACAGACATTTTTCCGGTTATGAGACACGTTGTTTAATTTGCAAGGCTGAGTGGCAGCGAAGATATAACCAAACTCGCAAGGGTAAAGAAAGCCATCTTAAGGCTAATCGACGCTCATCTAGAAAATATCCTGAGCGTGTACGCGCTTATTATCAGGTTTATAAATCCGTACGAAGCGGGAATTTAGTTCCTGCCGAACAATGCGAGGAACGAGGATGCCGCGATACTAATGTTCGTGCCTCACACACGGATTACAATAAACCTTTGGAAGTACGTTGGCTGTGTGCATTACATACCAGAAGAACTGATACTCCTAGAGTAAGTCATGTTTCTAGTAAGCTAGAAACTCAGTTTCGTGGATATATATTTGAACAGATTGATCATACTAATAGTGCAACAAGATGGATAAATGCTTTAAAAAGATATTATTGTCAGTCTGACATTAGTTATTCTCTTTTGATAGATGCCATTAATTCTCCAGAACCGATCCCCGGTTTAGGAAGGCAGTTTAAGATAAAGGCAAGGCGCTTTTTAGACAGTATTATCAAATCGTTGGATTAAAGCCATGCCTTCCATACGTATGGGTGATGTGACTGATAATCCTGATGTCCACTATGCAGAAGTACAGACTGAATCTCAGTGGAAATTTTTTAGCCGCAATATAAGAGAAGGTCTAAATGTCGTAGTTCATGATAATTATTACTGGCATAGATATAGAGGAATTAAGAATCCTATTAGGTCGTGTTTCTTATATGAGCGCATAAAACGCAAGTTTGAGCCGTGGAAAGGGGCAAAATTGTATGCTTTTCACCACAAATCGGGTGATTTATGGATAACTTTGAGGCTTCCTGACCATAGTTGTTTAGATTGTGACAAGAAGATACGACCTAGTTGGCTTAGATGTAAGAGTTGTGGGAATAGATTATGGTATCGAAATCAGCCATTTCATCCAGAATTGGAAGAAATTCACTATTCTGCTACCACTAATACCCTAGAATTTGCGTATCGCTTACTTTTAAACTTACGACCTACCGAGAAATTAGTAATCGATCATGTGAACTGTTCGACTCCAAGAAGGTGTCTGCATATGAGATTTCTTTTGATGAAAGAAATAGGTTCTGCCTTACCTTATAGTCTTAAGATAGTTGATACTGTTAGTCAGGTTATTCATAGGATTAGTTAATGGTTCAGTTGATAAGTAGTGATAACGGCTGTTCTGTTTGCGGTCTTTTGGGTGATGATGTTGAATCGTGTGATACTTGCGGTTCTCCTATTTGTACCGATTGTTCGGAAGAACGATGGCCCTATATTTATTGCTCTGACGAGTGTAAATCTTCATAGTAATTACTAATCAGGAATCTGTTTTACATCAAACACATTTCAGGTATACTCTTAAACTAAGGTAAGGATGGGTAATTTTACTCCTAAAAAAGGTACGGTCATATGGAAAAATCTCAAGATTGGGAGGACGTCTACGATAGACGAGTCTCTAATATGGTCCGAGAATGTATGGTGATATTAGAAGGACTGGTTCCCGACGATAAACAAAGAGCACCACTCAGACAGTTAATGAGAAGAACTATATATAACGCTACTGATGGGTTAAAAAGTGATTTAGTGAATATGGGACTGGCACGCAAACAAGAGAATTACAACTTTCCGAATTAATAATGTAATATAAGATAATTAAGTTAGGAGGTAATGCAGTGCCGGGATTTAATAGACCGGACTTTCCGGAAGTTCCTGATCATAAAATTAATATCGGCGATTACAGAGATGGGGTACAGCTTCGCGTTACTGATCTTTATGAAGTAGGTTCTTTGAATCCAGAACCAGCGTTACGTGATCAGGTACTAGATGTTGCTGATCCTGTTGTAACTATGGAGATGCAAATAGCTAAGGCTATCGGCGAGTTTTTAGGTAAAAATAAGTAATGCCTGCTCAGTCAGAGCAACAGCGGAAAGCCGCTGGTGCGGCTCTTTCTGCAAAAAGAAAAGGTTCTTCTAAGAATCTTGGCGGCGCTTCTCAGTCTATGTATGAAAGCATGACAGAAGAGGAACTTGCAGATTTTGCCAGTAAAGAAGCAGCTTCTTCGGGTGTGTTGCCGCTTGAGTCATTACCGGATGTTCTGCGTGTTTTGAAATCTATAGATAGATATATAAAAGGTAGAGGTTAGGAATGGTTTTAGAAAAGGCTATTGGAAAGGCGAAAAGGATACGGGAGATAGACGATATTAGGAAAGCTCGTCAAGAGAACATAGATTACGTATTTAACAACAGACAGGAGCTTGTGGAGAGTTTTCCAAACAAGTGGATGTCTGTTATTGATGGGGCGGTAGAGTTAGCAGATGATGACATGCTTGCCCTCTACCATATTATATCTGGACGGGAACCAAATGCTGGTAGGATTTTTTATTTATCAAATTTGATTGAACCTGCACTTATATTGATTAGACCCACTGAGGTGGAGTATGACTCTTCAAAAACATAAAGTAGATAACATGTCCGAGACTGATGCTCACATGGTGATGTCGTGGTTAACGGACGCTATCGAAAGTTTAGAAGACGAACAAGATATACAAAAAATTGATACCTCAATTCCCTCTAATGAAGAAGCTACTACTATTGCACAGAGCACAGTTGCTGATGCGGCAAATGGGGGATTGATACCTCCTTCTCCTGACGTAACACAACCTGTGGGTCAAACTGCTTCTTCTCAATCTCAACTTCCCATACAGGCTTCGGCTGATGCAGAAAAAACCAAGTCAAAAACGAATCTTCCTCCTGAATTGGGTAGAAGAGAGAAGGGTGAGACTGTAGCTATGCCTTTCCTAAGAAGGAAAGCATTGAAAGATCCGAAAGCGGATGATTTTAAAAAGGCTGACACTGAAGCCGCCAGACTTCATGCATGGGCAGTAGTTGATAGGGCAGCAGGCTTATTGTCAGATGAGATTGTCAGCGATTCTCATATACGTAAATCCTTTAATATTGCAGAAGACTTACCTATTGATCAGATTACAAGAGGTACGTTATTGCGTCGATTGTTGGTTGATCCGGAGCGGCCTTCGGCTGATTGGTGGGATTCTTGTACGGACTTCGCAAAAACTATTGAGGGTGTAACAGAACCCGGAGCTTTTGCGGCTTTTCTTTATTACAGTCCTACCGATTTTAAAATTATGGACTTCATTGAGAAGGAAGAGATTTCTTCCAGTGGAGAGAATATTAAAGTTCATACTTATGACACCAAGAATTTTGATATATGTCCCGGCGCTGTAAATGCGTTTGAAGTTGTTCTGGAATCTAGTTGTTCCGATGCCGAAGGCTTAATAGTGAAGGCGGCAAAAGAAACAGATCGCTTTCTGGGAATGGAAAAGAAATTCCTAGATAAAGGGAATATTAATACTAACGAGGTAGAGGAGATGGTTAGTTCTATTGCTTCTACTCATTATATGGTTGGACAACTTTCTGAGCAGCTATGTCAGGACTTCACTAATGAGTTTACGTTTACCGCGATGCATGTTGCTAACGTACTTCCGTTGGTCGATAAAGGTATGGATCTCGAAAATTTGGAAAAATCTCATCATGAGGTTGAAAAAGTAGACGATCTTATCTATACAGAAAATGATGGTACTCCACCAGCACCAGTTTCCGCTGCAACGCAACAATCCCCAGAGAGCACTGCTGCTCAAAAGAAAGCCAAGAAAGATGCGGATGATCAGTTCAACGCAGAGCAACAACGGCTAAAAGCTGAATCTGCTGCTAGGGATGCTGCTTTAACTCCCGGTGGAGCGGGGGTTTCAAGAGAAGATGCTCTTGCTGGCGGCAGTGCTGCGGCTTTGCTTTTATCCACATTAGAGGAAAGTATTGAAGACAGAAAGGATTTAGAAGCTCCTTCTGAGACTGGTCCGATGGCTCGTGCAGCAAAGCGTCCCAATGTGATTATGAGAGAAGAATTCACTACTGATGAGGAGACGGAATACAAACGACAACCTGATACAAGTGGTGCTGGTCCTGCTGGAGACAGCGCCGAACCAGCTAATGTTTCCGCTGATGCGATAGACGGTCTTGGTCTTTCTGCAGATGGTAAGACTGGCGTAACTTGATCAAATCATAATCATTAAACTGCGGTGCGTAGTATGCAAGAAGTAGAACCTACAGAGCTACTAGATGAAGTAGACATGCTCATCAAGAATGCGTCAGACAGTTCCGAGAATGTTATAAGCATGTATCGGGACAAAGATCTGACGATTGAGTTCGTATCTGTTGACGGAGCTTTTTTTGTTCGTCGCAATGGTGTGAATTTATACAGTGGCGACGATCCAGCTAAGGCTGCTCATACTTTTTATAAAAGTATTGTGGATGCTTATGATGACCATAGAAAGGGTGTAGATCCTAGTTTTGCCACGTTACGAGAAGTTCTTCAATCTAGAAATGATCATGTACGTGGAGCATTAAAGCAGTTAGGACATAGTCTTCTTTCTAGAAGTTTGGAAGATTTTGAGTTTTATAAAGATCAAAATATTTATAATCTTCTTCAAAAACGAATGGACGAGATTGAGTCTGAAGACTTTTTAAAATCCCTTGAGGATGATGGTTATACAGTAAAGGATATGGGAGCGGCTACGGCATTACCCGGACCTACGGATATAGCCGATCCTTATCAGTCTGTTGCCGAGATTAATGAGATTCGTAGGGCTGGCACAATTCAGAGTCCAAAAGGTATTCGTTCTACAAGACCCGGACACAAAGTTAGTCAATCTCAATTACAGCAGTTAAAAGATGCGGGTATTACATGGGAAGAATGGATTGTAGAACATCCCCACATGTTACTTCCTGATGAGACTGAAGATGATGCGATTAAGGAACGGGAGCCGGGAGACGATCCTTATATACATAAGTTTGATAACACTATTGCTATAACTCCTGCCGCTGAAACTGTTAATCAGGGTGAGATGCAGCATGATCGTAAGACTGCTGCCAAGTCAGAGGAAAAGAAGGTATCTAATCCTGTAAAAGAATCCAGTACTGTAGATGATGCTATAGAGAAGCTAGGTCCTGTTGCTACTGCTGCTCTTGGGGCTGTACCTGCTGCTATTGGGGCTGTTGGAAGTGCTGTTGGAGGCATTGCTTCAGGCGTTGGTAATGTTCTTGGAGGTGCTGCTTCCCAAGCAGCTTCTATTCAAGATGAGGATGACGGAACAGCCGCTCAGTTTGAGATGCATTTAGAACCGTCTGCTGAACAGACTTATAGAGATGATCTAAAGAGTAGAGGTCCTGTTAAATCTCCTACGCTCCAAGAAGAGTCCAGAGCTAAGCAAGGACAGTTGAATGATATTAAACTCATTCGTCAGAAAATAGATGAAGGAGAACAGCTTCAAAAGATATTAGCCAAGGCAGAAGAGTTTTATCAGAACGACAAAGAGATAGAACAGGTTGTTATAAAAGCTTATGAGATGATGACGGGTGGTAAAGAAGAATGGGAAGAGCCTATAGATCCTGATCAAGATGGTCGTAATGCTTTAGCTACTGCTGAGACAGAAGGTTCTCAAGCATTTAGCTCTGGTGCGGTTATAGATCTTCCTGAGAAAGAAAAGAAACGTACTGGCGCACAACCTCATGCGGTACAGGGCGCTGGTTCGGAAGGTGTTGAAGGTGGAGGTGATGGTAGCGTTGCGATGGTTACATCAGATGACACGCCCCTTCCGTCAGATGAAGGACTTCCAAGAACAGCGGATTACAATTCACGGCTTGAGGTGGTACATAAAGAAGGTGGTGGAGGTGGTGCTGGTGCTGGCGGTGGTGGCGGCTTTGGCGGAGATGGGGGTGGAGGTGGTACTGCAATGACGTCTGGAGGTAGCTCAGGTTCTGATGCTACCCATACTGCTACATATGGCGGAGGCGGAACTCCTGAGCAATATGATGCGTCTTTAAAGCCTAAGAAAAAATCTGCCATAACATCAACTGCAGTTCAGAAAGAAGAAGATGATAATTTTGGAGATAAAGGGCTGATTTCTGTAGACAGGAATTTAGAAAAAGATGCAGAGGTTTATGGAACTGAGGCAGGTATATCTCAACTAGCGAATCCAACCGATCCTAATGCTGGTGTACCAAGAAAGAATCGGACAGAGGTGCGCCATCAGGCTGGAGACGGAGAAACTACCAGAACTAAAGAATCTGTCGATTATGGCGAATCTAGATATATGGAACCTCATCAACGACCTATTGGTGATGGTCAAAGTAGTTATGTAATAGCTGATCGTAATGAGACTTATAAGCCTCAGAATGAAGAAGATAAGAATGTAAGAAATCCTGAACATCAAAGAGTTTCACAAAGATTCTTTGATGAGGATGACTACACAATGAGGACTACTGATCCTGCGGCAGAGCAGTATACAAACTTGTCTATGTCTATACTTTCGCAGGCAGCGCAAGATTTGCAATCCCCTTTTATCAAAAGTACTGACACTCTTGAATCATTAGGTACGTCGGATGCTTTTAAGGTATTAAATGAGAATGCGATCAATAAAATGGATCTTGGTAGATCTTTAGTTGTTGCTGGGTGGGGTAATTACTATGTAGTAGATCAGGAAGGACATCGTATTTCGTTAGGTGGTATGCAACGTGCCATTAAACGATTTATGGCGAATCCTGAATATGCCAATATGAATATCTTCCATTCAGGTATTCAGGTTGGTCAGATACTGGAAAAGTTCGTAGATAAAGACGGAAGGATCTGGACTACTGAAGTAAGACCTGAAGGATTATTTGTAGTAGCTGCGTTTAGAACAGATTTAGAAGTAGCTGTTAAAGCCATGTCCGAAGTTATGAAAGGTAATATGCGTGGTTTCTCTATTGCAGGAAATGCAAAAAAGAAAGAAATCAAGTGCGATCATGGTAAATGTTGGACAGAAGTAACTGAATTAGATATTTATGAAGTAACTCTTTGTGTATCTCCAATGAATCAGAAATCGTATATAACTGATATTGTTCAAAAGCCTGATCCAGAGACATGTCCTGACTGTTATGTGGGCGACCACATGGAGTACGACTCTAATCTACAACTTCGGATTTAGACTTTTTACCAAATAATTGTAAAAATTCTGAGAACTGTTTACATCTGAACTATTTTTCTGTAAGTTATATTAAATTCCTAAAAGGAGGGAAAAGCTTATGGCAACGAAACAGCCAGAACTTCTGCCTATCCTGAAGGCTTTGCGAGAGTATATCGTCAAGGAATACGGGGTAAATTATCCCCCGCATGTCCGAGGCGAAGACGCTTCCGCTAAAGATCTGCCTTCAGACTGGGTAGACAAGCTCAATCCCATCACTGGCGGGGAGAGCGAAGGAAGGGCCGAATACGGTTCATCTGGCAGCAATTCGACCAAAGGCGCGTCGCAAGGTGAGGACCCTTATATCCATAAGTCCGAACTGACGCAGATCTTGGAAGATTTTGCCAAGCATGTCGTAGATGGTCAGCCTGTACAGCAAAGTGGCTCTCGTGGCGACAATGCTGGTTTCTCCTATCCCGGTGAGGCGGGGCGAGTTCCTCAGAATCGGGGTCTTGAAATGCAAGACGAAGAAGAAGAGGAAGAAGTAGAAGATATCGCCGTCGGAGAAGACGACGATGTCGAAAAGCATCATGAAGACATGATGAAGAATGAAGACGAGGACGAAGATCTCGACTTCGAAGACGACGAAGAGGAAGAAGAAGATATTGATAAAGGTGGTTATGACATGCAGATGTCGAAAGGCAATGACGTAAATGCCATCCTTAAAGATATCAAAGACCTAATGGTTGCTCGATCTACAGAGAAGAAGGAACTATCCGAGATTCGGAAAGAGCTTTCTGGCATAAAGAAAGGGATGACCAAACAGGTTAATGCTGGCGTACGAAAGGGTTTGCAGGGATTTGGCATGACACCAACTCGCCCAGAACATCAGACCCGATCCGGTAACGAAGGCATTCTTGGTATTCCAGCAGAATCAGTTTCTAGCAACGTTGCTCCAGATCAGCGCATTGGCGTTGAGGGCGAATCCTTTGCGAAAGCCGATGAGGTTGACACACAGGCCCAGTTCTCTAGCGACATTGAGCAGGTTCTTGGTAACGATGCGCCAGAAGATTTCCGCTCGACTTTTAAGCGGATCAATGGCATGAGAAACCAATCTGGAGAGCTTACTCCTCAGACTCTGTATTACTATCCCAAAAATGGGCAAGGGGGTGCTAAGTAATGACACAGCAAAATGACATTAGCATCGCACAGTACATTGCAGGGGCAGAGAGGAATCTTCGCTCAAGCATGATGCCGCCCGGATATTTCGCTAAGCAGACTTATCTGCAAGTTAGCGATGTTTTCACGGCGACATATGGACGCAAGGTCTGGGATGCTCTCAACAACCAGACCCGATTCTGGAACATTCTTCGGAAAGTCCAGTGGGGTCCAACAACTGGTTGGCGTATTCGTTCCGACAGAGGATCGAATCGCTCACGACCAGTAACTGAGACTGGTTCTATACCGACAATTGATGTGTCGGCGTATCAGAACGTAGACTCTGCACCACGAATTATGGCAACTGACTTTGGTGTGAGTCTCAAGTCTCAAATCATGTCAGGGTTGGAAGGTGGCATGGGTGACAACCTAGCGGTTGAGCAGGAAGCTGCTGCTAGGGACCACATCAAGGAGATTAACTCCGAGCTACTTCTCCGATCTGAGACAATTGCTTCTACTGCAGGAGCATCTGGTACTGGCGAAATGATAAATTCCGCTGGCACTTTGAGAATTGGTGACACCTTTGGTGAAACCACTGCAGGTGATACTGCTCTAACATTCGACGGACTTGATGCTCAGAACGACGCCACTTGGACTGGCGGCGGTTCTTTGACAGATGGCGCTATCGTTTATGTTAAGAGCCGTGCAGGATTCACTTCCATTGATGACATCGTCAATCAGGATGGTGTTGTTAAGGCGGGTGTTACTGTAACTAACGGCGCAGATGTTTATAACCAAGCAACTCGCGTCGCAGGTGCTTACAATGCTGCTGCTACTGTTCTTCATAACAGTGGTACTGGCAGGAACCTGACTCTTTCTCTTCTAGATCAGGCAATTAGGGAAGTCCGTGTAAACGGTGCTGACCCTGATGTCATCTTGATGGGATACGATCAGTTCGACAGACTTTCTTCACTCCTACAGGCGCAACAGCGCTACATGGACTGGGGCGAGTTCGTTGTAAAGGTTGGAGACGAGTCCACACTTCCGGGTTCACATGCTGGGTTCCAAGTGTCCACATATAGGGGCATTCCAGTAATCGTAGATCCAGACGTATCGACTTCGTTTACTGCCGCTGACGCAGAGCTTGGTTCTAACGTTTATGTCTTGGATACAAGGTATCTGGAACTCGCTGTTGCTGCTCCTACGCAGTACATCGACAACAGGGACTTCTTCCAAGCCAACGCGTTTGTACTCAGGGGCTTGTTCTACACCATTGGTGAATTACGAGCACTTCGTATCGATGCACATGCAAAGATCACGGACCTGAACGCTTAGTCGAATCGGTAAAAGGGGTTAGGTGGGGCAGTTGATGGACTTCTCGCCCTGCCTAACCCTCTAGTTTTTTCTTGTCGCAAGTATCCGAGGGAAACCTTGGAGAGGTTGGTAATGGCGGAAGCGTCAGGAAAGGAGTATTTAGATAATGGCAACATTTACGACAACAATAATCCATGAGTCTGTTTTTGGTAACAAGAGAGTAGTCACTGCCGACGTAGTCGCAGCAGGAAGTGCTGTAGC
>NZER01000071.1 GCA_002690445.1 Candidatus Pacearchaeota archaeon
GAGAGTTCGCAGTTTTGACCGATTTTTTGGGGATTGATGCGTAGGAACACATAGGGTGCACACGTGACGAAAAAGAAGACACCAGCGAAGCCCGAAAAGATGGCACAGCTAATGGCTGACCTAACTTTCGGAGAACTGGTCGATAAACTCATGAGCGAATCGCCTATTGAAGGCACCGCAACAAAGCTTTTGCTCGCTGAGTCGGTGGCAGCGCTCCGGTTTGAATTACGGGTGCTTCTTGCGAAGCAGAAAGAGGGTAAAATCCGCGCGGAGGAAGTGCGGGTGATACCTGGGTTGGCGTCAAATATTCGTCGAACCCTTGAAAGACTAGGAACAACGAACCCAGTAGAAGAGGATTTTGACTTTTAATGGATATAATAACGGTCGACATTGAAACCCTGAAATATGACCCCAATAACGCGCGAACCCACGACGATAAAAACCTAGATGCGATTGGCGGTTCCTTGGAGGAATTCGGGCAAGTTGAGCCACTGGTTGTCCAGAAAGGCACCGGAAAAGTCATCGGCGGCAATGGCAGGCTCGCAGTTTTGAAACGGCAAGGCGCGAATACCGTCGAAATAGTCGAGGTTGACTTGGACGACCAGCGAGCTACCGCGTTGGGACTAGCGCTGAACCGCACCGCTGAACTGGCGTCCTGGGATATTAAAACCCTGGAAGAACTAACCGGCGAACTGAACGACTTTGACTTAGGGAGCATCGGATTCAGCCTCGATGATGTAGAAGGGATTCAAGACGGTTCGTTTTTCGGCGACGACTTTGATGGAGCTCACGAAGACGAAGCAATTGAAGAAGCCCCGAGCCGGCTCGCTGACCGCTTTATAATTCCACCATTCTCCGTCCTGGATACCCGTCAGGGGTATTGGCAGGACCGCAAACGCGCGTGGCTTTCCCTCGGGATTCAGAGCGAGCTAGGTCGGGGTAACAACCTTTTGAAATTCTCCCCCACCGTATTAGCGGCACAGAACGGAAAGCATCGAGCGTGGGGTGAAAAGTACGAAGGTGGCGCAGATGCGTGGGCCAATACAGGAACGTCCATCTTTGACCCGGTGCTTTGTGAATTAGCCTATCGCTGGTTCAGTCCAGCGGGTGGGAGGGTGCTTGATCCATTCGCTGGTGGGTCAGTTCGTGGGTTAATGGCAGCGCTTACGGGTCGCCGCTACTTCGGCGTCGATCTACGCAAAGAGCAGGTCGAAGAAAACCGAAAACAAGCCGCGAAGATTTGCGGTGAGAGGAAGTTGAAAGCACCAGAGTGGAACGTAGGAAATTCGGTCCACATGAACTCCATTGTTACGGATGGAAGGTTCGACTTTGTATTTTCGTGCCCACCCTACTTCGACCTGGAGCAATATTCGGATGACCCCAAAGACCTATCGAATATGGATTATGACGAATTCTTAGATTCGTATTACAAAATAATTGAAGCATCGGTATCGAAGCTGAAAGACGACCGGTTTGCTTGCTTTGTCATTTCAGACATTCGGGAGAAGAAAGGTGGTGGCTTTTACCGTGGGCTTGTCTTTGAGACAATGCGCGCTTTCAGCAAAGCGGGTGCCGACCTTTACAACGAAGCGATTCTTCTTAATTCGGCGGGTAGCTTGGCAATTCGGGTAGGGAAACAGTTTTCTGGTAGCCGAAAGCTTGGTCGCTGCCACCAAAACGTGCTTGTCTTTTGCAAAGGAGATCCGGTGAAAGCAACCGAAGCGTGTGGGGAGGTCGAAGTCGAAGTGCCTGAACCGTTGGAGAATTCAACGAATGCGCACGACTAATGGCGACACTAGAGCAGCGGGTCAAGTTCGCAGAAAAGCACGTTACCGAAAAGAGCGGCAAATCCTGGACGACGAAAGGACGACCGTGGGTTCTAGATGAATTTTGGCGACCGGCTACGGGCTTTAAGCTCTGGCCTCGGGAGTCCACCTTACTTTGCCAAAGGTGCAGCGACTTGGTGGGCGATATTGTCGAGTATCAAGACGACGGGATTAAGTGTCGCCGCAATGCGATGCAGCACGGCAAGTGCAAAGGTCTGAAAGCCGAGCCGATTATTATGACGGTCCTCTGCTTACCGCGACGTTCAGGTAAGACTTTCAACACCGCGTCTTGGGTTCTTTCACAGCTGTATCAGGAAAAGTACAAACGCATTGCTTTCGTTGCTAGCTCTGAGGACCAGATGCTTTCTCTTTTTCGCGAGAATTATGGGGAGGTTATTAAACGGAATAAGGCGTTGTCTCGGGCTTCAGATGTTCGAGAATCACAAGGAATTATCCGCGTCCCTTCAAAGCGGTCTATGTTTGAAGGCTTAAGCACCAGCCACGGATCCGTAACCGGTCGAGGTCGAACGACCGTCATAATGGACGAGTGCCGAGATTTGCATCCGCGCGTTGCGATGAGTTTGATCCCGAGTATTTTTGAAAGCCACGGTTGGGAATGTCCGAACGGCCACCTACACGCCTCCGCTGGTGAAGAAGTGCCGAAGAACTGTCCCGCGTGTAGCACGAAGCTGCGGCAGTGGTTCGGTCGCATCCTGCTAATGTCTAGTGCTGGCATCCTTGACGGTTCGGAGCGCGATTGGTTTTCGGAGCTTGTTTCATATCTGCAAGCAAACCCGAGCCCGAACGTCCACCTTTTCCAAGCCTCGCACCGCGTCAATCCGGACATTTCTTCGGAAATTACAAACACCGTCGAGGACGTCTTTGGGTCTTTGGAGTCAACCAAGTCTTATGTCAGCGTGGAAATTGAAAACCGGTTCACGCGCAAGGGAGAAAACTTGCTAACAAAAGGCGAAATTGACGCATGTGTAGACAATGGGTTGAAGAATAGAATCGAAAGTGACAAGCAATGCGTCGCGTTCTTGGATACCTCGAAGACCAAAGACAAAACCAGCTTAGTAATCTTAAGCTATGACGAAGAGAGATCCATAGACCCCTGGTCGCAAGTGGTGATCGAGCGGGTCGATGTTTGGGAACCTCAAAAGCTACCGGGTGGGGTTATCAACCCTAAAGATATTCTTGAACACCTAGATCTATACATCCCGCTATTCCCTAACCTGAAAGCTCTTCGTGTTGATACTCGAGTAATGCCGTGGGCGATTGCACTGGTGAAACAGATTAAAAAATCGCGACCTTGGGGAAGAATAGTTGACGGCTACCATGGAAAGCGCGCGGAGCGAAAAGCGTCGTGGCAGCTGCTTCACCAACGAATGCTTACAAGGACAATCCGAATCCCACCACATAAAGAACTGCGCGCGGAGCTTTTGAGCGTTAGAAGGGTAGAAGACTTAGACGGGAATCTGGATGTCCGTGATGCGAATCGCGGTAAACGCCACATTGATATAGCCGACGCACTAGCGGTTTGCTGCTACCTCGCGCACCTCGAATCCATAACCCAACGCCGTAGCTTAACATCGGTGAGTGGCTTTCAAGCTCACACGCTTCTTCAAAAGCTATACAGACCCACGACCTCAAAAATAGATTTGGATAAGTTCTAAAGGGACTTGAATTGGAACGGAGGCACGTGGCTGGTTTCAATTTCTAATTGAATTGACGAACCATTTTCAGCCCACGATTTAATTTCGTCCAAGCTTCCAACGTAGTTTGGGTTTTCGGGGTCCTGGACTCTCGAATAAACGAGAACTTCGGCTTCGTCAGAAAAATTTTCGAGGATTTCTTTAAGTTCTTTGACTGTCATTGTGGGTCCTTGGGGATTGGGTGGACCAAATTTATAACCGAATTCTCTAGATCTATAAAGTTATAAGTTGTGCTTGTTGAGTATCTAATGACCGAGTAATTTCTTTTAATGCCTTTACCGCTGCTTCAACCCGCTACACGAATCAGACCCAGACCCACTGGTGGCGCGGGAACGCAGATTTACGGTGGTCTTCTCACCGACAATAATGAGCACAATACCGACCTTGAAGGCGACAAGTGGTATGGTAGCCCGACGAAAGCTGGCATCGCCGACAAAATGATCCGTGATGCGCACTGTCGGATGTCAATGGAATACGTTACCGGCCCGCTGCGAGCAGCGTCTTGGGAGTTTGAACCACAAGGCGATAAGGCAGTGGACAAAGAAGCCGCTGACTTTTTGAATTGGTGCTTTTTTCGCCGCTTAAGCTTTGACAGTTTTCTTCGAGAAGTTTTGACCTACAAGGTTTACGGTTTTTCAATGTTCGAAGTGACGGACAATGTCGAACCCATTCCGAGGAAATTCAAACGGCACCCAGGCAATGGTCAAGGGGTCGTCATTACCGGCTTTCACAACCGACCGGCGTGGACAACGCACAGGTGGATTCAAAGCAAAAAAGATCCGAGGCATCTCCGAGGTTGGGAGCAATGGCTCCTCGGCAGCGACGGTGAAAAACCCGGTTTGCGTTTCGTAAACGCTGGGCGTCTTTTGCGCTTCACTGAGAATATGCAAGGCTCGGCGTTTAGCGGGTTCCCCACCCTTAGATCTGCTTATGGTCCGTGGAAGGTGAAACTCACCCTTGCAGTTGTCGAAGCAATGTCCCACGAGAGAATGCACATGGGAACGCCTACAATTAGGCTCCCCGAAGGTGCAGCGGATGAGGATATCGACACAGCTGCCGAAATTCTCGGAGCAATGCGCGCAAACGAGAAGGGCTACTTGGTCCTTCCCTTCGGCTTTGAATTTTCGTGGGAAACTGTCTCCAAGGGTGACGGAACCGCGATTAGTGAGACCATCGAACGCGCGAACCGGGACATAGCAATGAACGTCGGTGCTGGTTTTATGATGCTCGGGTTGACTGGTCAGACCGGATCCTATGCGTTGGCCACATCGCAACAAGGACAGTTTGAAATCGGACTCGAAACTGACGCGCGCTTTATTGCTGATACCATCAACAATGGTGCCGACGGTTGGTCGCCAGTCGAACGCCTTACCCGAATGAACTACGGTGATAAGGTAGAAGTCCCACGGCTAGTGGTTCGCAACATGCCGACTAGGGACTGGAGCAAAGTTCTCCCCGTCGTCCACAATCTTTCGGTGTCGAAATTGATTACACCGGACGACGTTACCGAAGAATTTATCCGCGACGTTCTGCGGCTTCCACAACGAGATCCCGAAACTGAACGGGTGAGCGCTGCGCCAATTGGTAAGTTAATGCCAGAAGAAGCCGAAGAAGAAGTTCAAGAAGAAGAGCCAGAAACCCCCGAAGAAGAAACCCAAGAAGAAGAGGAGCGGGAATGATTTACGGAAATTATCCAGCGCTCGGAGCTATGTTGAGCGATTTGTGGTGCATGGACCAACAGAGACTAAATCGACTCGTTGGTGACCTTTGCCAAGCTAACGCACAACGGTTTGGCGGTGTCGCCGAGAAGCTTGCCTCCCCCAAAGTGGAAACTTCTAAACAGATTCAAGGCGGCATCGCCAAAATACCGATCCACGGTGTTATCCTTAAACGCGTCCCTGCTATCTTTTCGTTTTTAGGTATTGAAGCTACCGGGACCGAAGACGTCAGCCGTTCCATCCGGCAAGCGTTGGCAGACCCCGAAGTCAAAGAAATTGAATTATCGATCGACTCACCTGGTGGGACAATTAGCGGCGTTCAACAACTTGCTGATGTTATTTACGAAGGCAAAAGCCAGAAGCCGATCAACGCGAAGGTTAGCGACTTAGCGGCGAGCGCTGCTTATTGGATCGCAAGTCAAGCAAACGAGATCGAAGCAAACGCGGGTGCGCTTGTTGGCTCCATTGGTGTCTATCGCGTTTTGGTCGATAGCTCCGAAGCTGCGGAGAAAGAAGGCGTAAAAGTCCACCTTATTTCTTCGGGCGACCACAAAGGAACGGGCACCCCTGGTGCGCCAATTAGTGAAAGCCAGCTGAAAGAAGAGCAGCGAATCGTGAATGGAGCTGCGGCGATGTTTAATCAAGCAATCGCGAGGGGGAGAAATATGGACTTAACAGGGATCGAAGAAATGGCCACGGGGAAAACTTGGTTCGCTGACGAAGCGCGAAAGTTGGGACTAGTGGATCACATAACAGCGGTGGAAACACCGCAACAAACGGAGTCCGTCGAAGATGGCGGCTCGCATGGAGGGGATACAGTGGAAACTAATACACCACAAGAGAACGCCAGCGGCTCCACGGAACCGGATCCACAGGTGGCGAAACTAGAAATTCAACTGACCGAGATGGCAAACGCGCTCTTAGCTTCGCAATCCGAAAGCGCTGCGAAGTCCGTTGCGATGGCAGCAATTGTCGAGACTCAAAAGCTCGAAGTTATCGAGGGCGGGGTTAAAGCGGGTAAGATTGTCCCTGCTATGCGCGAGAAGGTGGCAGACTTCGCAGCATTTTGCGGCGACGACGTCGAGAAGCTTCGCGGCTTTGTCGATGCGCTACCTGTTCAAACCCGAGCGGAAACCAAGTCGGTGGAGCCTGGTTTAGTTCAACGCGACACTATGTCAGCGTCGGACGAAGCGGTCGCAAAACTTTTTAGACTTGAAGAGAAGACATTTAGAGCAAAATCGGAGTGGTCAGCAATTTCCGCGTCGGGCGAGCTTTTGGACGTTAACGGTAAAATTATTGGAGGGCTTAACTAATGGCAGCGTTAAGTGCAGCACGACTTACAAAAAGTCGCAGTCCGATACGTCAAGTATCGTATTTAATGAAGGCGTCTACCCAGATTTATGCGGGTAGTATGGTAATGATTGACTCGAACGGGCTAGCGCTACCAGCTGCGGCTTCGGCGGGTAACAACGGTGTGGTTGGGGTGGCGACAACGAGCGTTCTATCAACAGCGAGCGGCGATGAGCGGATTGTAGTTCAAGAGGGAATCTTTCTCTTTGCTGCAACCAGTATCGCGCAAGGGAATGTTGGTGAAAGAGTGTTTGGTCTTGATGACCAGACAATTGACGAAACCACAGGCAGCGATACCCCTTTAGCGGGTGTTCTTGTGGAGTTTGTTTCTTCAACCAGTGGATGGGTCCTAATTGGTCTAGACTACGCAATCTCAAAGGCTACTTGATATGTCGCAATTATATACTCCAAACTCTTTGGAGAAGGGACTCAAGGTTCTTTTTCTCCAACATTTTGCAACAGAAGCGGCGTTAGCGTCGCGGCTTTGCCACATTGAAAACTCAGACAGCGATCTTGAAAGTTACGACTGGTTAGGTCAGTCGCCAACGATGCAAGAATTCCTCGACGAGCGGCGTGTAGTTCCGTTGAGTAACACCAAGTATACGATCACGAATAAAACGTGGGAGTCTACAATCACGGTGAAGCGCACCGACCTCGCGGATAATAAAACCGGTTCAATCAACCGGCGGATCCAACAGATGGCAGCTGCGGCAGCTGGCCACTCTAATAAGCTGATCATCTCAGCGCTAGAGTCGGCAACAACGGATACGGCCTACGACGGGATTGCTATGTTCTCGTCAAGTCATACCGCGCGCGCTGACGAGGGTTCCACTCAGGACAATCTTTTGGCGGGTTCGGGTACGACCGTCGCACAGGTTGGGGCAGACTTCGCAACGGCAAAAGCCGAAATGTTGAAGTTCAAAGGCGAGAACGGGGAACCGTTCCACGCTGATGGGATCCCTAGTCTTGCTGTGGTTGCTCCACCTGACTTGGAGAAGGTTTTTCGTGAGGTTCTGAACGCGGGTATTATTTCTAATACCTCAAACGTTCAGGTTGGTGCAGCTGA
The DNA here is from genome assembly GCA_002690445.1 of Candidatus Pacearchaeota archaeon. Next base: position 7,676 of record NZER01000071.1, read on the forward strand.
CTTAATTATTTCGCCTCGGCTTACCGATGCAGACGATTGGTATTTGCTCCGCACTGACTCAGTGCGACCGCTTATCTTCCAAGACCGTGAAGCGCTTGAATTTACCTCTCTTGAGGGTCAAAGCGATGGTGGCTTCAACCGTGATGTTTGGCAGTACGGCGTTCGTGCTCGCTACAACGTGGGTTATGGATTTTGGCAGTGTGCGACCAAAACGGTCAACTAAATTAGTTTAGGATTGGCAGCGGCGTTCCGAAATGTGTGGGGATGCGTGGGGTTCGTCGCTGCTTCCTATTTTGAGGTTTAACAATGCAACCGTAGGGGTCGATCTATGGCATGGCGGATTAAACTGCGACACGCGGTCCATAACGCGAAGCTCAGGGACGGTAAGGGTTTCGGAGGTAGGTTGAAGCTACTTTCGGCAGACAGCTGGGTTCGTTTTGAAAACAAACCCACTGAAGACGACCCGAACCTAATTATCGAAGAAATTAAGAAGGTGCCTACCATCGATTTCCCGAAAGCCGATGCACCAGCGGCACCGGTGCCGGCACCAGCTGTGAAAAAGAAGTCGCGGCGAAAAAGCAGGAAGAAAACAACAGCGGCGAAAGACTAAGAGTTGGCTAGATGGGTACTTATGTTTCAAACGCGCAAGTAACGGCGCACTTACCAAATCGAACCTTCTCGGCAAGCACTAGTCCGTCAACCACCACGATCGATTCTTGGATCGAAGAGGCCGAGGCTTTATTAGAAGGCGCGCTCCAAAGTGCGCAAATCTCAACGCCGATCACTTCGACCCAAGGTGTTAAGATAATGCGCGCGTGGGTTTCACCTGCGGTGGTTGGAATGGTGCGACAAAGCTTCGCTTCAGCGGGTGGGGATCCGAATAATAACGCGGGTGGGGATGCTATTGAGAAATTCAACGAGCGGTTAGTGGACATTATGAACCGTCCCCAAGCCTACCAACAGCAACTTGGAGCCGGTGCTGGCACTACTGCCTCGCGGCAGCTGCGGTCATACGTCACAGACAACACCGACTCCAAGTCCATATCGGACGGGGATTTCGATCCAACATTTACAACTTCAACGGAGTTCTGACGATGGCAGCGCGAAAGACCCGACGAAGGCACCAGTCTAGAGCAAACGGCGTGTGGAACCTTTCGGTTGAAACCGAATGGGAGGCGCTCCTTAGTGCGGTTGACGAGATTGCGTTTCAGCAAACGCAGTGGAAACCAGCGTTTCAAAGAATTGCTGACGAAATTGGTAAGAGAGCGAACCAAGCAATCGGCACCGCGACCGGACCCGACGGCTATGGACCGTGGCGACCGCATACAAAGCGCTACGCGAACTCAGCGCAAAAAGGTGGGTCGCGCGCGATGCTAGTCCTTTCAGGAAAATTTCGTAGCTTGACCCAACCATCGGCAGCGGTGAAGCATCTAGACGGAACCTCGATGAAATATGTGGTGAAGTCCGACTTCGCTACGACCCACCAATTTGGTGCGCACCCCACTGCGGCAGGTTTCCCCGGAGCGCGGGTGAGAAACTACATGATTTGGGGTGACGATTTGAAAAAGCTCTTCAAGGATGAGTTGAACAGGTACGGCGAAGAACGCCGAGCCGCAATCCTAAAGAAGGCAAAGTAATGGCAGGTGAAAAGTACATCGACCTCGCGGTGGTTAAGCTTGCCTCGTATATCAATACCAACCTCCCGACATATCTTCGCGTTGTTGAAAGCGCGCAATCCATGACGGCCGATAGCCTAACCGACCCTCTTGAGGTGATCCAATATAGAGCGCCGTTTGATAACCGAAGCCCGTTAGTTGAGGTCTTCGACGAGGGGTGGCGATTTCTAGACCACATCAACAAACTCGTTTCCGTCGATTGCACAGTTGCTATTTCTTATCTCAGCGACGCAAATTTGGCGGGTGGCGAACAGTTCATGCGGCGTTATGCCACGGCTTTGCTCGACACCATTCTCGCCGACACGACACTAGGAGCGACGGTGGTTGCGGCAATACCAACGGACGGAAGTTCGGCTGTTGCTAGGGGTGACAATGCGATGACCCGTCACATTTTCACCCAAGGGTTTGACGTTCACGTTTTCGAGGGGGGTTAAGAATATGAGAATACAAGCGAAGCGAAATTTACAGTACGGCGGCAGAAACTACAAAGCTGGAGATACTTTTGAGGTTTCCGAGGTAGACGGTTCAGTAATAATCGAGAAGGGTTTTGCCGAACCAGTAGAAGTGAAGAAACCGAAAAAACCGAAGAAAAAGAACGCTAGTAAAAGCGTGGAGGATTAGCGATGGCGACCATTATTCCAACCGGGGTGCAGACAAAGTTCTTCGCCAAAGTTGAAGGCGATTTCAACACTGTCACAGGGTTTGCGACGAGCGACGCAGTGCCGTTGAACAGCTTGGAAATTACACCAAACTACGAATTTCATCCGTCGAAGGAGAAAGTAGGTACCGCTTCTTTGCAAAACGAGATCGCGGGGTTGAAAGGTGGAACGTGGACGGCGAGCTTTTATGCGAAGCCCGACGGCGCGACCGTGACGGTTGAACCGGATTGTAGTCCGTTTCTAATTGCCGCGTTTGGCGAGGCGGATACCAGCGGCGACGTCAGCTATAGAATGCACGACGGGAGCAGCGAAATTACCTCCACATCAAGTTTGCAGATCTCGCGGCAAGCTGGTGCAAATCTGTACGAATCAATCGGCGGAGCGTGGATCGAGCAGCTGGACATCGAAATTGTCGGAAATGCTGAAACGGTTATCAATGTCAGCGGTGGCTTCGCATCCTATAGGTGGTGCTATGGGGCACAAGTTTCTGGTAGCCACTCAACTTCGGACACGACGATTCAGCTTAATTCTGGTGAAGGCGAGCGGATTGGGGTCGGCGCGCGGATTCAGTTTTCGGACGGTGAAGACAACGGAGGACACGGTTACGACGTAACAGCTGTAGACAACACCACCGACATTGTTACCGTTTCACCCGGACTAATTAATGGCGTCGCCGACGACGTTTTCGTCGAAGCGCTAGACAAGGCCCAAGTATTCACAAGCACCGCCAACCCAATTGGTGGGGTTGGTTGCGGTCTTTCTATCGGTGGCGTTGCGGTGGGCTTGATCTCCTTTAAAGCTAGTTTAAAAACGGGGATCCACGGTTTGAGTGCCGAAGCTAGCGCGACCGGTCCGACTAGGCTTTCACGAGGAGCGCGCGAAATTTCCGGTGAAATTGCGTCGTACTTTCTGACAAGCGAAACCGCAACCTCGGACATTTCCCGAATCGCGGGAGGCGCGTGGAACGGAACCACAACGGCGATTATTGCTCGCGCGGGTCCGGACACCACTAAGCAGCGAATGAAGGTGAACGTACCGGCGGCTCGGATCAATGTCTCCGGTGTCAGTTTGCCCGAAAGTGAAGAGGCTACCATCACGCTAACATTTACTGGACGACAGGCGTCGGCAAACGGCGACGAGTTGTCAGTCGATTTCGATTAATTCTAGGGGAGGCTAAAACATGGCTCGCATTGTAGCAGGTCCAAAACCGGGTGAAGCTCGGGCATTTATACCAGAGGCGTTTGATAACCGAACGTCCGAAGATCCTATAACGGTCACAATTCAAGACCCTACCGAAGGCGAAAAACGGCGTCTTACTTTAATGCAAACAGAAGTAGGTTTTGAAAACGGACAGATGGTTAGGGATGCTGACGGCTCCCCACAGTTCAATATTACGTTGCAAGCGATGTCGGCTTTCCAAGTCGAAGCAATCAAGAGCCACGTAAAGAGCGTCAAAAACTATATGGTTCGTGGCGTTGATATTCTGGATGCCGCGACGCTGGTTGAGCACGGTGAAACTGAATTGTTGGCAGAGGTCGCGTTAGAAATACAGACCGGATATTCGCTTTCGGTGGAGGAAAAAAAAGAATCCAAAGACTACTCAGTCTCCAAGCAAGCGGCGACCGATCGCTCGAATGGGACTGCGAAAGTTGCCAGCAATCCGGACTCTCTAGGGAACGCAACTGCAACGGACGCACAAGCAAGACTTTCGTTCACGTCACCAAATTAGGAGCGAGGTTTAACCGGTGCCCAAAAGCGTGGGTTCTGTTTGTAGCTGTTAGGGAATACCGGTGGGTTACGGATTGGGGATGGCTCGAAAAGTACAAAATTCTCCCAAGTCCCGGTGGCTTACTTGAACAAAGCCCACGGTGGGTGGAAGCGATGGAGCTAATAAACGCTCACGTTGCAAAGATGGAAGGGGTAGCGGATGGCTGATCTAGTAGTTAATCTTAAAGCTAATGACCAAGCTTCTGCCACCATCAAAAAGGTTGGTGAGAATGCTCGCACCGAAGCCGAGAAAATTCTCCAATCCGATAAGAAGATCAGCGCGTCCACAAAAACGGCAGCGCGCGCCAAACAAGAACAGCTGACGCTCTCGCAAAAGGTCCGTTTTGCAATCGCAAAAGAAGCAGCGGCAGGTAACAAGCTAAAGACGAGCCTCGTTAAGCGACAGCAAGCGCTTGCAGGGGTTGAAAGGAAACTCCGTGCCGCTATTAAAGCGGGTGACGCCGAAAGCGTAGCGCTCGCAAAGCAGACGGTCGAACTGCGAAAGAACATCGAGGCTTTAAAGGAGAAAGAAACCCTCTTCCCAAAAATGTCAGACAGCGCGAAAGGTTGGTTGAAGGTAGGAGCAGCGGTGACGGCTGGTGTGGCAGCTGCGGGGGTTGCGGGTACAATGTTGACTAACAAGTTCGGTCAATATGGCGACGCAATGATAAAAGGCGCGCAGCGTCTTAATCTCACGACCGATGAATTTCAAAAGCTCGATTTTGCGATGAAGATTTCGGGCACTTCAATGGATAGCCAAAAAGCGTCATTAGTCCGGTTCGCTAGAACTGCAAGGGACGCGGCTACCGGGGTGCGGGTAGCTGAAGAGTCTTTTCACCGGCTTGGAATTAGCGCAAAGGATTCACAGGGAAATTACAAAGGTATGAACACCCTCCTTCTGGAGGTGTCGGACGCGTTCAAAAAGCTACCAGCGAACGCCGAAAAGACCGCGATCTCGATGGACTTGTTTGGTCGGTCTGGTTCTGAGCTCGCGCAGTTCTTAAACCTCGGCAGTGAAGGGTTGCAGGAACTCGGTGCCGAGCTTGAAACGCTTGACGGGATTATGTCCGAGGAGTCTGCGAAAGCTGCCGAAGAATATGTTGACGCGCTGACCAGAATGCAAACCGCGTTGACCAGCGTTGCGCGTGAGATCGCCGACGAGACTATCCCAGTCTATACCCGAACCATGAACCAAATCGCTGAAACGACAATCGACCTTAAACGTGCGTGGCGACCTGCTTTTCAAGACATGGCAGATTGGACCCACGACGCGGCGCAAATCATTGTGCCTGTTCTTGGGTTTATCACAAAAGCGTTCGTCGGTGTCGCCACCATTGTTGCGTTGGAGTGGAAGGGCTTACTCGTCGCTCTTAATCATTCGGTTTCTGGAATCGTTCAGACCATGAACCTGGTGATTGAAGGGTTTAACTCGTTTCTACCTGCGTCGAAAAAGATGACCCTCTTTCACGATGACTTCGCCGACACTGCCGATTCTATCGTGGGGGAGATGGAAGACATTGTTGACGCTAGTGCCGCGACAATGAAGGGCATAGACGACATCGGTAAAGCCCTAATGGGTTCTACCGAAATTCGCAAAGAATCGACCGAAGCGAAAAAAGAGGAAAACGAAGTAGACGAGAAACGGTTGACCACCCTTCGGGAAATTCGCAAAGCAGAAAAAGAAGCGGCAAGAGAAGCGGCGAAAACGGCAAAAGCAAAAGCGAAGCGCGAAGCGAAATTTCAACGCGACTTTGACAGGAATTACAAGAAAGGCGTTCGGGACGCGAATAAGTTTGCGGCGAAGCAAGAGAAGGAGGCCGATGCCTTGGCAAAGACGTGGGCTTCGTCTGCAAACTCAATCGGCTCGGATCTTGCGGCTGGCTTTCTCGAAGCCCAAACGCAACAGGAATTATTCAACCACGCGTTCAAGGTTGGGATGACCTCGATGCTGGATATGATGCAAGACTTCATTATTAAAGAAATTATGATGGACGCGGCATCGGCAGCGGTAAAAGCAGGAAAGAGCCAAGCGGGGATCCCTGTCGCGGGACCGTATTTGGCAGCTGCGGCAGCTGCGACAGTGTTCGCGTTACTGAAGGGGTTCATCTCCAAAATGAACAGGGGTGGAATCGTGCCCGGTATGGGGAACACCGACTCGGTTCCTGCAATGCTTACCCCCGGTGAAATTGTCCTACCGAAAGCGCTGAGTGCGCACCTTTTGAATGTCGTCGGGCAATCGGGGAGCGGAGAGATGGCTAGTGGCGGCGTTGTCCGTGGTGGGGGTGGCGGCATCGTGGTCAACTTCAACGAAGCGGCGTTGATCCAACGCTCACCGGCAGAGATGGACCGGTTCATCCGCGATTCGCTTCTCCCTAGTTTGCGACGGCTGAAGCGTAAAGGAGCACACGCGTAATGGGAGCATTAACGGCGGCAGAACTGGCTCTAGTGTCAAACGATAAACCTATTCTTTGCGGCGACCACGTTATTGCGCGCGCTGCACCGTCCGGGACAAATCTTAAGTGGCTAGCGGGTGATAACTTAAGCGGCACTAACATCGTCCTGGCGGCGTATCCAGTGAAGCGAATTTTCGACAAGCACCAACACATAATTACGAAACCGAACACCAGCGGGGTAGAATTCAACCTCTCGATGAACTTAGGTGCTGCCTACGAGTTCGATATGATTATGATAGGTGGTCACAATTTCGGCACCGAAGGTGGTTTGACCGTCAAGTTCGAGAAAGGCACCGACGCCACCTTCGGTTCGACTACCACGCTTTCAACCTGGACCCCTGGTTCTAGTGACAAGCGACTGGTTTCCCTGGTGCTGGACACCAATGGGGACGGGACTGCTTTGCGGTGGACGGAGCAATTCATTCGGATCAATATTGCCGGCTCGACATTCACACCTGAGATCGGTGAAATTTGGGTCGGCCTCCGAAGGCACCTCCCATACAATTTCAACCAAACTCTCCAAGAAGATAGAACCCGATCTGAACTAATCCGCTTTCGCTCCCGTAGTGGGATGACGACGACCTACACCCTTTCAAGCGGCAAAGCGCTCCGCGAGGGTAAAATCGAGATCGATACGGCAGCTGGCAAAACGGCAGTGACAAACTGGTGGTCGGATACAAGCTTCGGCTCCAACCCGTTTCTTTGGATTGAAGAACCGGGCACTAGCCCGTCAGATTGCCACGTAATGACATGCGACCCTGAACTTTCGTTTGAAGACAACAAGCCGACTAGCAAAGTCCTCGATTTGCAGATGGTTGAAAACGCTCCCTACCTTTCGGGAGAGTCCTAGTGCTAACCCTAAGCACCGCATTTACCAACGCGTTCGAGGATTCAGAAGTCGAACCGGTCTATTTGGTGGATATCTTTACAGCTACAACGGCTCCTTTGATGTTTTGCACCGGGTCAAAGCGGATTCAGTTTATAGCGTTGGACCCCAACTTCTTCGGCGAAGCAGACGTAGCGCGAGAAGCCACGCCGTCAGTAGCGGAGATTTCGGCTCTTAATATTGAGATCGACCCGTTCGAACGTAATCTGCAAACCGCGAACCTGACGGTTTCGCTTCACGACGACGCGAAGCTCCGGGACTTCCTCCAGACGACCCGCTTGATCAACCAGATGGTGCAAATAAAACTCGGCACCGCTGACATGACCGACGAGGACGATTGGGCACCCGTTTTTAACGGGATGATTGTTTCGGTAGGGGTAAGAAGCGAGGGGATCATTGATCTAGAATGCAAAGATTACATGGTTCAAACCCAGAAAATGTATTTTGGCAATTGGATCAACAAGCACCCGTTGGAAGTGCTGAAAAAACTTTTGGAAGACCAAGGGGTGCCCGAAGAATTTATCGACGACGATAGTTTTGACCTTACCGAGGCGCAATACGCCGACATTCGACATTTTGTCCTGACCCATTGGAACGACCTGGATCTAGATGGCACCGAGGTTATCCCCGATTGGAATTCAGAGGGGTTTTACTACCCGACTCAGAATATCAACCTACTCAGTCCGTCGGGGAGCGTAAACACGACGGGGATGCTTCAAGAAATAGCGCGTAGCATGATGGGGAGCGTCTTTTGCCAAGAAAACGGTGTTTTTAAGTTCGTTCGTTTTGATGTCTCGAAAGCAGCGTCAGCCCATTGGACCGATGACGATATTGGAGAATTCGAGCAACTTGATCCGATCTATATTAACGAGTTGACGATCAAGAACACAGGCAGCTGGAATTCAAGTGCCCCCACCACTCATCGGTTACTTTCTAAAGGGAGCTTTGAAGGGATGGTGCGGGTAAGGGATGCAACCGCACAAACGAACTACTCATTTCCTGGAGAATCAAAAGCGATTTTCCCCCGCGCGGTCGATTTTGAATTACAGGGTTTTGTCGGAAAATTAAAGTACGCAGTAGGCAGTGGAGCAGTCACGGTATTTGTAGACTCTCCGTTTGGTCTTTGCGGCAGTCGCACGACCGGCGACTATTTACCTGGGCCCACTACATGGGATGCACGGCAAGCGGCAGGTGTGGGGATCAGTGCCGACCGACCGCTCTATATTTTGATCGACAGTGAGGTAATGAAGTCCGTAGAGGTCGAATTGGTTGAAGGCGTAACCGAGCTTTACCTGTCGGAGTTTACCGGAAACGAAACACCAGCTGAGTTTATCACCGCCGACAACAGCGTCCAAAAGCCCGGTA
>NZER01000072.1 GCA_002690445.1 Candidatus Pacearchaeota archaeon
CGACGCAGTCCTCGCAGAGCGGGAACGCTTCGTCGTCTTCGCTGCTCGCGGGCTTCACTGTCAGCAGCAGAGCGTCTCGGTCCTTGCGAGTCATCGCAGCATACGCAGCGAGGCGCTCGGGAGCGTCGTCGTCGATGACGACGAGCGTCGCGAGTGCGCTTGCCTTGTCAGACGAGCGCGCCCAGGAGCCGTCTTTGCGTTGGTATACGCCGATGATGTTTTCTCCGTTTTGCCGGACATACATTCGCAGACCGCCCCGCTGAGTTCGTGCGAAGTCGAGCGCGTTGAGGTCGCCGAACGTCAAGGGCGTGACGTCGACGGCGACGACGACGTCCTCATCGTCGAGGGAGTCGTGGTCGATGACGTCTGCGCGTCCCTGCTCGATTCGCTGCATCATGCCCGCCGTGCCGTTCGCGATGTCTTGCGCTTCGAGATAACTCGCGACGCAGTCTTCGCACCATCCGTCTTCGTTGACGTCAGCGTCTCGGACAGCGTCGTCGCAGCGCAGACACGTCTGAACGGCCCACCCTCGTTCGACTGCGATGCTGAGCCCTTCGACAGTCAGCGCGACGCTCTTGATGTCTCCGTCGTCTTTGCGGTGCGCCTTGATGATGCTTACCTCGAAGCCCTCTCTGACGAGAGCGACGCAGTCAGAGACGCGACCGTTCCGCTCGATGTTGTCGATGCCGTGCGCGTTGCGGAGTCGGTCGATGACCGCTTCGAGGGTGACGACGATTCCGGGCTGCGAGAAGAACGCGACAGATTCGACGAGAGCGTCGAGAAGCGTCAGCGCGATGGGCTCCATCGGGGTCTCGCTGTCGACGCAGAAGTCGGGGTCCGTTGCAAAGTTGATGGGCCTGCCCTGCGCTTCGTGTACGTCGCTGAGCATGTCGTTGTAGATGTTGTCTATCAAGTTGTTGAGTGCGGTCATGTTCGAGATTCCTTCGCTGTTGTCTCGTTGTTGTTCGTTGCTCATGTCTTAAATATAGCGAAAAAGACTCCAAAAGTGTCCAAACAACGCGCAATCGTGTGAATGTTCACTTATGTTTTGCGCGTGTTTGGCATTGTTCACGGTTCCCGGGCATCCATCCACGACTGGTACTCGCTCGACGCTCGTGCGAATCCGACCTGGCCTGTGCGCTTCTCTAACCATTCGGCGTGGCTCGCGGGCATCGTCGACGCTTGTTTGATGGGCGTCCACCCGAGCTGACCGATTGCCTGTTCGACGTTCGGACAGCGCTTGCCGAATACTGGATGCTTGTCCCACGACTTGCCCGCGAAGCAGACGCAGCGCACTGCGTAGTCCAGCCCCTTGTCGTCTCGCACCGAGACGAGCCCGTCCTCGCAGCGATGCTGGCAATCAGGATTGTGGGGCGTCGCTGCGACGGTCTTGTGCTCTGCCTTGTACGCATGCAGCACGTCGTCGGGTGTCAGCTTCCCCCATCGCTTGCCCTTGTCTGTCTGCTCGGCATGATGTCGACGCGCCAGACGAATCGTGTCATCGAGGTCTTCGAGCGGTATGTCTTCGAGTTCGCGCAACCAGACCCCGACCTGCTCAGCGGTCGGAGAGCGGCCCCTGCTGACTGCTTCGAGGTGTGCGCTGATGAGTCTCGCTCGTGCTTCGGCTGTCATATCTTCGCTCCTAGGCTTCTCGCCATAGCTATCGCGTCCTCGTTGCTTGCGCCGCCTGACTGCTTCGCAGCTCGAGGACCGTTGTCTTGTGCCTTGCCCCACCATCGAGTCAGGAAGGCGCGCACCTGCCGCTTCTTGTTCGCTGGATTGCCGAGCTGCCACGCTGACGCTCGACGCGCCTCTGCGAGTAGGTCGATGCCGGGGAAGGCATCGCGACTCGTTGCGAGCCAGCGCTCGAGGGTGTCGTGCTTCCCGAGCAGCGTCGGCCACGTCTCGAGCAGGAAGTCGAGCGTCTCGTCGCCAGATGGAGTCTTCATCACGACTCGAGGTTTGGGCGGCGCAGCGTCAACGAGGTCGCCTCGACGTCGTTGCGCTGAATCTTCCTCGATAGAGGAAGATGGACTAGGTAACGGGATACGGCTATCGGTATACGGTAATACGGTATAGTGACTGCCTTTGGTCGACCCTTGGTTGTCCCTTTTCGCGAGTCGCTTACTGCGAGACTCCAGAATCAACAGGTCGAGAGAGTCGTCGGCGAGTATCTCGGCAGGGGGAGCAGGACACGCAGAGGGCTGCTCGTTGCGATGTGGTCGCTGCCATGTCTTGAAGCCTGGCAGGTACGCGTACAGCCGACCAGCCGCTTCGTAGATACTCAGCACACCAGCAGCAACAAGCTCCTGCGCCAAGTGGATGACGTTGACTTCGGGCTCGTGCGGGAACGACTCGCCGTGAACCTTGAGGGGCAGCCAGCGCAGTCGACCCTCCTTGTCTGCCTGCGTCCAGAGAGAGACGAACAGCAGACGAGCGTGCGCGGTGCAGCGGCCGAGGTCTTCATGTAGGAAAAAGCTGGGATTGACGAGGCGAGTTCGGGGCATTACTCCGCGGCCCCGTCTGTCCTGTGCTTCTCGGAGGTAAGGAACTTTGCCCAACCGACGAGGTCAGTGGATGGCGCGTGACCGTACTGTTCGACGAACAGCCGCTCGAGTCGGACGGTGTCGTGTATCTTCTCCTTCGACCAGGTGCGGGGCCACCATCGCCCGTCGCCCTCGATGTTCGCGAGCGCTTGCAGTTCGACCCACTGCAACAGGTCGCTCCTTCGATACCTGAGCCGATTGCCAACTCGGAAGGCGGGAACCTGCCCCCCGTTCGCCAGCTCGCGTAGCTTCGCCTTGCTCATCCGAAGCAGTTGCGCGCCCTCTTCCGTGTTCAGAATGTCTCGTGGCTCCATCGTGTCTCCTTGAGTTGCGGACGCGGCACGTCCTCGGTACGATTCGATTCGACGCAGAAGCGCCGAGCGAAGGATACACGAGGACGCAAGGGAACGAAACATGGCGAAACAGAAAAAAACAACGCCCGACAGCGCTGCGACGTGGGAGGATGCGAGCGTGCTGATGCCGTGGGCTGACAACCCTCGAGACAACGACGACGCAGTCGAGGGCGTCGCGAACTCCATCAAGCGCTTCGGCTTCGCTGCGCCTATCGTCGCTCGCAAGGCAGACGGCATGGTCATCGCCGGGCACACCAGGCTCAAGGCAGCGCAGCGCCTCGGCCTGACGAAGGTGCCAGTCCGCTACATGGACCTCGACCCTGCTGACAGCGCGCTCCTAGCACTCGCTGACAACAAGTTGAGCGAGGCAGCGAGCTGGGACGATGACGCGCTGGCGAGCATCATCAGCAAGCTGGACGAAGACGACGCGCTGCTGGCTGGCTTCGACGCTGAGGAGGTGCGCTCGCTGCTCGGCGAAGACCTCCCCGTCGAAGCTGAGCCGGGACAGCCGCGACCGTTCGCAGACAGCGACATCGTCGACGCTGCGTTCGACTACTTCCGGGCGACCGGGTTCCCGTATCGTCAGCTCGCGCTCCACGTCTCGATGCAGGAAATCAATAAGCTGTCAGCGCTCGAGGAGGGTGACGGGTGGCGCACCTCGAACCTTGGCTACCACGTCGCAGACACCTACCACCCGCACCGCTTCCACGCGACAGTCAAAGACAAGCGGGCACCAGCGGAAGCGTTCGAGGAAGATGCCTGGCTGCGACAGTCGCTCGAGCTGGCGCTGGAGTACGGCGGTGCGATACCGGCGGGCGCCTACGGCTACCTGAGCCTGACTCGAGGCGCGCAGGCCTGCTCGAACTTCCGACCCGCGGTGGCGATGATGATGTACCGACGACACTGTCCCGAGGGCGGGACGGCACTCGACACGTCGACAGGCTACGGCGGGAGGCTCGTCGGCTTCTTCGCTGCGAACAACGTCAAGCGGTACATCGGCATCGACCCGAGCGTCGAGACGCACGCCGCTAACGTGCAGATGACGAGCGAGCTGGGCTTCGACGAGAGCGTCGAACTCATCAACCTGCCAGCAGAGGACGTCCCTGTCGATGAGCTGCGTGACTCGTGCGACTTCGCCTTCACCAGCCCACCCTACTTCTCGAAGGAGCATTACTGCGACGAGCCAACGCAGTCGTGGGTTCGCTACAAGACGCCCGAGTCATGGCGAGATGGCTTCCTCGCGCCTGTCCTTGCGCTACAGTTCGCAGCGCTTCGGAGCGGCGCCCTGTCGATTGTGAACATCGCCGACGTCAAGGTGTCAGGCAAGCTCGTGCAGCTCGAAGAGTTCGTCGTCGAGGCTGCCCTCGCTGCTGGCTTCGAGCATGTCGGCACCGAGCGCTTCACGCTGACGACGCGCTTCGGCGCCAACCAGGCCGAGGGCGTCCCGACTGAACCCATGTTCCACTTCCTCAAGCCGTGAACGAATGGCGCGCCACGATACCAGGCGCACCGATAGGCAAGGGTCGACCGAGAGCGACCGCTCGAGCTGGCTTCGTGCGAACGTACACGCCGAAGAAGACAGCGCGGTGGGAAGCGGTAGCGGCGTCGACGCTGATGGATGCCTGGCTGCAAGCACCGCTCGACTGTCCCATCAGTGTCGGGATTCTTGCCCTGTTCCCTCGCCCCCAGCGCATGATATGGAAGACCAAACCGATGGAGCGGGAGCCGTATTGCCAGAAGCCGGACATCGACAACGTCGCGAAGGCTGTCCTCGATGCGGCAGAGAAGGCGGGCATCTTCCGAGACGACAAGCAGGTCTGGTCGCTTGACTGCCTCGCCCTGTTCTGCGCTGGTGACGAATCTCCTCGCGTCGAGATCCGTGTCGGGTGGTAGCGTCGTCGACAGGATAAGGACGCTATAAGGAGCGCAGTGGGTACATCGAAGGCAGAGAGATACAGGCGCATCGCCGTACTCGAGCGAGCCATCGGAGAGCGGGGCTGGTCGTTGCAGTTGAAGCGCGCCCTGGCTGCGGAGTTCGGTGTCTCTGTTCGTACTGTCGACCGCTACAAGGCAGACCTGGTCGACGTCTATCGAGAGGAGTTGGACGGCGAGCCGCTCGAGCATCGACGAGCAGAGTTCCTCGGTCGACTGCGAGGGCATCAGCGCGCATGCCTGGCAACGGGTCGCATGGGGCCGCTCGCGTCGATGCTGCATCTCGAGGCGCGCATCACCGGGGCAGACGCGCCAGTCGCGCAGAAGGTCGACGACCACATCGGCGCGCTGACGCGTCAGCAGTTGCTCGAGGAGCTGGCAGGCGACCTGTCATGCGACGAGGTCGAACGACTGCGAGAGATACAGGTGGGCGAATGACAGCGGCATCGGCTCTGCGTCGGCTGCGAGCGTCGCCGCTTGCGCGCTACGAACCAGGCCCGCCTCATCGCGCCTTCCTCGAGAGCGACGCCCGCTTCCGTCTGCTGCGTGCGCCGTCGCAGTCAGGCAAGACGCTCGCCGCTGCGTACGAGACTGTCTGTCGCTGTCTCGGTGTGCATCCCTATCAAGACGTCCCGCCCGCACCCATCGAGGCTCGTGTCGTCTGTCATAGCTTCAAGCAATCGGTCGTCGTGCAGGCAAAGGTCTTCGACATGATACCGAGCGGCGTGCTGGTGCCTGACTGCACGTTCCATCCGACCCGAGGCTTCAAGCACTCGACTGTCACCTTCATCAACGGCAGCCGCGTCGTCTTCGTGACCAGCGAGCAGGCTCGCCTGGCGCTCGCATCAGCGACTCTCGACCTGTGCTGGATGGATGAGGTGCCCCCGCCTGAGATGTACGCAGAGAGCGTCTCTCGTCTCGTGCAGACAGGCGGCTGCCTGTACATGACACTCACGCCCATCGGTCGCCCTGTCGACTGGCTGCGAGAGGTCGTCGAAGACGGCGTCATCAGCGAGACGCACTTCGCACTCTCGACGAAGTCTTGTCCGTGGATGACGCAAGAGCAGGTCGACGAAGCCATCGCTGTCTGTCTGCCCTCGCAACGCCCGCAGGTCATCTATGGCGATTGGGACGGCGTGACTCCCGACCGCTACTTCGCAGCGTTCGACGACGACATGGTCAGCGACGAGCTGCCGGACAGAGAGTTGCAGATTGGACTCGGCATCGACCACGGCGAGGACGTCGGTCGAGAGGTCGCTCTGCTCTGCGCCTTCGAGCGTGACCCGAAGCGACCGAGGGTCTGGTTCCTCGACGAGTACGTCAGCGCTGGCAAGACAGGCATCGAAGCAGACGCGCTCGGCATTGTCGCCATGCTCGAGCGAGCGGGCGTCGGGCCAGAAGCAGTCGACGAAGCTCGAGGCGACACGAACTCAGCAGGCAAGAGCCAGGCAGGCTATGCAATCAACACGCTCTTGACCGAGAGCATCGCGACGCTCTCAGGCTACCCCGAACATTCGCCGCCCTTTCGCATCAAGCCAGCACGCAAGGGGCCGGGCTCGGTCGTCTACACGAGTCGCCTCCTTCACGCCGCGATGGTCAAGGGCGACATGCGTATCCACCCGCGCTGCTCGAACCTCGTCGAGTCGTTCAGGCATTGGCGCGGGCCGGGTGGCGACCAGAAAAACAAAGACCTGTCCCACGCTCTCGATGCGGCACGCTACATCGGGCGCTCCTTCCTTGACACCCGCGCTGGAGGCATCCAGTCTTTGCGAGTAAGGTGACCCCGAATGGCTCATACCAACGACCCTCGACCGCAGCAGCAGCGCCCTCCTCTACCTGACAACGAGGACGAGAAGCGACGCTCGCACTCGCGTCTGCGTCGTCGCATCATCGAAGGCTGGTGGCGTCGTGACCTCGACGAGCGCGTCGCTGAGTTCTTCGCAGAAGGCACAGCGGCCAGGCTCGGGTACCGCGACCAGACACGGAACCTGTTCCGCTCCATCGTCGACCAGATGTCGCGACTGTACGGCAAGCCGCCCACCATCGAGCATGCTGACGCGAACGAGGACAAGGTCGCAGACTTCTCGAACAAGCTCCGAGCTGCCGAGCTGTGGCCCGTACTCGGTCGCAACCAGCGCCAGGTGGTCGGCATGCGGGAGTCGCTCGTGCGCGTTGCGTATGTACCCGACGACGGGCTCCAGTTCCGTGTCGTGCCGAGCGACATGGTGTGGGCCGCAGCGACGCCCGACAGACCGAACGACCCGAGCGCAATCATCGAGGCGCGCATCAGGACGCTGACCATCGGCGGCAAGGAAGAAGCTCGCTGGACGTGGGACGTCCTCGACATCAGAGACGAGCCGAGCTACCGAGTCGTCCTGCCTGACGGTGCGAGACTCGACAAGGCGACAGACATCACCGAGCAAGTCCTCGGCGGCGACTTCTCGGGCAGTGCCTACCCGTACATCGTCGACGGTAGACCCGTCGTCCCCTACGTCCTCTACCACGCAGAGGGAGGCGGCGACAGCTTGTGGGATGCGTACACAGGTAAGGAGATGGTCGAGGCGACGTTGACTGTCGCGACGCTCTGGACCTTCTGGAACTACTGCGTGCGGGATGCGTCGCACCCAATACGCGGCCTGGCGAACGGCACCATCAGAGGCACAGCCACGAAGGGCGGCAACAGGTCATCGAGACGAGAAGTCGCAGCAGACCCGACGACGATGCTGATGATTGACAGCGAGGGAGCTGGCTCGGTGCAAGCGTTGCAGTGGAGCGCTGGCTCCGACCCGTCGAACCTCCAGCTCGCCATCGACGCATACGAACAGCGCTCCCTAATCTCTGCTGGCATCAGCCCCGCAGACATTCAACAGACAGGCTCGCAGAGCGGCTATGCCATCAGCTTGAAGCGCGAGGCAGTGCGAGAGCGGCAGCAAGCGCTGATGCCTCAGATGGAGGCAGGCGACCGTCGCGTCCTCGCTCTCGCTGCGAGCCTCTGCAACCGATACGAGGGCGAGTCGTTCCCCGATGTCGGGTGGAACCTGAGGTATAGCCAGATACCGTTGACGACAGACGAGCGCACTGCGCGCATCGCCGAAGCCCGAGCTGGGCTCGAACTCGGCACGAGAAGCATCGTCGACGTCGTCATCGCCGAGAACCCTGGCTGGACTCGAGAGGAGGCTGCTGCGTGGCTCGAGCGCGTCCAAGCGGAGAGCGCCGCCCTGCGTGGTGTCTCTGTCACGACCGGAGTCGAGGCGCAGCCTGAGGGCGAGGAGGCCGAAGCTGGAGAGGTCGCAGAGACAGAGGGCGCACCAGCAGACGAGAAGCTCGCGGACACCGCTCTCAACGGCGCACAGGTCGTCGCGGCGATGACCATCGTGCAGTCGGTCGCAGAGGGCGCGCTGCCTCGAGACGCGGGCCTCTCGATGCTGTCCGAGTTCTTCAATCTTCCGAGAGACGCAGCAGAGCGAATCATGGGGTCGGTGGGTCGAGGCTTCCGTCCCGCACAACCAGAGAAACCAGCAGGAGGTGAACAGTGACAGACGCAACAGCAACCATTCCAGAGGAGCGCTTCCAGCAGGAGGTCGAGCGACGCAAGGCAGCAGAGCGCCAGGCGGCAGAAGCAGCAGAGAGCCACGCAGCGCTGACGGCGCAAGTCGCAGAGCTGACAGCAAAGGTCGAAGCGTCGTCGACGCTACAAGCCCAGCTCGACGCAGCGACGCGCTCGGCTCAGGTGCAGGCGCACCATGTCGGCATGCTCGAGAATGGCGTCCGCACGCAGAGCGTCCGAGACTTCATGCTGCACCAGCATCAGCAGCACGCAGAGCGGGCAGGCGCAGAGGCGCAGACGTGGGACTCGTGGTTCAGCACGAACAAGGACCGCATGATTCAAGACCTGTCCTCGCTGCGCCCACCTGAGCCCGTCGCAGCAGCACCGACAGCGACGACGCCTGCGCTCGAGCAGCCGCCGACGCCCGCCCCTGTGCCTGTGCCTGCGCCGCAAGCGAACAACGGCGCACAGCCTACCCCGCCCCCGACGCAGTCATACGTTCCTGGCTCTATCTCGAGCTTGCCGATGGACGAATGGAAAGCGAACAAGAGCGAACTGATGCAGGGGCTCGTCTTGCCGTGGCAGTCTTGACGGTTGACAGCCCCGACGCTGTCTGCCTATCGTTGTTCCTGATGTCTCTTCCGTCCCGTCGCCGGGGATAATCGGGCGCAAAGGGAAGCGACGTCGTCGGTCAAGCCGTCGCCGGGCAGTCCTTCGGGCGCTAAGGACCGAACAGAGAAACCATCAACTTGGCGCGCTGCGTCAAAGACTAAGGACTGCCAACCATGGCCAATGAAATTACCTATACCGGAACACAGGGCGGCAACCAGCGCGCTGCTGAGGTATTCAATACCCTCCTGTGGGAGAACCTCGTCGACCGAATCGACCTGCGCTCCGTCGGCTTGAAGCTCGGCGACGTCGGTGGCTCTGGCTCTGACACGCTGGCGACTCCGACGGTGACACTCGCCGATCCGATGAACGCCGCCAATACTGACGAGACGACCGCATTCGACAATGATGCCTTGACCCAGAACCAGTTCACGGTTTCGGTGGCCCAGCAGATTATTTCCTACGGGCTCAGCGACAAGTTCATGATTACTGGCGCAGCGGGCCAGCTCGACCTCGGTCGACTCGCCCAGGCCGCTGCTGATGCGTACTCTCTGCGGGTGACCGACATGGTGTGCGCTGTCATCGACAGCTTCGCCACGACTGTCGGAACCACGACCGTCGACTTGGTGACGGACGACTGGTTCAGCGCCATCTTCAGTCTCGAGCAGAACATCGTTCCCGGCCCTTACGCCGCGGTGTTGTTCCCGACGCAGTACACCGACCTCCAGTCCTCGCTTCGCAGCGAAGGCGGCGCGGTGCAGTTCCTCCCGGCAACGGGCGACCAGCTCTCGCTTCGCGGGCCTGGCTTCAAGGGAAGCTACCTCGGCGTGGACATCTGGACTTCGGACAGCGTCGCAACTGCGAACGCTGGTGCCGACTCCGCTGGTGCCATGTTCGGTGCTGGTGCATGGGGCTACGTCGAAGCGTCTGCGAAGTCGCAGATGCCGGGAAGCATCGCAGCCTCCGTGCCTGCGGGTTCCCCGGTATACGCAGAGTTCGCGAGGACTGCCGACCCCGGCATCTCTCGCATCGTCGCCCACGCCTTCGTCGGCGTGTCAGCAATCGAAGACCTCCGAGGCGTGTCGATTATTACTGACCGATAGCCGACGACGTCAACTGGAACTCGGGCGGCGGGGTCTCCGCCTCAACCTCGCCCCGTCGCCCGCGGTTCACAACAAGGACAAGGAACAGAATGTCAGCAATAGTCGGCAAGAGAGTCACGCAGCAAGACAGCCCCGACGCGCCGAAGCTACCAGCTCGGACGAAGGCGACCTCGAGCTTCATGTACATGCACCATCCGCATCGGTGGCAGTACATCCCCGCAGTGGGCGAGTGGCTCCCGCAGCTCGGGAAGTTGAAGATTGACCCCGGCGTCGGTGGCGTGACTGATGAGGGCGGGACCGACCTGGCGGTGGCGCAGCATACGCGCCGAGGCTGGCAGATGATTCGACCCAGCGACGAGCGACTCGGCAAGTTCCGCTGGTACGTTCAGAAGATTCCGAAGGCAGGCAGGGGCGTCGTCCATGCAGACGCGACAGAGAGCGTCGAGGTGGTCGGCGGGCGTGCGTTCTGGCAAGAGGGCGGCGAAGCCTTCTATGACTTCCTTCGGCACCTGATAGGTTCTGGAATCATCGCGCCCATGTCCTCGCAGGTCGTCCGACTCAAGGTCGAGCAGCAGAGGCAGACCGTCGACCGCATGGAGAGCGCAGTCGCCAACGCGCCGCACAACCAGATCCTCGGTGCCAGGCTCGCCAACGCCCACAAGATGCTCGACCGCATGGAGAACGGCGACCCGGTTGCCATGCCTCCTACTGTCGACACGAAGCCGAAGTCGAAGCGACGCAAGTCGATGGACATGACATGAGCGAGAAGCAGGGCTACCGCGAGGCGATGACGCGATTGCAAGGTCGTCTGGTCGAGAGCGGCATGGACTCGAGACTCGCAGAGCAGAAGGCACGAGAGACAGCAGTCAAGAGAGACAGAGCAGCTCGAGAGGGCAGCGACAAGCGCAAGCAATAACCCGGCCCGAAGGGGTCGCTCACTGGAGCGGGTAACATGGCAAAAGGCAGCAAGCATATAAACCAAGGCGTGCAGGTCCGAGACGACGGCGCGGTCTATATCCGAGCGCTCGACGCTGCCACCACCAGCGGCTTCGCGTCTGCCAGCGGCAAGGCTGGCGAGATTGTCTTCTGGCTCGACGAGTCGGGCGATAACTTCAAGGCGACTGTGGTGTACAGCGACGGCACAACCAGCAAGACCCTCACGGTCGCGTTCGACTAAGGGGCGACCATGAGTTTATTCAACGTGGACGCTCTGACGTTCACGAACCAGGCAGCCAGCGAGAGCGCCGCCCAGGCAGTGACCGAAGACGGCGGGGCGGGCGTCGGTGCTGGGAGGCTGCTCGGAGTTCGGGCAACCATCTCCGACAACACCGGAGACGCTGCCGACACGGTGACGGTCAAGGTCTACAAGAGCAGCGCGCTCACGGTGGCGGGCGGCGGCGAGGAGCTGTACTCTGCCGACTTCTCGTTCTCGTCGGATGCGGAGACGCTCAGCGACCTCCTCGCCAGCCCCATTCCGTTCTTCGCACAACCGCACGTCACCATCGCCCCCGCCTCCCAAGCGGATACGGACATGGTGGTCACGCTGTACATCGACGACGGCAGGTAGTCATGGGCGCGGTGTTCCGCAAGCACCCGACGCAAGCGCAGCCAGTGCCGCGCGCACAGGTGCGCACCGAGCATCCGGCGCAAGGGTTCGACCCGAGACATCTAAGCACCGACCCACTCGTCTGGTGCAGGGCCGACGCTGGGGTGCGGCTCAACGGCTCGACCGCTTCGAGCTGGGAGGACATGAGCGGCAACGGCAACGACTTCTCGCAGGCGACAGCGAGCGCGCAACCAACCCTCAAGAGCAGCGGACTGGGCGAACGTCCCGAGCTTCGCTTCGACGGGTCTGACGACTGCATGCTCGGTCTAGACCTGTACGGCGGGTTGTCGAATGCGTCCTACTGGACGATTGTCGTTGTAATGCAGGGGTGGTCCTACGGGGGTGGCGGGAACCCCTGGACGGCAGAGGGCATTCTGGGGGCCCCGTCCGGTGGGGCCAACTATTTCAACGTTGGTTCAACGGCTGAGGCCCACGGCTCGATTGGGTTCCAGAACTACGACGGCAGCAGCAACCAGTCGGCGCTGAGTGGCGCTACCGACCTGGACGAGGGCGTGCCGCTCGTCGCGGTTATTGCCACCGACAACGGCACCGGGCTTGTGCGAGCCAACGGCCAGCAGGGGACGTCGAACGCAAACACCTCCTCCCTGAACTCCAACGCCACAACAGTCAAGCTGGGCAAGGGGCCGCGGTCTGACGTTCAGACGCCCGACTTCTACAGCGGCGCGCTCTCCGAGGTACTGATCTTCGATGGGGCGCTCCGGCCGAACGAACTCGGCGCACTCGAAGACTACCTGGCAGACCGCTATGGCGTCAGGATGGGCGGCTGATGCGCTGGCTGGTTCTGGCGAGCGCACAGGCAGCCGCAGAGCGAGCGGCGGCGGTTGACGCTGCCGCGGGATACCCGCACCCAGCGACAGCGACAACGCGCGCACTGGCTGCCGCCGCCGTGCATCCTGACGACGCTCGCGGCGCGCTTCGTGTCGGGGGCTCTGTCTGGTCGTGGGTCGCTCGCGCTGATGTCGAGGTCGCGTCCCTGCTAACGGGAGCCGAGCGAGACAGCCTCCGCACTGACCAAGAGATGTCCGACGCTGGCTGGTTTCCTGCGCCGACAGAGGGGCCGAGCTGATGCCGCAGGAGACGCAGTACGCGCACCGACATGGGCTCCCCGACTTCATCGTTCGAGGCAGGGTCAACCTACTCGAGTGTCCGGTCTATAGCGGCTCGACGCTGACAGCCCCGGCGAGCGGCACGGTTGATGTATTCAAGGGCGACGGCACGAAGCTCGTCGACGGGCAGGCTGTCACCGTCACGGCAGACATCGCCACCTACAGCATCGCAGCGCTGACGCTACCAACGACGCTGAGCCTCGAGGACAATTGGCTCGTCGTCTGGTCGCTGACTCTGGCGGGCAGCGTTCACACCTTCCAGCGCTCTGCTGCGCTCGTGCGCCGCGAGCTTCATCCTGTAGTTACTCCCGCAGACATCAGCGCAATCCATCAGGACGCGTCGTCGCTGCTCGCATCAGGGCAGACGCTTGCGAACTTCATCGACGAAGCGTGGGACATGATTCAGCGCAGGCTGCTCGCAGCGGGTCGTCGCCCTTATCTCGTCCTCTCCGACTTCGCCTTGTTCGATGTCCACAGGCAGCTCGCGGTGGGTCTGCTGTTCCTTGACGCAGCCAGCTCGGTGGGCGACGGCAGATGGTCAGAGATGGCAGAGCAGAGTCTCGAACGATACGAACAAGAGTGGGCCAGGCTGTCCCTGGCCTATGACATGGACGAAGATGGCATCGTCGCAAGCGACGAACAAGGCGTGGCTGGCCCGACAGCAGTCTACCTCGGTGGCCCAGGCAGGAGCGCGCGATGGCAGTGGGGGCGCTGAACCGCTCGCAAGTCCGGGCGAATATGTCGACGCTTCTCGGAGCTGCTGTTGGCGTTGCCGAGTCTGCATGGATTGACGTCGAGTCAGGACCGCAAGGCAGGGCGCATCTGTACTGGTCAATCGCCTCCATCTCGAGCGCTGACGCAGGACATCGAGCAAGGACAGGGACAGTCGTCGGGCGCCGCTATTCGCTCGTGGTGCGATACGCTCACCGCATCAACCCCAAAGACAGAGAGACGACTCGAGACGACGCGCTCGACAACCTCGACGCGCTCGAGCGGGCTGTTCGCAACTCGACGAACGCAGCGAGAGCGAGCGTCGAGGTCATGTCGTGGAACGATGTCGAGCGGCTGAGCCCATCTCGAGAGTGGCTGATATGGGACATCACCATCAAAGCCTTCTCCTTGTTCGACTTGGCTGGCTGATATGGGCGACGCCTTCCAAGCTGTCGCTCTCGACCTCGCCGAGGTAATGAAGGAGGTCGAGTTCACACCGAAGCTCCGACGCGACCTGCTGAGGACTCTCGCCGAGAGCGAGGGTCGCTTCGACATGGAGTTCCGCAAGGAAGACTTTGGCGGCATCGTTCGTCTTCGACGACGCAAGCCAGCGATCCGAGATTGGAAGACTGGCAGAGTCATCGAAGCAGCGAACACCGAAGGCGACTTGCCAGTCAAGAGCGGGCGGTTCGTCGCGGGCTGGAACTGGAAGTTCAAGGGCACGAACGCAGCAGTCGAGAGCCGCGTCCCGTACGCCGTCTATGCGCACAAGGTCGACGAGAGCGAAGGCGAAGGCATCAAGGTCGTCGCCAGGTTCCTCGAGAAGGATTGGGCGAGGGCAGCAGACGAGATGGCAGACCTCATCGAGGACCATCTGAACGGGTCGACGAGATGACGTTCGTCAATCTCAGCATCGACGGAGAGCGTCGGCTCGGCATCTCTGCTGACGCGCTCTCTGCCAGCGCGCTCGACGAACTCGAGGAGATAATCGAAGGCATAGCCGACGCAGTCGAGGAGACAATCTTCACGAGCTGGCCCGTCGACACTGGCAGAAGCCTCCGGGCGTGGCGCGTCTTCGTCGACGGCTTGAACCTCATCATTGAGAACCCGGTCGAGTATGCGTCGTGGGTCCACCCGAAGGGAACGAAGCATCGCGGCGACGACCTCGGCATCTCTGCGGAGATGATTCAGACAGAAGCCGAGCGAGGCTGGCAGCAGAAGGAGGGGCGCATGCGTCGCATCGTCGAGGGCGACGTCGACGGCTCCCTTCTCGGCGACATCGCCTCCGCTGCTGCGACGACTGCGGCGATGCGGCTGGCTGGCGTTGATGAGCTGCCGGGCGGCGAACTCTTTACTGCACTCCGCGAGACGTTTACACTCTCGTCAATTGCGTCCCGCGAGAGTGGAAGACAACAACGACGACGACGGGGTTGACCCGATAGGAGACTAGGACATGACCGAATCCACAATCATCCACACCAAGCTGGACGGCGAGTTGACTCTCGGCTCCCAGTGTACGGCGGGCGGTGGCTCGTTCAGTGCGTCCGCTGGCATCAACTCAGGGGCTGATACCTATACCGTCTCCTTCGAGGCTGGCGACCTGTCCCTGACCATCCCGCAGCAGAACGTCTCGAACTATCTGGACAGAGGCAAGATTGGTTCGACCCCGAGCCTCCGGTACGGTGACGACCAGCCAATCACCTTCTCGTTCAGTGCTTACTTCCGAGACCTGACAGACGCAGCGGCCCCCGCTCTGGTGGACATCATCAACAACGAAGGCTATGCAGGCTCCAATTGGGTTTCGACCCTGTCGACTTCCATCGCGTCGGACGACGCCGAGGTGTTCTGCATCGACCTCCGCTGGGTCGTGACCAACCAGGGCAACGCTGCCGACGTTCACAAGCTCGTCCTGCCATTCTGCACGGTGAACTGCGCCATCGCCGAAGGCGACCCCAACACGGTCACCATCAACGGGACATCGTGGTCACTCGCGCCGTCGGTGGTCCTGTAATGGCTAGCAAGGTCGAGAAGCTACAAGCGGCCGTATCCGCTGCCCGCAAGCAGCGGTCCCACGAAATTGCTCGGCTCCAAGCTGAGCTGAGTGCAGAAGTCGCGAAGGCGCGAAAGGGGTCCAGCAGTGAAAAGTCTGCCAAATCTTCGGACGATTCCTGAGGACTCGCCCGTCTATTTCGAGGTCCACGTTCCCGAGAGGGGCGGCCATGTGTTCCGCATCCCGAGGCCGTCTGTCGTTGGTCGGCTCCTAATGCCCCTCATCACGTCAGGGCTTTGGAATGTCTCGACTTCCGAAGTTGGCGCAATCGACGAAGTCAAAGCCGAGCTGGTCGAGGAGGCTGTGGGAGCGGCTCTCGGCATCTGCTGGAGGCATCGGAGCCTCGAGCTGGAAACCAAGCGCAGGGACTTCGACCGAGGCGAAGACGGGCTCCTCGAGTATGGCTGCGAGGTACTCGCCGAGCTGTACGAAGCGGGCTATACGCAGGACAACGTCGCCACCCTTTTGAACGACGTCGTTTCTCGACTGATGATTGCGATTCCTGCCTCGCCAAAGGAGGTACAGGAGGTCGTGGATTTTACTGTACCCCGGACGGATTCGGAGACTTCCTCGACCTCGATCTAGGAGTCTCGCTGTTCGGGGAGCCACATGCCTTGATGCGCTTCGACCGGGAGACTCAAGTCGAGCTGCGAGCGTACTGGCAAATCCTTCGAGAGTCAGACGGGCGGGGCCGCAAGGCATCGAAGCTCAAGCCCTCCGACCTCCGCATGATGGGGGGGCGACCAGCAACCGTCGGCGACCTAGCCCATGTCTGGTTGCTGTCCCACCCGCAGAAGGAGGACGCTAAGGGTCGCTCGAGCGTTCGCTCGGCCTGGCAGAAAAAAGGCGCAAGCGACAGCGCGTTGGATTTCTGGTTGCAATAGGGAGCGACGATGGCTCGCAGAATCAAGTTCGAGTTCGTAGGAGACACGAGTCAGCTCGAGGGCAGTCTCGACGGGCTACAGCGAGACAGCGACGAACTCGGTGGCTCGTTCGACGACACCTTCAACAAAAAGGGCGCAGGCGGTGCGGTAGCAGCCGCCAAGCAGTTCGTCAAGGCCCACCCCGCGCTGGTGGCTCTCGGCGCTGCGGCAGCCGCTCTCGGCGTTGCACTGTTCAAGGCATCGCAGGCTACTGTCGAGTTCGCAGCGAAGGCAGACACCATCGCCAAGAAGGCGCGCGCAATCGGCACGTCGGCAGAAGACTTGCAAATCATGCAGGGCGCCCTCGAGCTGGGCGGAGTCGCAGCAGAGACGACAGCGAACGCAATCCAAAAGCTCAGCGTCAACCTCGGCATGGCTGCGAAGGGCAGCAAGATGCAGGCCGAGGCTCTCGAGGACCTCAACCTAACATTCGAGCAGCTCGAAGCGGTGCCGCTCGACGAGAAGATGGCACTGATAGCAGACGGCATGGTCGCCATGACCAGCCAGAGCAAGCGAGCGCAGGCGGCGCAAGCGCTGCTCGGTCGCGGTGCGATGGACATGCTCGCCGCCTTCGACGAGGGCGGCGATGCCATTCGCAAGTCTTCGGAGATGGTCAAGGCCGCGGGCATCATCAGCAACGAGACAGCGAAGGAGAGCGAGTTCCTGACCGATGCGGTGACCATCGCAACGCGACAGTGGGCGAGACTCAAGGACGGCGCGCTCGAGCCGCTAATTCCTGTGGTCACCGTCATGGTCACCAAGCTCGGCAACCTGTTCCAGGTCCTCTCGGATACGGGAGTCCTCCAGGCAACTGCTGAGGCTGTCGCCTTCGTCGCCGAGAAGTTTATCGGGCTGACTGATGAGGTCGAGAGGTTCAAGTCGGAGACATCAGAGGCGGCGGCGGTACAGAACGACTCATCCAGCACCCTTGAGGAGTACCGAGGGAGGGTCGAGAAGCTCAAGGGAATCATCGCGGAGGCTCGGGCAGAGCAGAAGGAACTGAACGACCAGGTCAGGCTGAAGGGTCCGTGGGTGGACGCAGAGAAGAACATCGCCCGCGTCGCGCAGATTGAAAAGGAGTTGGCCCACCTCGGACAGACGATGTACGAAGATGGGAAGACCCATCGAGGCGAGCGAATCAACGCGCTACAGCAGCTCCGCATCGCGACGCAGATTGTCAAGGGCGAGGAGGAGCGGCTTGCCAGGGCTCGCAAGGAGGCGACGGATGCAGCGGCTTCGGCTGCGGAATCGGAGAGAGAACTCGAGGAGGCGCGGGCCGAGGCAGCAGAGGCAGAGAAGAAGCGGGAGACGAAGCGAGCAGCCTACCGAGCAGCAGCAGCGGCAGGCACCGCGGCGTTGATTGCTGCGTCGGACGCATGGGCGCAAGCATCGAGGCAGGCAGAGGACGACAGACTGGAAGGGCTCGACGCAATCATTCGCCAAGAGGAGCGCGCGATTGAAAAGGTGTGGGACGAAGCCAACGCAGTCATCGAGGCGGGGTCGCTGTCAGCCGCGAAGAAGGAGGAGATGTTCGTCGATGCAGAGAGGCGCATCGACGACATCCGAGAGGAGTTCAAGAGGAAGAAGCTGGACTCCATCGACGAGGAGTCCGAAGCCTACGGCGAGGCGCTCGAAGCAGACGTCGAGGCGGCGAGGCAGGCAGCGCTTGCGAAGGCAGACGCGGAGTTCAAGTACCGACAGGCGGTTCAGGAGGCGTCGAGGACGCACTACGAACAACTGGAGGAAGCGTACAACGCGGACATGGAGGTCGTCTCCGAGGTCACTGCTCAGGTGCAGCAGATCCACGAGGCTGTCTTCGGTGCGATCCTCGACGTGGCTCAGCATGTCTTCGACGAGAAGGCCCAGGCGTACCAAGAGACAGCCAACAGAATCAACGACATCGACAGCCTCCTCGAAGAGGAGATGAGTGCGAACGCGAGGAGGCAACTGGAGGAGGAGAAGGCGAAGCTGGAGGAGCAGTCGGCTCTCGAGAAGGAAGCAGCGCTCGAAGCGTTCGAGCGCCAGAAGGCGCTGTCGATAGTCAATGCCACAATCGCCACGGCGCTCGCAGTCATTCAAGCCCTGGCCACTGCTCCGAACATCATCGTCGGCATCGTGCTGGCTATCGCTGCCGGAGTGGCTGGCGCAGTCTCCATCGCCTCCATCGCATCGCAGCAGCCACCGCAGCTCCATTCGGGCGGCATGGTGCCAGCCTTGGGAGCGGCGTCGCAGGCAGGCGACGAGATGATGATTCGGGCCAGGCGCGGAGAGGCTGTGCTGTCGCCCCAGGGCGTCTCTGCTGCGGGAGGCGAGCAGGGTGTCGCCGCCCTCAACCGGGGAAGCTCGAGCGCTGGTGGAGGCACGACGGTCAACCTCATCCGGGTGGGGCCACGAACGACGGAGGCAATCATGCACGACACCCTCCGGGTTCCATCGTCTAGGCTGTCCCGAGCCATTGGCAGCGTACGACCTCGCGTCGGCAGGCACGACCCGAGAAGCAGGAAGGTATAGGGATGGGAAGCAACAAGACGCCCGCAGTCGGTGCGAATGGGAAGCTCCAGGGCATCGCCATCCATGACCCTAGAATCCAGAGCGGCACCCTCAAGGCGGTGGGGGCGGCTGCGGTAGATTCAGATTATACCGAGCAGGGGCCGCGCGCCGGGATACCCGAGCCAGCTCAGCGCTCGAACCTTGTGCTGAAGGCAAGCGGAGGGCAGACGGCGCGGACGGACTACGCGGTGCAGGTGCGAGCGGCGGGGCACCCGATACCATCCGATGGGTCGTTTATCTGGTACTCAAACCACGACGACGGTCCAGACAACGATGAGCCGTATGGCCACGACGGCTACCAGGTGGTCACTGGATGGAACGGGGCGATTCAGAACAAGACCGTCGTCGATGGGTACGGCCGCCCCGACATCATTCGTCTCCGCAACGACTACCTCCTGGCGACATGGCGAGCCAACTCAGCAGCTCCCATCCTGTTCGGTTCGTACAATCCGCAGACAGGGAAGTGGACGGTCCTGTCTCGGACGATGGGGTCCTCTGTCGCTGACAACGTGTCGGGAACGCTCGTCGGTCTGCCGAGCGGGCGGGTCGTCTGTTTCTTTTTGGACGGGCAGAGCAAGACGCAGGTCCACGCAATCTCGAGCGACGACAACGGAGGCACGTGGACAAGTTATGCAACGGGCTGTCTGACAGCGAAAGCGAAGTACGAGGTCGTCGCTCTCGTGGCTCGGTACTCGGCAGGGGTCGTCCTCCTGATGACCGAGGAGCTAGAGGGCGGGACGTACACGATGGAGCAGTGGGTCTCCTATGACCTCGGCGCGACGTTCGACCGAGTAGGGGCCGACTGGAAAGCGTCGACGACTCCGAACCCCGAGGAGCCCTCGTCGGTCAGCCTCGAGGCTCTTGACAATGGGACGTTCCTAATCTCCTACGCAGACAGGGGGAGCAACCTCAGCGCAGGGACGGCGCAGTATCGAGTCGGCGTCGTCGACCCATCGACGCCTATCTACTCGCAGGGCCTTCTCCATCTCGCCAACCACAACAACACGGAATGCCCGAACTACTCCGACGAGCTGACTGCGCATTCGTGGGTCTGGAGGGACGAGGACCGGACGTGCTACTTCCTGGGAAACTTCGGGTCGGGCCAGGTATCGAGTACGCAGATACAGCGCTCGGAGGACGGCGGGCATACATGGAAACGATACGAGGGAGCAGCCGTCGTCCACATGCCAGGAATGGTCTGCACGAAGTTCGCAGCGAACTCGGTCGGAGGACGAGCGTCGCTCTTGACGTTCTTCGATGGGGCGAACATGGGCGAAGGGGAGGACGTCGACGGCTTCGCCGACACGAGCAGGATATTCCTTATCTACCTCGGGGGGCATGCGAAGCAGACGGTGGCGTCCATATACAACGGGCTCGAGAGGTACGACCCGGTCGACATGCTCACATGGAGCAAGGAGGGAGCGGGGACGCTCAAGGGAAGCAACGACCGCGAGGGTGCTATCTACCTTCCAGTGGCTCCTCCAGACGATACCGGATGGGTGGAGACTACGACCGGAACAGGGAGCGCCGCCTTCTCCAGCACGACAGGAGCGCTCGGCATCACGACCGGGACCGGGATCTACTTCCTCAAGGACACTGCCGTCGGCTTCCCTCATATCGAGACGCTGGCAGTGGGCGTCAAGCTGACAGTCGTCTCGAACGACGGCGACAGGACGACTGC
The DNA here is from genome assembly GCA_002690445.1 of Candidatus Pacearchaeota archaeon. The sequence goes on from NZER01000072.1 coordinate 20,739, forward strand.
CGATGTCGCGCTCCAGTTGGACGTGAGCAACTTCGTGACCTCGGGCTCGGTCGCGGCAACGCAACTTCACCGAGTGGTGGTCTACTTCGATACGACTGGCTTCCTAGTCAAAGACCCGCTGGACGGAAGCACGATTGTCTCGGTCGACTACGACATGACGAAGCCGACGTGGCTTTACGTCACCATCAAGACCGGGACCGGGGCTAACCCGGACGGCGAGGTCGCCGTGTTCTACGGTCGGGACTCGGAGCATCCCCTTGGATCGGGGGGGCTAGGGACTCAGCGTCGAGCCCTGACGAAGGCAGTCGCCACCGAGACTCTCGTCAACAACGCAGCAGCAGAACCGAGCGCCACTTGCGTCGTGTCTTGGGGCCACATGGCGAGCGGCGACGCGGTCAGCCTGTGGGAGGTCGTCGGGTGGACTGTGGCGGCTGGAGCATGGCAGGCTCGGCTTGCCGACAACTACGTCGGAGCCTGGCGGAGCCTCCCCTACTCGGACCCGCAAGTCACGCAGTCAGCGCTCAACGGACGGGAGTGGTCGACCGTTCCCGCGCTCCTCATCGACCAGGTGCGCATGTCTGCTGGCGACGGGCCAGGCAAGCTCGACGAGCAGTGGACAATCAAGCCCAGGTTCGACTTCCCTGTGGAGAATTTAGACGTGCTGAACAACGCGTCTCCGCGAGTGCCGTGGAGGTCAGCGCAGGAGACAGCAGGCGCGACCCTTACAGAGCAAGCAATTGTTTGGGATATGGAGGAGTCGAGCCCGACGCAGTTCCAGAAGTTCGGCAACTCGGCGATCCTTGTGCTGCTGCTCAACTGCAACTTCAAGACTGCGTACCTACAGAGATTCCATTCGTCAGCCTGGGAGACCATCGCCACTCTGGACGCATCGGTTGACCTGAGTGGGCTCAAGTTCACCAGAACGGGTGCGTCGGTGATACCGAACTTCGCACAATCAGGCTCGGCACCGAAGTGGATACATCGGGCAAGCCTCGTCGGCGGCACTCTAGACCTCGGAGCGGGCGGCGGGCTGGTTCAGTACAAGCACATTCGGAGCAACACCGAAGGAGGGTGGGTCGCTGACGGCACGAGTACGGTGAGGACCAGGGTCCCTCGGGTGTTCTACGAAACGGGCGAGCTGACTTCGTCCGATGTCGCGTCCGGCACCTGTGCGATATGGCGTCGCAACTTCGGAGCCCTCATCTTCCAGGCCGACCAGAAGACCATCGACCAGTCCATTCGCCTCCTCCTTCCGGCGCAAGCGAACGCGGACGGCTACTTCCAAATCGGCAGCATCGTCATCGGCGAGGTCGCTGCGTTCGGGCACCAGTTCGACAGAGGCTTGACGTGGACGACCAGACCGAACGTCCTAGACTACAGCCGCCCCGACGGCTCGCGCCGACCGCACTCGCTGGGGCCAGCTCGCCGGACTGCTGAGTTCGCATGGAGCGAGACTGCTGTCGACGAGACTCGAGTCCAGGGAGGGCTGGCAGACACTTACGAAGACCTCCCTGGCACGGCTAACAGCCCCGACTTCGTTGCGTCTGCCCTTGCGTCGGCTGACCCGCTCGCCTCGGTCACCGACTCGGTGTCGTTGATGGAGGGCATCATGCGCGAGGTCGATGGAAGCTCGCAGCCCGTTGTCTTCCTGCCGAGGATTCCAGTCCAGGCCAGTCACTCCACCATCCTCCTCCCATTCAACGACGACAAGTTGTTCCTCTATGGTCGCATCGACGGCGACCATTCCTACAGCGTAGTCCAGGGCAACGAGGGAGCGGGCGAGGTTCAGCGGCTCAACAAGATAACCATCAACGAAGAAGTGTAGTGCCGTTCCTCCCTGCTGACTTCATCGGTGGCGACCTCCACTGGCTGCTCGACTTCGTTGTCAAGGACACGACGCTGCGCTTCTCCAGGGTTCCCGTGTCGGCGACGCTGCCTGATGGGGAGGAGTGGGACTATCAGGCGGGGCTGGAGTTCTCGGAGGAGTTCGAGGACGGCATCAACCCATTCGGCTCGACGCCCTCGGAGCATTCCGTAGAGATTACCCTCCACGCGTCTCTGCTCGTCGACGTGGCTGGCGAGATAATGAAGGGCTATGACCTGGCAGCAGCAAGGGGCAAGCTCTGGTTGTATGAGAAGAACAGCAAGAGTGCTGTCCTGTTCCTCGACGGTGTCGTCAGAAGCGTCGAGTGGGGGAGCATAGAGGAGCCCATCACCTTCTCGCTGGAGGAGGTCATCGCGGACGACGCTGGGTTGTTCCCCCCTCCCCTGGCTGTCATCGACAGAACCTCTTGGCCCAACGCTGTCGAGGACGTGCGAGGCGAGCGGTACCCTTGGATTTTCGGGGCACCCGGGAAGGCATACTCGGCCAGCGCAGCCGTCGCCTATGGGTACGGGTCGCCAGCGTTCCTCGTCGATGACACGGGCGGGGCGCAGAAGCTACTGATTGCGGGCCACCATGTAGCGGCAGGCCGGGTGACCCTAATCAACGACGAGACTGGGAGCGTCTCCGCGACCTCGCTGGTGACCAACGACTTCGACGGGAGAGGTCATCCAATCGCATGGTGCGACGTTGCGTCGACAGGCTCAGGGGGAGGGGGAGCAGCGGAGCCCGACGACAAGTTCTTCATCAAGTGGCACAACTACGCAGGCACCGAGGCGGCGGGTGTAATGATGCCGGATGGGACTGGCATGTACGGGGCGGGCGACGTGCTTCGGTACATGCTCTCCTTCTCCAGACTTCGCATCGACCACGGACGACTCGCCGCTGCCATCCCGCAGCTCAACCAGTTTAGGATTGATACTGCTATCTGCTGCGGGCCGGACGAGCGCTTCACTCCGTGGGAATGGATAGAGGATCACCTGTCGTCCATTCTCCCCGTGTCTTGGCGAATCTCGACTGGCGACCAGGGGGGCCATTACCCGGTCTACTGGAGGTTCGACGCAACCTCGCACGATGCAGTTGCCAACATCACCGCGACAGCCGAGGCCCATGCTGCCGATTCAATCAACCTCCACAGCGAGGTGGTCGCAGGGACGGCGTACCGAGACGGCATGGCGTCCTTCTCGCCTCGGTCAGAGGTAGCCAACGAGTTCACTCTGGACTTCCAGGGCGACTTCAAGGACGGGGCATATTGGGGGAGGCGGACATTGACTGGCGACCACGCCCTCGCCGCACAGGACGACAGCGTCGGCTCCAACTTCTACTGCCACATCTCGAGGACGAGGTACCGGGGTCCAGACAACCTCCCGCAGACCGTCTCGATGGAGCTGACGACAGACGTCGTCTGGGACGAAGCGACGGCGACGGCGGTCCTCTCGTGGATGAGCAGGCGACACGCCATCCAGAGCATCTTCGTCTCTTACATCGTTGACGCGGAGGTCGCCTGTCACCTAGAACCTGGCGATATGCTTCTGGTGACAGACGCGGAACTCAAGTTCACCGAGTACCTGTTCATGGTCGAGCAGATAACATGGAGGTCCGACAGGTTCCTGGGGCTGGACCTTCGCTCGCTGACTGATGCAGCGAGGGACATGCTCGGAGCTTGAAGGCGAGGGACACCACTGATGGGTTTGGAAGCACTCGGAGACGCAGGCATCGGAGTCGTGGCTGCGGTCCTTATCATTCGCGAGGTCTTGAGTTACCTCAAGGCCCGAGAAGCTCGAGAGGCTGCGAGCAAAGGAGACGATGACGGCGACTGCGACGAGGCTCTCGGCAAGCTCGACAGCATCGACGGGAAGCTCGACGACCTAGCGGGGGCGACGTTGCAGATGTCCGCGATTCTGTCGCGCACCGACCCTGATGGGCTGCCGCTCTGTTACACGCCACGCAGTCTCGTCTCGACTCTCGAGAAGCTAGCGTCGAGCGTCGACAGGCTCGGAGAGCGCATCAGGTGACGCACCCTATCCTCGTCAGAGTCAAAGAAATCGGCGGCGCAGTCTTCACGGACGGCGACTGGAATCTCAACATCGTCGGCATCCGAACCTGGCGCGGCTACCCCAACATCTTCGACGACGTTCTCCATGTCCTCTACAAGGAGCGCGGGCAGTGGGTCGACCGCTGGTGGCCTATCACGACCGACCCCGGTGCGTACTGGCTCCAGCATCCGATGAATCGTCTCGGCTGTGCTGCTGTCGTTGCCGACCGTCAGTATAGGTCCTGCTGGCGGCTCGGTCTGCATCGAGGCAAGTACCTCGCGCTGGTTCAACGAGACTGCTGGGACATCGCCGTCCATCGAGACGACAACCTCGACAGCAAGGTCGACTACCGCGAAGACAACATCGACGTCGGCAACCACGCTATCAACTGCCACCGAGCAACGACACGCAGCGGAGGCTCTGTTCAGGTTGACAAGTGGAGCGCTGGCTGCCAAGTCTTCGCAGACCCGGACGACTTCGACGCCTTCGTTCGGCTCTGCAAGAAACAGCAGAGCGAGCGAGGCTTCGAGCGCTTCACCTACACCCTCCTCTCGGAGTGGACATGACACCACGAGCCAGCAAGACCATCACCGTCGGCGCGATTCTGCTCGTCGTCGCAATCGTTGCGGGCTTCTCCGCGCTTCGACGCGACAGCGAGCCAGCGGAGCCAGTCGAAGTCGAAGACGACGACAGCGCAGATGACGACGACAGCGGAAGATTCGACTACCTACCCCCAGCTCCGAAGGAGTAACAGATGACCATTCCCGACAGACTACGCAGCCGGAAGTTCTGGCTCGCGGTGACGGGCGCACTGATGGGCGTCGCGCTCCCCATCCTGAACGGCGAAGTGCCTCCCGAGCGCGGGCTCGAAGCTGCTGCTGCCATTCTCGTTTCGTACATTCTCGGACAGGCGTGGCAAGACTCGCAGAAGGGCGACGACGATGCCTCGTAAAGCAGCAGCGAAGAAGACAGCAGCGAAGAAGAAGCCCGCAGCGAAGAAGACAGCAGCGAAGAAGAAGCCCGCAGCGAAGAAGCAGACGTCGAATCCTAGCGCGCCCAGAGCGTCGACAAGACGTCGCAGGCTCGAACACAAGCAACGCGCAGCAGAGGCAATCGAGAAGCACTCAGGGCCCGTCCTGCGCCTTCTGGCAGATGTCGTCCACGAACTCGCAGACGAGGTCGATGGGCTCAGCCAGATGGAGCAGGACCTCGCCTACTGTGCCGAGCTGTCGCATCGACTCGACAAGGCTGTCACCTTCGGCGACCCGCTGCTCGAGGCCCTCGACGGACTCGTGCTGTTCTTCGTCGCTGCTGCTGCCGTCGGTATCTTCCGGGCAGTCGAGCGCCACGAGAACATCAAGTCGCGAAGGCTGTCTCGCCTCAAGGACAGGTTGGTCGAGCGAGGCGACAAGCTGACAGCAGGACAGCGACAGCGACTTGAACGCAGAATCAAGCGGCTCGAGGGTTAGCTTCGCAGCTCGACAGTCGCCGCGATTAGATACGCAGCATGGTCGAGGAACTCCTGCGCTGTTATCAGCGGCCCCTCTGCGAGCAGACAGCCGTCGTGGTCCTCTGCGCCGCACTCGACGCAGAGTCCGTCCTTCTCTCGTTGCTGCTCGATTGACGAGACGACAGCGACACGCAGAGCGAGGAAGCCTTCGTCGACAGGGTCATCCGTCCAGAGCGTCATCGGCGGTCGTCCTCCAGTCATTGTCGAACAGGCCCGGGGCCTGTCGCATCAGAGCCACCTGACTCGAGAGGACTCCAGACCCAGGGAATAGGTCGTCGATGACATCCCCCTCGCGGAACCCAAGCATCAGGAGCAACCAGTTGCAGAACTGCGGCGGCTTCGACCCTAGCAGAGAGCTGCCGTTCAGGCCCGACTGACCTTTGCGTCGCGGCGTCGATGAGCGTCTCCGCAAGACACGCAGTCGAGCGAGTCGGTCGATGCGTCAAGCCTCAGGTCGCCAGAGCCGCAGCTCGAGCAACGCTCGACAGCGTACCCGCCTTCGACCCATTCGCGCCACGACTCGACGCATGGTTCGCAGAGCATCCCGCCGACAACGACAGGTGCCGAGGGGCCGCGCATCACCTGCGCGACGTTCGCCCACTCATCTGCTGATGGGTCGACGGGCACGCCGCAGCGGAAGCAGTAGCCGACCCGCGTCGCGTCGTCTAAGAATTGCGGGAGCGTCTCGCAGACGACTGTCGATTCGATTCTATCCATCTGTTCCTCCGATGAGTGCGCCCCGTCTCTCCGTGTCGTCGAGAGACATTCGCCTGGGCGCGTGGCTAGACCACGCTGGCAACGGAACAGACGCGCTCGGAGCTGCCAGACAGCCGTGCGAAGGAC
>NZER01000073.1 GCA_002690445.1 Candidatus Pacearchaeota archaeon
CAGGGTGCAAATGTACTTGGGCCGGAACTCAGTCAGGCAGGTCAGGCATTTATAGGTTTGCCCGCAACGATTTTGAACCTGTTGGATGATGGAGCAGTTCAGCTCGGAACTGGCCTAGCAGACGCCGCCAAAGGAATAGGCTCTATAGACAATATAATGATAGAAGCCCTTACGGCATCATTAGCCCCTCTCACAGCAGCTATGGCAGATGCTTCCAAGGGAATTAGCGCTGTTGACAACATAATGAACACCACTATGACAGGAGCGATGACACCACTCAAAACATCACTGACAGTGCTTGATGGAGAATTTAAGAAGTTTGGTAAAGAGCTAATGCTTAAGCTCAAATATTTTGATGTTTTAAAGAAAGCCAATACTGATCTAGTTACCGTTATGGAGAATCTCGGCAAGCGGCTTACGGAAAAGGGTGATGATTTTGACATATTGAAACCACCTATTGCCGCTGTCGAGCAGGCACTTTTTAGGGTTTCTAATTACCTGAACAACTTTTATCAGATCTTTACGCCACTTGCGGGGGCTGTGAAACAACTTGCTCTCTCCATGCAGAGGCAGGCGGGAGCCGCCGGTGTTGGCATAAACGCCGCAGCATTACAGGGGCCCATGACCCAGATGGCCGCAAATATGGCTAGGGCAGCCAAAGTTATGAGCAATATTGCAGTTATCGGCACCAATCTTCAGCAGGCGATGGCTAATATGGTTGCGTCCCTTAATTCGGGTAAAGGTAGTATAAATAATATAACTATTAATTCCGCAGCCACAGCTCAGGAATTGGCCGAGCTAAAGGCTGAACTAGCAAAGGCTCAAGCTAGAATATTAGAGCTGGAAAATGCCACAGCGCAAGCCTCCACTCAGATGAAAAAGACTGGTGCCGGAGCTGGTGCCGGTGGGGGCATGATGATGATGGGTGGTGGTGGTGGTGCTGGCCAAATGGGGAACAACCTAATGATGGCGGGCATGGCGGCGGGAATGGTTGCCCAGAGTATGGACGGACTGAACGACAAAACAAAAACTTTCGTGACAGATATTACTATGATTGGTATGATGTTGGGAATGGTTGCAATGTCCTTTGCTCCTATGTTAAAGGGCCTGTTTCTGATGGCTGGAGCTTCGACTATGGCCGCTGCGGCAGATTCCGCAAAGGCCGCTGCTAGTGCCAAAGAAGTTCTGACGACCGAAATGGCGATTTTGGCAGATCTGGAGAAGGCAGCTGCTGGCCAAGCATGTTCGTTGGTAGATGCACAGAAAACGGTTGTCGGTGGTGCTGCTGCCCAAGCCGACAAATTGAAAACTCTTGCTGCCACGGAGGCTGCTGCGGCAGATAAAATGAAAAAAGGGGCGGCATTAATGGCAGCCGGAATTATGATAGGTCTTGCGGTAGCCGCTACTTATGTTATAATGAGAAGTAAGGCGCTTGGTGAACAGGCGAAAAAGCTAACCGAGGAATATCAAGATTCTATAAAACTGCTACAGGGCGGTGGTGGAGATATGAATGTCGCAGATGCTCAGGCTAAAGTTAGAGCTGCTCTTCAGAAAGAGGCAGAAGCTGCTGGGGCTACATTTGGTGGCTGGATGGCTGCGATTGCTACAGCTATTGTAATTGCGATAGCTGCGGTAGCCCTGTTTGCTGCGAGCATTGCCACAGGTGGCATGGCGGCGGTTGCAGCAGCTGCGCTCATTGCGGGGGCTGGAGTTGCTGGAGCGGAAGCCGGGGCAGCATTTGCAACAGCAGAGGAGGCAATAACAGGGTCATCGGATTTGCTGGTACAGGCCACGGTGATGTCAGCCAAGGCTCTAGGGGAACATGCAAACGCAACAAAAGCTATGGAAATCGAGCAGCTTGAGGGTGTTGCTTTATTGGAACGTCAAAACCAAGCGTTTACTGGTTTGGCGACGGGAGCAATCGGTGCATCAGCCGCTTTTGCTGCCTTTAGAGGGTCTATGGCCGGGATGGCCCCTGAGTTTAGAGGGGAGGTAATGGATAGCGAGACCTTTGAGGCTGTAAAAGATACTGGCGTAGAGGCTATGAAGGCTATGTCGGATGCTCTTTATGCTGAAGCCCAAAAATTACAAACCAATATGGGTGGCGCTATAGACGAACTAGTAAAGGGCGGAATGGATGCCGGTGCCGCCTTCAATAGTGCCCAAATCCAGCAGGGGCTGAGAAACTATGAGGTGGCAATTTTGGAGGCAACCAGAATAGCCATGATGCAATCAGGCCAAATGACGGGAGAGGCTAAGTTAAGGCTTGGTTTACAGGGCGTATTAGAAGAGAACATGTCAACCGAACAGAAGGCTGCTATTCAAGAAAAAGAAAATCAGTTAATACAAAAAGCATCAGCGGAACAAGCCAAAAAGGCTCGTGAAGCCCAAGAAAAGGCTATGAAGGCCAAAATAGATGCGGATAAAAAAGCAGAAAAAGCCGCAGCGCAAAAACTAGCTGCCGATAAGGCAATGGCGGTACAGGCGTATGCGGCGCAAGTTGCCCTAGCTGAGTTTTCTGTAGGCCTTATCCAGCTAAAAATGACAACACAGACCGTCATGATGGAATTCGGCGCTCTTACGGGAACGATAAAACAGTTTAAGAGCAATACAGCGGACCTAATAAAATCGTTAGGCTCTGGTGTTATTACTCCGGAAGCAGAGCAGGCGGTAACAGGCCTTGGGGCTACCCTTGGAATCGAAAGAGAAGTAAAAGGCATTGTAGACTCAATGAAAGAAAATGAGCGTATACGTGAAATCTTAACCAAAAAGGGGTTAAAAGAGTTTACTGGCACACTCAGTGAGTCTGCGGCAAATCTTCGGTTTGATGATTTCCTGAAAAGAAATAATATTGATCTCTCGGGTCTTGATGCAGACGTGAGGGGTGAAATTATGGACATGCTTAAGGATGGTCTTGACCCTTCAGAAATCACTAAGATTATGGGATATCTTGCGGATGCCAACAAGGAACAACTCAAGGCGCTCGGAGATTTAGCTAAAGCGCAAGACGCTTATTTAAATAGCCTTTCTAAATTTGCTGACGGGATTATAAAAGCGCAAAAGACTTATAGGGACTCGCTGGTTTTCCTTGCAGAAACTCAAATAAAGGGTGCAGAGCGTATAGCCAAGGCTACGGGTAGAGATCTAACAGTAAGAGAGGTTAGAGGTCAGGAACAGCAGGTAAGAAACGCGGGATTGGGGCTAAACTTGCGGGCCGGAGGGCCAAACGTTATTGGGGGGCAGATAGAGCAAAAAAGAAACCGATCTTCTCAAATATCAGGGGAAATTTCTGCACTGTCTAATATTGCGGGTAGTGGGGAGCAGATAGTAAAACTGCAAAATGAACAAAAACAACTCGCTGATGAAACTAAACAGCTAACAGCAAACCTTAAAAGTCTAGCAGACCAATCAAAATTAGCTGCCGCCATTATGGGCGAGATAGATAAAGAAAAGAGCAAACGAGAATCAATACAGGGGCTGATATCTGAGTTTACTTTTGCTAGTAATAAGGGTCGGCAGGAGATGGATAGGAATTTCATGGCTCTTCAGAGAGTGATGCAGACGGGGAACTTAAATAGTATTCCGGATGAAATGCGAGGAGCTGTTGGGGGATTGTTAGATTCGCTTAAGGATATAGCGATTGGACCTCAAGGTCAGACGGGCGGAGAGGTTAAGAAGATGTTAGAGATGCAGATGGCCAATCAGCTAAAAATTAGAGCTACTGGTAAGCCTCTTACTGCGGAAGAGATGAACAAGATATTTAATCAGACAACAAAAGAAGAGCAACTTATAAATGACCTAAGAGCCTTAGGTGCGGAAGAGGTGGCGGCGGCGACTCAATTGGCCAACCAAGAAGCCGGAAAAATGGATCAGCTGATTCAAAGAATCGGTGAACTTATCATGGTGCTTAAAAACGAGAGAAACGATGCGGCACAAAATTTAGCGATGGGTGGTGTGGTCTATGCTTCGGAGGGTCAGAGTATATTTAAACCTAAAGGCACAGATACTGTTCCGGCTATGTTGACTCCGGGAGAATTTGTAGTAAATAAAACTGCGGCGAAGAAAAACTCCGGTGCCCTTCAGGCTATTAATAGTGGAAAAACTCAGTACTTGGCTGGTGGTGGGCCTGCGGGAGTGGGGCTTGGATCTTATACCGCTTCTGGCATTGGAGATGAAATAAAGTATGCGGCGGTGACTGAGGGCGTAGGGATAGCTGGACGGAGTATTGGGGATTGGATGAAGACGGCGTTTGACAACTATAATACGAGTGCTGATGGTGGATATCCGAGTAGATATCTAATTAGAGATGCTGTCAAGGCGGGAGCAAATTCCATAGACTTGGCTGGGCTCCCTTCCAATGTCCCTCTGGAGGGGTTGTCGGGGCTGGCTTCTATGAAAAATAAAGAGCTGAAATTCAATACACCCCGAGCAATGACTATAAGGGATATTGCTCCATTTGGATGGCTAGCCAAGCAAGGGCTACCCAGCGGTACTGAAACTAGCGCTCCAAACATTGAAGAAGTGGCAGTGCCCGGCGGATATACTTCTAGAATACCTAGCATAAATAAAGGGTTTTCTTACTTTTGGGCGGGTGGCCAATCCGGATCAACTCCAGCGGGGTGGACGAGCAGAACAGCGGAGCCGGTAACAAGGAACGTAGCCAGTGGCGGTGTTGGTTCTGGTGGCGGTGGTATGCATACGGTAACGCAAGACGAAGATGTAACGAGAAATTCGGATGACTTGGCTGAGTTTATTGATGAAACCAATGCAGGTCGAGCCGATCTCCCTAAATTCAAAACATGGAGCGCTTGGGCTGATGCAGCAAGAACGGAGGTTGATGCTTTTGCAAAATTTCCACTATTGGACGCTTTGAGACTTACTTGGCTTGGCAGGGGTTACGGTGACGGTTTTAGCAAACTTGCCCGAAATGGTGCTTTAAACCCTGTAATAGAATCGTGGAATGGTGATAATCTTATGGCTCTAGCTGGCGGTCAATATGACCCTCCTATTGATCCAAACGCCTCGTATTTTTCAGGCGCAAATATTAATAAGGAAGTTTTTCCTCGGGCGAAATTACAAAGAAACGATATGTTCTCCGGTAACGATAACGCTCAGTTTGGCATGCTGCAAAAAGATTTTCCAGATAAAGTAGAGGGACTCTTAAAGGTATATAATGACAATAGAGAAAATTTAGCAACAGCCGTCGCTAGTCGTTATTCGTATTGGCTTAGTAAGAAGATGCCCGAAATGCAAGAGGGGATTGACTCCTATCTGAAGGGGGAAACACACTGGGATGAAAAATTCGGCGCTCAACTTCCGGCTGGAGGGGGCGGAATCGGGGGGCCCGGAGGGGCTTTGGTTCTTGATCCTGCGGCAGGTCCCGGATTCAGTGATGATTTTATCAAACTTTCACCTCAAGCGTGGTGGGCTGAAGAAGGTCAGAAAATAGCCAAGTTTCAAGAAGCTTTAACGAAGGGCTCGAATGTAGAAGTGCTCGATAGAGAGGCAATCCACCAAGAATCCGGCAATAATGGAGGTTGGTTGAAAGTAGAGAGCATGGCAGCGGCTCTCAGTACCGCCGGAAAACCCGGAACCTACCCCCTCTATTCTAGACCCGGTGGAGTTCCTTTCCCTCTCTTCGATCAGCAGCAAGGTATACTTCAGGCTGGGTTTTTAGATATGTATAATAACCTCGGTCTCGTCGGTGTTAAAGATGGTCCCGACAAAGAACGAGACGCTTTTGCGATATACCTGACACAACTACAAAACCTGACTGGAATTAAGGGTAATTTTAAGGGACAGTTAGAGGCTGTTAGGGAACAGAAGGCCGCAGATGAAGCTGCCGGAATAGCAGCGGCTGCCGCTGATGCTCAGGCCTTTGCCCAAGAAAATATGCGATTAAATATGGGTCTAGATTTTGGTGTGTTTAATGATCCCGTTGGGTTTATGACAGCAGCTCAGAAAAAAATGAAGGAGCTTAAAGCCTTTATGCCAACGCCGGGATATGCCCATCAGCTGGGTGTTTCAAGAAATGCCCAAAGACTCAACAAGGTGAAACCTAGCGCAAAGAATTTTGCTGCACTGTTTCCGTTTGCATCGTTCCTTATTCATGACATGAATTCACTATCCAAGGGGAATGCCCTTCAGTCTTTTGGTGTAGAGGGAATGAAATACAACTATAAGGCAATAAGAGACTCTTTAGGAGATATTGTTGAAAATCCTCGGCAGCCCGGAGATTTTACGTTTGAAAACCTCTTGGGCGGAGGTCAGGGGAATTTAAGAAGTCTAGTCGGTGGAAAATTTGAAGCCGTTAAATTCTTGGGTGGTCGAGGCCTGTTTGGGCAGGCGGGAAAGTTGGCTCAGGAAGGGGGACTAATAACAACCCTTGCCACGACCGCCCCCAAAGGATGGTATAAAGGGCTCAATCGATATAAGGGCATAACGGACCCTGAAAAGAGCGTATCAGAGTTTTACTTTGGTGACGGTAGCATATTTAAAGGTAACATATTAGGTAGCATTATTGATGAATCGGTGGGTGTTATAAAAGCGCTTAGCGCGGAACTTGCTGCGGCAAAACAGAACGCGGCCGCTGCCCCGGTAGCAGGGGGAGCTATAGGTGCGGGGGTACAACTGCCCGGCTTCAATGCGACAGGTGGTCCTATTGACTGGTCTCCAAGAGGAACTGACACCGTTCCCACGATGTTAACACCCGGCGAGTTTGTTATGAGAAAATCCGCCGTAGACAAGTACGGCGTGGGCTTTATGACTGCTATTAATGAAGGCAGAGGAACCTCTGGGAGATATAAGCACGCTGGTGGTGTTGCTAGCGGTAGTGTTTCACAGTTTGGCCCACAAGAAGACTTGCGTATCGATAGAGTGTTAAGCAACACGCAAACAACCTCCAAAACCGTTAAGAAGATAGCGGGCATGATAACCAATGTGGACAGTAAAACCACTAATCAGGAAGACCTATTAAATAGTTTTAACACAATGAGTGAAGCTGATTCGGCACTTTCCGCCCAAATCCAGTCGGGACTCTCCGCCATATTCAATCAGCGAATAGAACTCCCCGCAGATCTTGGTGCGGGTATTGTTGGTGATATAACAGGTGTATTTTTGGCTCAGCTTGGCACCCTCAGGCAGTTGCTCGATGGAGACCATGACTTCTTGAAACGGCAGTCGCAGACTAATTTCTGGCGCTTGGCAAACGCCATACCAGCAATGATGAGACCTTTTAATCCGGCGCCACCCCCTCAGTTTATGGCCACGGGAGGTATGGCTAGAGGAACCGACACTGTTCCCGCAATGTTAACTCCCGGCGAATTTGTAATGAAGAAAAGCGCTGTTGATAAGTATGGCGTAGGCTTTATGAGAAGTCTTAATAATGGCGCCTCTCCTACATCAAGGTCAAGAGGTGTACAATACCTTCAAAATGGAGACTTAGCAACATCGGGTGGCGGAAACCTCTTTGCAGGGGTCGGAGATATTGTTTCTTCAATTAGTGACTCTTTATCCGCCTTTACGCAAGCTTTTAGCTTATTTAGTGGGCTTTCTAACCTGCTAAGCAATACAATTAATAGTATGGCAGACATGAATATAACCCATACAATTAACATTAATGGAAG
>NZER01000074.1 GCA_002690445.1 Candidatus Pacearchaeota archaeon
GTAAATCTGCAATCAACGCAGCTAAGACATTGTTGTTGTTTAGTGTCGTAGCACTTGCAGATGCTAATAATGTTCTATCTTCTACAATGGTAGCGTTCCTTGTGTAAGCCGCTGATTGTGCAGCAGGGGCTGTTCCATAGAAACCTATGTTGCTTCCATCGTGATTCAAGTCCCCATCTATTTCAATATCGTTGAGGAGCATATCATCATCTCCTGTTGCTCCTATAAGAACCCTGTCTCCCCCAGTGATTAAGTCTGGGTCTATTATTAAATCACTTCCATCATAATATATTGAAGCGTCTTTCCCCGCACCAAATAGAGCTTTATCATCATCTCTGTCTAACCAAACATTACCTAGAACATCTAAAGCCTCCCCTGGAGTGTCGTTTCCACTTCCTATTCCTAATCTATATCCGATATAGCATTTATTTCCTTGGTTTGTTCCTTCTGCACGAAAAGCCCAGCTTGTTGCCCTATTACCTTGTGTTCTAATTCTAATACCATAAGCGTCTGTTGGTGTAGAGTTTTCTTTCGGCAACCCTCTTATGTCTAACCCTATTGATGTGGCTATTGTGTGTCCCCAGAAAGAAAAATTATTGGTGTCATAAAAGGTAACATTGGTTGCGGTTGCTGTGTTAACGCTAATGTTTCCGTCAATGGCTCTAATATTAGTAGCTGTTCCTCCTGACACTGATGGTCCGAACTTAAAACCGACAATACTACCGTGGTCTCCAGCAGAAGATGACGGAAGTGTTTTTAATCCTATAAATTCCTCTGCTATGTCACCAGAACCAGTATTTATAAGAGACACATCAAATCCAACTACGTTATCACGATTTGTTGTAGAGGTTCTGTCATAATCTAATGAAAAAGCAATGGTGTCTCCTGTTCCGTCTGTTTCGTTGTAGTCCAATAACATGCCCAACTCATTACCATCAGAAGCTACTTGTACCTCAAGACTTGCAGCAGGTGCTGATGTTCCTATTCCAACCCCGTCGTTATCTCCCGTGACTATAAAAGCGTTGTTGTTTCCTACTATAAAATCATCTCCAGCATCATTTCCTAAATTAACAGTTATTGAAGTTCCTGCATCAGATGAGATTGTGTCTAATGAAATATCATTTACGTTTGAGATATCGTTGTCTCCCATGTTTAACGCACCAGACATAGTGTCTCCAGCCTTTTCCACCCATATATCTCCAGTACCACCAGCAACCAGACCTAGGTTTGTCCTAGAGGTCGCAACATCGGCAACGTCTGAAAGGTTAAGAGCTTCCTCTAAAAAAGTATCACCTGCAATACTCCCAAGTGTTTCAAATTCTACCCCCGTTTCCCCGGCATTGACTCTAACTAACTTCAAAGCTTCTCCGGAGTATGAACTCGGATCAACGTCTTCTAGTTCTATGAATTCATTTTGTATACCAGGGTTTACTTCCATTTTATAAATTATTTAATACTTCAGTTAAGGATACTTTTTTCTTTCTCACTTCTTCTAAAGTAGACTCTATTTCAGCTTTATCTTTGGTTATTTCCTTTTCTTTATCAATAATAATCCTCTCTCTTTGATTTAATTCTTTTTCTTTTTCTGTTATTTTCTCTTTTCTTTGAGCATGTACCTCAGTCATTCCGGCCTCTGTTTTTCGTAGTTCTGTAACAGCCAGTATGGCTCTCTTAGAATCTTCCTCTAACTTTTTCATTTCTGCTTCTTTTGTAATTTTTTCTTTATTAATTTCAAGAATCTTATTTTTAAGTTCTTTTTCTTGTTTATTAAGTTCTCCAATAGTGTATTTAGAAGACTTGATTATTCCACTTAAACGCTTCACTTCAGCTTCGTTTAATGTAATCCTGTCTTTAACAACTTCATCATTCTTCTTAATATCATCTGAAATCTTTGGATCATTTTGTGGTTGATTAAGCATGTTTCTATTTAGTTAATTCTGTTACTGTATAACGTGGAGTAGTACCAGCAATAGTAACAGCCCCAGTGAAAATAACACCGGATTCTTGTGCAAAACTACCACCTAAACCGTCATCATTTCCGGTACCTCCTTTTAATACAACATGGAATACTGTTGTTGAAGCTGTCCCTCCCATATTCACGAACAACGTGTTCGTCCCCAAGTTCTGGATCATCCACGCGCCACGCGCAGTATTAGCCGCAAGAGCGGTTGCCGCACTTGCAACTGATGGTGTATTTGCACTTCCGACTGGTGCGATTATTCCTTGTAAATCTGCCATAATTATATTTAATTAGCTTTTAATTTTTTTAATTCGTCAAAACCACGTTGAAGCATCTGCTCGCGATCTTTGAGGATTCTAGTTTGTTTTCTAAGTTCAGTTTTTTCTCGGTTTAACTGCTTTCTATCTTCTTTAACACTCACAGTTTCTATCTTTATCTTCCTAAGAACCTCTTTAACCGCATCTCTTTGAGTCTCCATATCCTTATCCGCCACATCCATCCGTTTATTAAAATCTTGAAACAGAGTCGTAATATCTTTAGCAAGAATACTTAATTCATTGGCATACGCCTGTAACTCACTATTATATTTAGAGAGTTCCTTGTGATTAGTCGTTGTTTCTTCTAACGCATTACGGCTCTTTTCCAAGACTTTAATAACCCTTTCTTCTGCTTCTTTCTCGCGGACTACCATATATTCCTCGGTAGTTTCCCCAAGTTTTTTTAACTCTGCACGACCAAAAGCTATACTGGTTTGTAAATCAGCTAGTTCTTTCAGAGTATTAAATTTTTCTTGGTCTAATTTTTCCGCCATACGCCGGGTGTGGCTGTGACACCACACATCTTCGTTATGTTAATTCTAAAAGAAAAACATTTTTCTTTATAAATAACCCGGCTATCCCCTACTTTGAATTTTCCTCTTTTGGAGTATCCGCAAGAGTTTGAGTCAAAAGAGTTTCAAGAGTTGCCTTACTTCCTCTGGCATCAAACGCGATACCTTTTTCTTTTAAAGCATCAATCACCTCTTTCTTGTCTTGATAGACAGGAGCCGAATCGGTTTCTTTCGCTGGAACTATGCCGGAAGCATCAACATTTCCGCCGACAACATCTTCTGGTTCTACCTCTTTATTTAACTCACTAACTTTTTGAGCCATCCGCTCACCCTCTGTTTGAGGAACTTGCTTTTCTTCCTCATACACTTCCGCAATAATTTTAGACTTCAACTCATCAATAACAGAGTCGTCCCAAAGAGGACGGTCAGAGCCTTTTCCGTCTGTTTCATTTCCAGTACGAACAGGCGCATTCCGAAGCATTATTTGCCTTGCGAGATGAGTAGCAAGATGGTTTCCCACAGTTAATGGGGTTAATAAAGATCCACCAGCTGGTACGAAGAAGTCGCGGCCGGCATAGCGCGCGCCCAGTTCTCCAGTGAAATCAAAGTCAGATATATTCGTTATACGAACTATCTTATAATCTGATTCATTCATTTTGCTAAATGATTAAATCTAATAAATATCTAGGCTTCGCCGTTCCTAAATAGCAGTTAAATACTGCATTTAGCCCCCTACCCATAGTTGGAACAGTAAGAGGCTAAAGCAAGACTTAACTAATGTCCACCCAAACAAGAGCCTCTGTATCAACAGATGCGTTTGCTACGAGACAGTAACCCAAGTTTTGACCATCAAATGGTCCCTCTCCGGTTACTCCCTTAATAACAGATCCCTCTGTGTTATCTCCTGTTGTGAAGTTAGACCCCACGATTAGAGATTCACCAGCCAATACACGCCCTACTCCGCGAGTAAGAACCCATCCGTAAGAGCCATTAGCGATTGCTGACTGCGCAATACCAACAGCACCTTGAATAGTTGAAGATACTGCCGCTTTTTCAACACTAAACGGTTCCCGGATAGTTATGTCCGAGTCAGAAACACTAAGATCTGTACCAAAAGCGAATTCTGGATACAGTTCTAGTGTATCACTGGTATTGGTCTTGATCTTTCCATATTGACCAACACCAGTACCTGCGTCTACATACACCCAAGCTTCTGCAAATTGACCTACTGTCCATCCAGCAGATGCCTTAGTAATAAAGACCGTTCGTCCTAGTGCGTCGTCACTAGATGATACTGTATCAACTGCGACAACTGCATCTGGGACAGCGACCATTCCGGCTACAAAAGCCTCACTAGCCGCTTTGACGTAAACCCACTCTCGCCCATCTGGAGTCATCCCTCTCTGACCGATATTAAAATCGGCTGATGTAGAGTCGTCGGTTACGTTTTGAAATGTGATTTGATTCATTTTATTTTTTTCAGCTTTTGGTGCTTAACCTCCAGCTGTTCGCACATACTGTGCTTAATTAATTAATTTACTCCTCTGCGGGAGCTTCTGCTTCGGGAACCGCTTCTTTAGCAGTTTCCTCTGCTGGAGTTTCTTCTGTAGTCTCCTCTGGAGCTACCTCTGGTTTTTCATCACTCATAATAGCTTTATTATTAGGCTAATAATTACGCGACTACCCCTTTGATAACTGCAAAGTTGATCAATACAGCGTCTGATGCACTAGAGCCGGACATATTGGCAAGTGTAATGTCAAAACTTCCAGCACCTACATCTGTAACGTGGGCTAGATATTCTCCCGAAGTTCCCCCCGACTGAATACTTAGAACCACCACATCAGTAATCGCTACTGTTGTGTTTGTAACAGTGAATGTAGTCTCTGCCCCGGCCGCTAGTGCCTCTGCGTGAGTTGTTACTGTTCCTGTTACCTTACTTAGAGTTACACCAGTTTGTTTGTTGGTTGCTTGTGCAACAGCTCCACCAGCTCCGGTAGCATATCCAATGCCATCAGAACCTGTGGCTACAATTTTACCGCCAACTGTCACATCATCAGTAACAGTTAAATCATCAACAACAGACACATCTACTGGTGCATCTATATCTGCTCCATATTTGAGTGCTGGTACATAATCAGATAAATTCATAATATTGATTAGTTAGCTGATAATTTCTAAGTAAGGCCTACCATTTGACCCTGTAGACGAGGATTTTCTGAAATGAAGTTTCCAGCGTAGATAAGATGACCAACTTCAGCCAACTGATCAACTGGAGACATCATGTCTCGGAAGTTGAATCCCCTTGTTGATGGGACTCGTCCCGGTACTCCTTCTGGAACACCCGGATTTTGCTTCTTGAAGTTCACTTGCTTCAAGCCAGAAATGTTGATTCCTTTAAATCCGAAATAGTTAGTGTTAATGAAGAACATCTTTCCACTTGGAACCTGCTCATCTTTAACAACTGGTGTCCCTCGGAAGAACAACACATCAAATCCTTGCTCACCAGCAAGACCTTGTTTAGCAGAAACCATACCAAAGCCATTCATGCGAGGGTATCCGTTCTGTGTGTAACCAGCTCGTACAGTTGGAGTCAAAAGTGACTCGTAAGTGGACCATAGAGCTTTTGTGGTAGCGATAATATCTGGACTATCAATACCAATAGATACTGCATCATACGCTGTAGCCATCTTAGCTAGTGTTAAAGCACCAGCAGATGCTAAGTAGTATCCATTAAGAGTTGTATATGTCGCTCTCGCAAGAGTTCCATATGTTGCAAAGTTTGTTGCGTCGTCAGCGGCATTGTAGATTGAGTCCCAACTGTTTCCAGCTCCAGTACCTGTCCACAAGTTTGTTGCCATGACTTGCATCAAAGATTGTGCTTGTGAATCAAACTCCGCTTCTAACAAGTCAATGACTCGTTCATCACCCTCGTTAAGAGTTTGTTCAATATTAGCAATAACAATAGGCTTGTAAGCCATCTTTGGCTTGAAGCTCATTGTTGTT
Source organism: Candidatus Pacearchaeota archaeon (assembly GCA_002690445.1). The sequence goes on from NZER01000074.1 coordinate 5,794, forward strand.
CGTACGTTTTGGCGATCAGTATCAAGTTTGTCAGCTACACCAGTGTTACCACCATTTGTAGAATCTTGGTACTTGATAATGACATCATAACTTACTCCAGTTTTCCACGGCTTTGCGTTTTGCAAAAGCTTCATTAGGACTGGTGAACCCTTTGAAATTGTATCGTAACATCTTGGTACAATGTACGAACGTGTGACACTCGTCACAGCTTCTGAAAATGTCATTTTTTAAATTATTTTTATTTCCCCTTTAAATGAGACAAATATTCCGCCGCACCATCAAATTGAGACATTTCTACTGGATCATATCCAGAAGAATCTGGGGCTTCCGCTCCCGGTCCAGTTGAGATTGGGTCAGCTTCGCGTTTATTCAGATTTTTCACTGTACGCTGTTCTGTATCCACAACTGACTTTTTCATATCAGTCATATTTGCATGTGCAGTTTTCAGACTTTGGAATTGATACTTGTTAGCGTGTTGAAATAATGCGTTTTCGTCAAGGTCCTTATCTATGGCTTTGAGTTCTTTCAATTCATTCTCAACGCCTGTTTTAATCGCCGCGACTCTATCCGCTTCTGCTTTGGCGTTACTGTTTATCTCTGCCATAGCTTCCGCTTTCGCTATTTCAATTACCTCCGCGTAATCTTCTGGGACATATCCCTCTTGCTTCCATTTTGGTTCATCTTTCGGGGTGCTGTTAATTTCCTTTTCACGTTCAAAGTCAGCTAATGCCTGCGACTTTCGTGTGAATTCTGGAAGAAAATTATCTTTCCATTCCGTTTGAAGTTGCTCCGCGGTTAATTTACGGCCATCTGGCGTATCGTAAAGTATTACCTCTGGAGCTTCTTCTTTGGGAGACTCCTCTTTGGGAGTTTCCTCCGGAGTAGACTCTGGCGTAGGATCAGCCGGAGCTTCTTCGGGTTTTGGTTCTTCGGGGGTTGGTGCTTCTTCCTTTGGAGTTTCCTCTTTAGGAGCCTCACTCCCACTAAGTTCCATGTTACTTTCGTAATCGTTTGGATCTACCATGTTATTAGATTGCCTCTACCATCACTTGGCCCTTTGGCTGAAATAGTATCGCTTGATCAAATTAACTTTTAATAAATTATTTAGGCTTTTCTTTTTTTTCTTTCTCTGCCGGTTTTTTAGCCTCTATTGACCGGTTAGCTAAATCATTTTTTGATAACTCTCTGTCAGCCTCGTCTCTTTGTTTTTTTATTTCTTCAGCAACTACCATTTGAGGATTTAATTCTATTCCAGCTTTTGCCGCTAATTGTACTTTTCCGTCTGGAGTAAGGTCCTCATATTTAATACTTAGTTTCGGTGGATCCTCCTCTGGTTGCGGTGCAATTTGTTCTAGTTCTTCCGAAGGAATACCAACAGCGTGCGGTGCGTTTAAATCATAGATAACTCGGTTCTTTGCTTTCTCTGCTGGTGATTCATATCCAGCAATTTCAAAGTAATCAGTTGGTGAAAGTAATCCCTTTTCAAAGTCACCTTGCGCTTGTTCGTATTTAAATTGTCTATCTTCCGGAAGTGTTTTACCACTTAGAATTCTTATCTCTGAACCATCTTCAAAATCATCCTGTATCAATGTAAGAATTTCTATCGCCGCCGCTTTTCCAAGAGACTTAGCATAATGATGTTCTGTGTAATTAACTTTTGCTAATTGATAGAACCAGTTAAATAATTCAGAGTTTACATAATCTATAACTTGTACAAGTTCATTAAGTCGCAAAAATGATTGGTCAATAAGTGCCAATCTTCCACCACGCGTTTCTTGTCCTTCTCGGATTCCTTTGAAAGCGGAACTCGCCGCCATAATATCATCAATTTCTTTTCGTGAGTCTTGCATATTTTCCACAACAAATCCTGGAAGCGCGGGACCAGTCTCACGCTGCACACCAGCAACTGCACCCTTACCCCAAATAATCCCCTCAGTTTCAAACCGCATACGTTGTGCATCAGCTTTATCCATGACAGAACTATCAACTTTGATAATTCCATTAACAAGTTTAGCATTAGCGGTAATGTCTCTTTTTGTTTCATCAATATTTTCTTGTAACGGCGCAGACTGTGTAATCATATCTGTCTGACCAACAGGAGACTTCTCATTATTAAAAATAGTTGCAAAAATATACGGCTTACGCGGATGATCAAAATGATTAAACATGTGCGCAGAATATGTAACAGTTTCCTCGGCACCTTCTAATGGTTTCATTGTACGTTCTCTTTGAGAAGCTTTTGCTCCCTGTAAAATATTTCTTCGCTCCTCTCCTTCTGCTTCTTCAAGTTGTGCTTCTTCCTCGCCAGTAATTAAAATTCCATCCCAATCCCAATAAGGATTTCGGATTTTTTTCAAGATAATATTTTCATATTTAAAAATCACATAATCAGAAACCCACGCTTCTTGATATTTTATTTCTGGGTTCTGAATAGAAACTTCTGCTTCATCTGTCAGCCCCGACTTCGCCATAACTTCTTTACTTTTATCTGGGAACCTTCGCATCACCGCAGCAAGATTATCTTTTATATCCTCAATAGCAAATTCTGATTCTTCTTCGTTCGTTGCAGTTTTCGCAAAACGAACATCTTTAGGATTAATCGTGCGCACGTCAAAATCATTTATCTTCGCGTTCCAAAAAGGTTTAAGCACTAACAAACGCCCGAAATATAAATTGCGTAAACCTTTACGAATAGTTTCTTTAACATTACGTCTATCATATTTAATCTGAAAATATTTTTCCTGTTTGACAGAGAGAGCTTTTGCTGTCGGCGTCTCACGGCCAGAAAGGATGAGAGGCTTAGGAGGGTTAGAAATAAGACTGTTTATAACAGTCTCCTGATTTACAAAAATCCGGTTAGCCCGGACCTTACTTTTCTTGACCGGCAACTTAGCAAGATAGTCCGGTTCATTTTTATAAATTTTTAAGTTAGCGTTATAGGTTTTATCAATGGTGTCCCAAACAGTTTCAGATGATTTATATCTGTTATCAATTAATTTACAGAGTTGTTGGTCAGTTAGTTCGGAGATCTTTTTCATCTGTACATAATAACACACATTTAGTAGAGATGTGCAAGTGTTTACTGTTCATAACTATCAGGATGCGGCCAATCATTATTTTCTGCAAGTATTTCTCCCAAATCCCCCATAACATTATCGTTCCCAATCAGAATTTTTGAGTCAGTACCGCGTAAAGCTTCCGGCATATATTTCCCAATCCCATAGCCTCCCAGTGTCGCGAGATAATAATATAAAGTTGCAAATACATAGTGGTCTTCACCGGTAGTACTGTCCCATTCATAGCTCTCAATGCCCATATTATCAACAACTTTGATACGGCGCAGAGTTTCCCAGTGCTTTAAATAGTTCTTAATCTCCGAATCAGAGCTTAAACCAAACAATATACGAGCGTTTAGTATTTCATCAATTAATTGGTCTAAAATTCTATTCCGGTTACTGTACACTATACCAGATTTATCATTTTCACCCCACCAAACAATGGTTTTAGGGTTATTTTTATTCTGTTGAAAGTATGACATCAGCGCATCCCTATAGTTTTCAACGTAATATTTAGACATAGTGTTATCCGGCATAGCGTCAATGACCAACTTTGGCTTATAATGCTTCATCATTTCATCAAGGTCAGCCCATTGTGAAAAACGCCCTATTTTAGTCGGTCCCTCCTCACTGCCAAGTACATAATGCTTGATATTTCCTACATCTACCCCTAAAAACCAACTACCAGTCTCTAAATTACGAGGTGTCCAATTATCAAGAATAGTGCTTCTTGTAACCTTAATACCCCCCGGAGTATAAGGCTCTCCCAGCACGAAGTTATAAAAATACTCTTGATCGCCCTCACTATCAGAGATGATTTCAGCGGCAGTTATCCACGGTGCCATGAGTAAGGATATATGGTATCCGGAGATTTTAGCATCTGGATTTTGCGCTACCCACCTACCAATACGCCTATCAGATTTATATAATTTCTTGCCACAATCCGGGAATATGCACTGAAATTCCTTTTTTTTCATATTAATACTCTCCGGCCAAGTCATTATTTGCTCCTCTTTACAACTATGACAAGTTATGGTCCACTCCTTTTTATCAGATTTATGCCAGTTAATATCAATAGCGTCTTTCTCTGTCGTGGGGTTAGAAAAAAGCCACCGGCCCTTAAACTCGGAAGCTTTAATACGAGACTTCATAGTATCAATAACCGATTGGTCAGACCTAGACGCCTCGTCGTGTATAAGCAAATCAGCCGTGGTCATAATCGCCGCCGTCTTAGAAACGGTCCCCTTGAAGAACATAAACCTAGAGTTGAACTCTTTACGCTCAATATTATCTGAATCTATCCCTTGAAACACTTGCGAGTTCTGAGCCAATATTTTATTAGTTTTAGATGAAACGAACTCACTAACATCAGAATCAGTCGGAAACGTGTACATAATGTTCCAACCGAACTTAATAACAGCAAACAACGCCTTTAAGTTAAAAGTCACAGAACCCCCAATCTGCGCGCATTTCTTAATCACAATTTCTTGTGACCAATCAGTAAGAATATCAACTAAAAATAAATGATCAGAAAAATCCAACATTTCCCCTTTCTCGGAAATAATTTGATTTTCAAATATCCACGCTAATATGGATAAATCTTCTGGTTTAATTTTCGGTATTTTATCTGGCATAATTCTTTAAAATCTGGGAGTCTGACTAATAATTATTCTACAAGTAGAACTCTTTTATTGTCCCATTTCCACGAACAATATGATAAGTTCCAGATGTCGCGTCACAGAATCCTGTAGTAATTGCTGTCCCAGTAAAGTTTGTAGCGGTACTGTTACTTAGATACATGGTCCCAGCCCCAGCTGTAGTTAAGGTATAAGAGTTACCAATGTATGGCTTCCCTTTTTTCGCTCCATTGAGACCATCCGCTAACCGCTTTAGCTTTTCAAGGTCAAAGTCCGGCGCTTTCTTAGTTTGAGCATGGCGTTGTTTAATTTTCTCCAACTTTCCATCTTTAAGGTCTGCCATGTCTAATTTAAGTAATCGTAGAGATTCTTCAGCTTGTGCTTTCTCCTCTGTTTTTGTTTGAATCGCTTGGAGTATAGATTTCATTACTTCTTTAATTTCATCTACCTTACTCTCCATTAATTCCTTTTCAGCTTCCTTAAAAGCTTCTTTATTTAAGTCTTTTTTTGTCATATCATCTTAGATATTAAGACTCCCAGATTTTAAAGAACTATTTTTTTTCTGTCTGCTTCTTCATCAACTCCTTATATTGCAAAGGATAAAGTAATTTAAATCGCGGATCATCCGGAGTGAGAAAAGCATCTTTCATCTCATACCTGTGCCGTTGTATCATTTCCGAGAAGTCGTAGAACGGGTCCGTATCCTTGTCAGTGATTCTTCGCACCATTTTATGACCTTTAGGGCAGTAACCAACAAACCATGCTGTCGGCAATTTCTCACGAACAGTACAAACCTGTCTATACCCAGTACCAGAACAGTCGCGCTTACAAGTATTGCACCAAAAATCAGTAGTACAGTACCGCGGAGCAGTAAATATAGCTTCCACACGTTCTCGGAAAGGACGCTCCAATTCAGCTTTGATTGCCCTCTCCGCTTCCGCTCGGTCATATCTATCTTTTAACCTTTGGATTAGACTCTTTCGTTTGCTCATATGTTGCGATAATTAAGTCCTCACTAACAAGTAACAATTTCTCTCCATCTACAATCACTTCATCCACCCCATATGGCGCGAATACTACATTACTTTCACCTCTTATAAATGATTGCTCCACTTTTGGCCCAACCTTTAATACTTCCGCCCTCAACACAGATGTTCCTTGTGTTGGTGGTGCCTTTTCCCCTTTCTTTGGTTTTTTTACAACTTCCGGTATTACACGAACAAGAAGTCTGTTTTTTGTTGGATTCATATATCACTTTTTTTAACAAATAATTTATCTATTTGAACACCACGATCACAATCACAAAGATCTACTTGAATAGTTGGTTTCTTTTCAAAACCCTCACTACTAAAATCATCAGCCCCAGATAAACCGCGCTGTTGCGTAGAATAACCTTTGCCGTAGCATTTCTTACAGTTTCCTTTTTCATCTTTCATTGTTATTGTCATGTTCGTTTTCCTAAATTTTTAACTTTCTTGTAAAAACCTTTCCACCCTTTATTTTCCAAGCGATCATATTCCTCATATTCCATTTCATCCATGTCGGGTAAGAAAACACCCTTACCGTCACCAATCGGCTCAATATTTCCATTTTCAATGAGGCCTTTAAGCTTCTCCAGATCCTCCATTTTCAGATTGCTCGCTATCTTCTGTAAATTCTGCGTCTCGGATTGATTCTTCATCAAGCTCTTTTTGATTTTTTTTAGCAATTTCATTTACCAATGATTTTTTAAGTCCTTCCTCAAACTCCTTCATCTGAGCGCGGACCTCTGGCTTATAAAACAGATTGTACATAACAGTCTGCGGAGCCTCTTTCTCTTGCTCCTTATACGACCCGCGTAACTTGTACGCCATCTCCAAACCCTTTGTGACCGCCGCAGTATTTGGCCCCTCATCAACTTCCGTTACGGCTCCAAATTCATCCGTTTCACGGCGCACGTCACGTTTATCCAGTAACTCCTTATGCCGTGTGGCCAAATGCTCCTCCGGCATTTTCTGATCCATCAATGCTTGCCAAGATTTACTCTTAGTAATCGTGCTAACGTGGTTCGCGGTACTCTCTGAAAAGGCACGCGTTTTACGGATAGCTTTACTAAGATTACGAAAGCCGTTCTCCTCATAATGTTTGAAGATTAATCGGTGGGATGGCAAAATCTTAGTCTTTTTCTTACTCCCTTTGACACGTTTAGCCGGAAAATTTACAGGTTTTTCGGACGTCAAAGAAAAACCGCTAACAGATTCGTCTGATGACTTATTTTGTTTTAGCGGTATCTTTTTTGACATTTTCTGATTTAGTAACAGAAGAATCTTCGGTTTTTACGTCTGCTCTAGGAACTAACACCACTTTAGACTTGATAAGACCTTTATCTATAAAGACCTCTGAGCCAAGATTAAAGTTACTCTCATTCTGAAGCGCGGTTATTTTTTTATTAAACGCTTCCACTTCTTTTGGATCTATATTCTCCATATGTTTTCTGATTATCTTTTATATAAAAATAAAAAATAAAAAAAATATTAATTAATAATAAGTATGTAAGTGATGAAAGTACATAATGGGGTACCCCCAACTGTTCCAATCTGGAGCAGTTCACTTTTCGCGGTGCGCGGAGGGTCGGCTAGGGATGTATTCTTTGTCAGGAAAAAGGGGGGCTTGTGATGTGTGCCCCGTCCTTTTTTTTCGGACACCGCACCGCGCTCCGCGCTCCGCGTGCCGTGGGTATGGTTTTCAATTTAAGCCCACGCGTCACGCGTCCCTCTCATTGTATCATGGTTGATAGTATTGTTACAAGACACGCGCAACAATCGCATAACAAAGCATGGCTAGTGGAGATTAAAACGCGTAGCGCTCAATTCTGCGCGTCGTTTTTACGCGGAGCGCTCATAATTCGTGGATAATGGGACGCGACGCGCTGAAATGGTGCTTGGAACGGCAAACGACAAGCTATCCGCGCACCGCGTAACGCTCAAATCACACAGCAAATCCCTCCCACCGACGCCGACACTATCACAGCGCCGACGAGCAGTCCCTAAAATATGGCCTTGTTGAGCCGTTTCATTTTGATCGTTTTTGTTTTTACTCACGCGCCAGATTATCACCAACAATACAAACATAAATATAATTTATGTTGATATTATGACACATATAAAAAAATCCCTCTACAGCGTTTCTATAAGACATCTATATACTATATAGATATATATATATATAATAAATAATAATTTATAATATACAGGTACACGCAAACAGCACATAGAGCCGTCACAATACGGCTTAAACTGGTTAAAATCCTTGACACAATATACCATTTTGTTGTATCATCTATTATACACATAGCGAACGCGTGACACA
>NZER01000075.1 GCA_002690445.1 Candidatus Pacearchaeota archaeon
CCGGACAATCGCACACCCTATACGGTTGTTTCCATCGGGAAAGACCGGAACAAATGGTGTGGGTACAGCTTGCCCGAGCGTATTCGTTCATTTCAGGAATATGTGGACAAACAATTCAATTCGCAAAGCTACCGCAATGAACTTGCGGCTAACCCAGTCATCGGGGTTAACCCTCAAGCCGTCGAGGACGAGCCCGAGGATGTCGAGCTCCATGCGGGCAAGATATTCGAGCTGAAGGATCAATACGGTATTGATGATTTTTTACAATTCTCAGCTGTCCCGAGTGTGGACATCAAAACTCAGGAACTGATTGATTTCGTATTTGGAATCGTTCAGCTCTGGCTTGGGGTGAGCAATATGGCACAGGGAGATTTTCAGGCCCTGGCTCCGGCCAATACGGCAACCGGTGTGGAAGCAACCCTCAGGGAGGCTTCGAAAATCGGACGCCGTTGGATGCGCAGGATCGTCCGGGGTTTTGAAGACCATCTTACCAAGCTCGTTCAGGTTGCCATGGCGACCATGGATGAGGAGGAGGTTTTTGAATATATGGAGGGTGACGTTCGCGCATTTGCCGTGATGACCCCCGAAGCCGTCGAAGATCTCGGTATAAATACCCGAGTCATTTTATCCCAAGACCAAGGGCAGAGAGCCATTGAGAAAGCAAATCTCGCCTTGCAGACTCAGGATCGATATTTCCAATCTCCCCCCGAGATGCGTCCGTTCATTCGGCCTATGCTCAAGAGAATTCTTGACGCTATGGGCTTTGAAAAGACTGACGAGCTCTTACCTCCCGAAGCACCTCCCGATCCGAAATCCGAAGCGGAAATCGCCAAGATGCTTGGCGATAACGCTGCTCAGGGAGAAAGCCCAGCCCCAACCGATGGCGTCTCAGCTGCCGCATCTGGTATGGGTAATAGTAACCCTCAAGGTCAAAACCAATATCAGCAATAGCTGCAACCCAATTAATCATGGCAACATACATACATAGCAAAATGACAACTAACGCGAACAAGGGACACCGTATATTCGGTACCAATCGCAGCACAAAAAACAGCCGCAATGGCGGCAAGGGCACCGTTCGATTCATCGACAGTCTCCGGACTAGATGGAGGCTTCCTCAGGCAGGCGCCGTGGCCGCGTCAGGGACCCACATGGATTGGAACGGGTTCGCGACCGGCGACGACGTATCGATCTTGGTTCCTACGGATGCCGGGGGTACTGGAGTGGCTAGGATTATCCGGTTGACCGATGCCGACGATACAGGTGGCGCCGCTTCCTCTTCCACCGTAATAGGCGTGGGCATAGACAGCGTCATCACCAAGGGTACGCTCACGGAGTGTATCATAGACGCCATCAACGGCGACTTTGGCTCGGGTGGTATATCCACCGCCACGAGAGCTGCCGCAAGTGAAGTTCACGGCGGTATTCAAGGAGTTACGGCTTCCCTCAAGGCGGGTACCGAGACTCAGATCACGCTTACGGCCTCTACCGCAGGCATCGCGGGGAACGACATTACGGTTACCGTGGGGGTAGGTTCTCCGGGAACTTCGGGCAACCTGTCGGGCGGATTGAATAACCACAGGGTTCGCAAACGGATATTCGAGCCTGGCCTGTCGTTCGGCGGCTCCATAGGCACGTCTTATTACGGGTCCACCGTCGGCCGCACCAACACGAGCGTTGGCGACAAGGACCTGATCAGGGATTCCGCTGCATGAGTCAGGACCTAGTAGTATTCGACCAGCTCGCTGATATCAAACGGCTCACGGTCGATGAGGCTTTTATCCATCTTGAAAAGCGTTTTCAGAAGGAGAGGGCAAGATACCTCTCCAAGATGCTCGACAGCGGGACGTCGAACGAAGAAACTCTTGCTCTCAAGGCCGTCATTAACGCACTGGAGAGCTTATCGCCGCTTTCTCTTGCGGAAAAAACGCTCAAGGTCGAGGTGAAGAACCGGAAGGTTGCACATCCCGAGCTTTTCAAGGTCAAGAGGAACGCAACCGGTTGAGGCTTCAACCCCCCAAAGCCATCCTTATTTCATGGCTACCGTAAACTTAGCATGGACCGTGCCCTCATCCATTACTGATGTGGATACTATTGAAATTTGGCGCTGGGCTGGTCTATCAGCCACCGCTACCGCCGACCTCAATACGCTCATAACTGCTGGGGCTACCAATCCATTGGCTACGATAGCGGATACTGAAACGACCCATTCCGACACGTCCGCTCCAGTAGGAGTCCTGACATACGCCGCCGTTTCCAGAAATACCACAGGGCACAAGCTTGAAAGCAGTGGTCATGCGAACATAACAACTACTTAAGAAAACGATGTCATATAACGCGGATACGATCGAACATGTGGACAAGCATATAGGATGCGTGTCCCTTACTGGCAGGCCCGAGACCATAACTTTGACAGGTCGTCCCTCACCCGTGGACCGTCCCATAGGGGGTATAGCCCCCAGATATCGATTCAGTGATGACTTGGATGGCAAGCACCGAGATCACGACATACACTTTCAATCAATAATGACTACGGAAGACGGACTATACGCGATCGTCCAGGAAAGTGACGCGCACATGGAACTCGACTAACGACTTTAATTTAAAGGAATCACTAAAATGGCTACTAATAAGAAAATATCAGAACTAACACCTCTCGGATCCGCGCCCGCGGTAAGCGACGTCCTCCCTCTCACCGACGTCTCGGGAACACCGACCACTAAAAAGGTAACCGTCGCAAATCTGTTAGCGGCAACCAACGCCTCGGCTGCCATAACGGGCGGGTCGGTAGCGGGAATAACTGACTTAGCGGTGGCGGACGGCGGGACTGGAGCGAGTGCCGCCTCGGGAGCGAGATCCAATCTGGGCTTGGGAACTGCGGCAGTAGCCTCGACAGGAACATCAGACGGCAACGTGCTCGCCATCGCTTCGAGTGCTCTGGATTTTGGTGGTAATGCGATCCTCGGATTCGATGCGACCCTTAATGATCAGACCGATAATTATACCTTGGTGGCATCCGATGCAGGAAAGGTAGTCGTGATGAACAAGGCTTCTGCGGTGAACCTTACCGTCCCAGCAAGCCTTGGTGCAGGCTTTACCTGCTCGGTCGTTCAGAAAGGGGCAGGCCAGGTGACCTTCGTTGCCTCCTCGACAACCATCAACAATCGCCAAACGCATACGAAAATTGCAGGTCAGCATGGGGTTGCCTCATTGATTTCCACGGTAACCGATGTTTTCGTTTTGGCAGGCGATACGGCTAGTTAATGAGCCTTGTCTTACCAACGTTTGCTGGTTTTGTTCAACCTGCCGTCGCTGGTGAGTTCAGCATCGACCTTCGTCTCGCGCATGCAACCATCCTCGCCCGAAGCGGGGATGACGTTGGAACCGTAGCTTATGGGATCGATACTTCTGATCTTTACGTTTACGACGGCACTGTCTGGTACTTTTACGACTATAATCTGTTACCGATAGCGAACGAGCTGGCTTTAGACTTCGACGGTGCGGATGATAAAATGACTTTGGGTGACTTGAGCTATTTGTCATCCGCTTCAGCTGTGACTCTTAGCGTTTGGTTTAAAACCTCGGAGAATGACGCTTACATTTTTTCGAGTCATGCGACAGGTGCAAGCATAGGTTTTTACGAATCTTTTCAAGTATATTTCCATCACAGCGATACGCTGAACCTCGTCGTTGGGACGGGATCTAATTACGCGCAGGTGGCAACTTCTTCGACTTCATTTAACGACGGAAATTGGCATCACGGCGCATTCGTATTTGACGGAGGAAGTCCTGCACTAAAAATATATGTCGACGGAACATTGCAGACAGTTAGCGCTACAGGGACAACTGTCCCATCAACACTCGTTGCAGATGCAGGGGACGGTGCAACCGTTTCATCTTTAGCGCACGGTGGTTTACTTTATTATTTAGATTCCACCATTGACGAAATGGCGTTCTTCGACAAAGCGCTTACGGAAACGGAAATTTCGGGCATGTATAACTGCGGAGTGCCAAACGACATATCTCCTCTCAATCCCGTTTCGTGGTGGAGGGGAGGAGACGGGGTAGGTGATACTGACTCGGGCGGGGGTACACCCGCAAACGGAGACGCAGTCGGAACCGTGGTGGATCAAGTCGGAGGAAATGATGGGACGGGAGTAAACGCACTCTACTCTTCCAATCGCCCATATGGTTTGTCCTCGATAACGGACAATTTCTCACTTTCTCTAGGCGGGACTAACGAACACATGAGCATAGCAGCCTCCTCCGACTTTGAATTCGGAACGGGTGATTTTACAATGAGCGTTTGGTTTAAGGCAGACACGATTAACTCGAACCCCGCTTCAGATTACTATTCGTTAATAGATCTTCGGGGAAGCCTCGGCGACAACGCGCCAACTTTGTATATGTCCCAACAAGCGGGTTACCGACTTTATGCGTACAACGGGTCTTCCGTCGTCAATTACGATACCACGCCAACTACAGGTCAATGGTATCACGTTGCTTATGTCCGAGAGGGAACTACGGGGACTATTTACTTAGACGGCTCAAGCGTGGCAAGCGGGACGGACAACAAGGACTACGACCTGAGTACACCCGCGCCCACAATAGGCAAGGTAGCAACATCCGCCACAGGTCAATATTTTGTTGGAGCGGTTGACGAGTTTAGCCTTTTCGACTCTGCGCTTCAGGATGTCGATATCTCTGCGATATACAATTGCGGAAAACCTGGCGATCTTGACGATCTAAACCCAGTTGGATGGTGGCGTATGGGTGAGGGTGCAACGTGGGACAGCACAAATTGGACGATCCCCGATGCTTCGGACAATGATAACGCAGGAACAACTGGAAACATGGAGGAGGCTGACCGAGTACGCGATCTCCCATCTTAACTTATGAACAAAAAATACGTAATCATTCCCGCATCCAGAGTCGCAAGCATTGACTTCAGTCAGGTATTGGAATCCTCGGCTGATACGCTGCGTTATTCTTTGAACGGGGCACAAACTTTTATCAAATACAGAGGAACCCGTCCGAGCTTTCTTGACGAAGACGACGTCGAGTTAACCCATACGGAGATTATGGAGGTGCTCAATCACGAAGACTGGGCGGGTCCACCACTTTTTTAATACCATGACATCTACATTAGAAACCTGCACATCCTCGACTCGACCTGCCGCACCTGCCGCAGGGGACACGTTATTCGAGACAGACACTAAAAATATCATCACTTACGACGGGTCTGCTTGGAGTGGGTATAATAACGACGGCTTTGCATTAGGAGCGAATGGATATTCTTTGGACCTCGACGGAACTGATGACCGAGTGGAGTTAGGAACTGTTTCCATTTTGAATTCTGCTTCACAATTTTCTATCACCTGTTGGATCAAATTATCATCATCTGCATCTGTACCTGCTAAAATTTTTGAAACAGATGGTGCAATCTATGGCGGGGTTTCGATATATCAGAGCACACAATTTGATTTTATAGTTGGGGTATCGCCAACTGCCTATAGTGGTCAAAGGTTGGTACGTGATTTGGGCGACGATACTTGGCATCACGTGGCTTGCACTTATGGTTCATCCACCGCTAAAATTTATATCGACAGTGTCCTAGCTTCCACGACACTCGTGGGAGTGGCTATGCCTAGTAGTACGACTAGTACCGCTGGAACATCAGCGCACATCGGCTCGAACATAACTGACGGTCATAATTTTCAAGGGAAACTGGATGACCTCGCCATCTTTAATGCCGCTTTAACCGCAGCTGAAGTTTCCAATATTTATACTAGCAGAATTTATAATTCTGCAAAACTCGAACACTTTTATAAATTTGAGAATGACTACACTGACTCAGAAGGCAGTTTGAACGGAACATTACAAGGAAACCCGATTTTCGATTCATCCGACAAACCTTATTAACGTGAACCGATCCCTTTCCATACTAGCAGTCGATGCGGCTTTAATCCTGTTAATAGTAATCTTGTCGGGTTGCAAGGCATCGTCCTGGTATCCAGCTTTGGGGAGCGTGGCTGGTGCGGGCACGGGAGCCGTTACGGGCGGTCCAGTGGGGGCCGTGGTCGGTAGTGGAATTGGTTATGCGGGAGGAAAAACGGCGCAGATGATGACCGAGAATGAGGATTTAAAGCAGACCGTGGACTCTTTGAGCCGCGGCGACGTGAGTGCCTTGGTGAATCAAGGCTTAGAGAAGAGCATGGAAAAACATAAGAGCGGATTCGAGGAATTTACCAGTTACGTAAAACGAATCCTGATCATTGCCGCCTGTATCCTGGCGGTCTACCTTTCAATACCAATTTTCGTAGCCCGAAAAACGGCAGAGACTTGTTCGAAGACGGCGGCGGAAAAGCATTTAACCCGACCTCCCTTCCCGACTAATGAAAAATCTTAAAAATCTAGTTTCGGCATACCGTGCCATGACAAAGCAGAAAAAAGTGATCACCTGGTTTGCCATAATTCTCGTCTCCATTTTCATCCTCGATTGGCTCTTTTAATATCCATGAATGACGGCACTAATGCATTTATCGGCCTGATCGGATCAGGTGGCACCTTCGTATTGACTGACGTAAATCCATACCTCGCATTCGTTTGCGGAGTTCTGACCCTGATCCACCTGTCAATATCCCTAAGCAAATTCTGGAGAGAGCGTAATAAATGAAGAGTAACAAGAAGACAATGGAGGAGTCGAACACTCCCTCCGATAAGCTAAAAGACGCAAAAAAGAAGGCGTGCGGAGGTGAGTGTATCGCCCCGACCATATGCAAGGATGTATTTATGGGGGAGTGTGCGGTCGAAGTCATGTCCGAAAAAATGAACCGTTCCGGAAAACCCGGGACTTCAGACTACGCCCCAAAAGGGAAGTACTAGATTCACAACCGGTTACTTTAACGTAGTGCGGCCTGTATCGTCGATATTATGGAATTAGAAACTGCGGAGGTTGAATCCCCGCAAAACGAAGAGACAAGTATTGAGAATGTGTCAACCGACGACCTTCGAAATGCTTTGGGAATAACCGAGCAGGCCCCCCAAGAGGAGGTCGTGCCTGAACCAGAGGGACTCGCCGAAGAACCCCAGCCGGAAGCCGAAGGCCTAGAGCCGGAAGTCGAAAGCCAGGAGTCGGAGGAAGAAAAACTCGCCAAGCGTAGGATTCGTCCACGCAACGAGCTTGATCAGCAAGTCATTGACCTTTACCGGTCCGAGGGCTTCAGCGGATCTTTTGCCGATGCGTCGAGAGTAATATACGGTCAGGATGTTCAAACGCCCCAAGCTCAAATTTCAACGCCACAGGAAGTCGAGGCTGCCAAGCCCGATCCCGTACAAGGCATCGATAAACAAGCCGACGATCTGAGAGCATCCATAGTGGAGCTTGAAGGTAAAGTAGACACTGCGGCCGAGGACCTGGAGACGACTGACGCGCTGAGATTTCAGCGTGAGATCATGAAGCGGGAACTCGCCCTACAGAATCTGCTGAGCCGTAAAGAGCGCATGGTGGAGGCTAACAACGAGCATATTTATCAAACTCATCGCGGAAAAGCGATGGGCAGCAGAGACAGAGTGTACGAACGTTATCCAGCACTGCAAGACGCGGACTCAGTAGTCCGCAAGCAGTTCGACGATTACGTGGCTCAAGCTCAGTCCGATCCCGACTACGCCGCCGTTTTCGATTCACCGAAATGGCCGGAGCTCGTAGCCAACGAATTCGCATCTTTGACCGGTCTTGGAGCCGGGGTACCTGTTCAGGCACCCCTTCAACAAGCACCTCAGATGGGAACCCAGGCAAAAGTTCTGACCACGGGAACCGCAGCACAACCTGTAAACGCCCCCACGACCCCGGCCGGCTTGATTCAACAGCTTCCCAGTATGAGTAAAAACGATCTTTACAGTCTACTGGGATCCCCTGGAGGAGCTAGCCCAATGAGGTAATGGGAGCATTAATCTCAATCTACATAATTATTAAATACAATGGCTATTAAAACCATACCCGCAGATCCAGATCCGATCGCCGCCGCAGTAAGCGCCGGTAACGTCGATCTGGTTTCAAATACAACCTCGTACCAATCCCTTCTGGACGGTCCTAACTCCGATTTGCGCTCACGACTCTGGTCAGAGCTCGTAACTCGAGACGCTAGGGAAAAAAACGTGTTCGCCAAATTCATCGGCGGAGAAGGCAGCGGTAAACCAATCACCGAAAAGCGCGACCTCTCGGCCGGCGGATCGGATAAGATCACATTCACCACAGTCGCTCCCATCCGTGGGCAAGGCGTGCGTGGGGAAGACATACTGAAGAACAGCACCGATACGCTCGACTTCGGAACGTTTAACGTTGAAATCGATCTCGTTCGTCACGCTGTTTCCTGGACGCAGGTTCTCAAACTGATGCGTTTCACCGGCAAAACGATTGATCAGCTCTCTGCTGACGTCATGTCCGAATGGATGGCAAGAACCGAACAAGACCAGCTTCAGTACGCACTTCGTCAGATCTGCTTGAACTCCACAACCGGAAGCAACCTTATCAGTGGATACGGTACCGGCACGGGTGGAGCTCTCCAATATGTTGACGGTCTTTCGACTGACATCATTCAGGAAGCCAAGCAAGCATTGATCGCCAATGGCGGTGAGCCAATGAATACTGGTGGTGATCAGAACCAGGAAATTCCCGGTTATCTGTTCTTCGCTCCTGATGCATGCTTACGACCCCTGCGTTCCGACCCCGATTATCTCGAGGCTATCACGCAAGCTGACGTTCGTTCCGACGATAACAAGCTCTACAACGGCACCTATGCAAAATGGGACAATAACGTAATCGCCAACCACAACGTTCTTATCGACACCGCTCGTGGACGCCAAGGTTCGCCATTGCTTCCAACGTTCTATGCTTACTCCGCCATTGCCGATGCCACAGCTGCTGGTGCGATGGGTGGAACTGACGGTGACTACGCAGCTAACTTCCGCGGCGCATTCGTTGACATTCCCGGAGGCGGTGGAGTTGATCTCATTGAAGAAACCGGAGTGACCTACTACGTTCTCGGTATCGACACGGACGACACTATCGCGTTGTATAGTTACGTAACGGGAGACGTTTCGTCGACCCTCGGGGCTATTACGCTCACGCGTGTAGTCCAAGCCAGCGATGGTCTGGGTGGCACCAATGTCAAGGGTGACTCAGATCACGCATTCAATGCCGGCGCACTGTTCGTCCAAGCCAACGAGATCGGAACGCCTATCGGTTACGCTCTCGCCATGGGTAAAGACGCGCTGTACTTCGCCAAAGGCAAGATCTACGGCGAGCAAATATTCCACTACGACGATTTCGCTAACTCCGGCAACGAAGCTCACTTGAGCGCTGTTGGTGTTCAGTCCGTCTATGGTATGGCTGCCCGTCTCGACTCCCGTAATCGCGTACCCGCTGTTCAGCTCGTCGAAGTTGTTCGTCAGGTTCCCGGATTATCGATTACGCACTCTTAATGGTAAGGAATTTCCCTGCCCACTAACCCTTGAGACCCCGTCCGGCACTACCCTGGACGGGGTCTCTTTTTTTATCATGAAAATCATAATACTAGGCAAAAAAGATATGGCCGGGACAAACCCCGCCATTCGTGTTAAAGGCATGTCCCAGATCAGGTACAATTTCATCTGGGATAAAGAGATCAGGCATTATGCTTACGAGCCAAAGGATCAGAAGGAAGTCGACGACATCTTTCGAACGCAGGGAAAGCTATACAAAACGTTGTTCTTTTCCGTCTGGCTCGAGAAGGAAACGATATCGGCCGAGGAGCTCATGGAGGAGCTTGGATTAGAGGTAGCGGAGACACCAAAGACCAAGGCCAAGGGTCGAAAGACGAAGGGCCAACCGGTAGCTGAAGCGGTCGAGTCAGCATAACATTGGCGTATGGCCGCGATTACATATCTAGCTTTAAGGGATCAGCTGGCGTCCATGCTGGGCGCCGACGAGTTGGCGGATTTACCTACGGTTGACCAAGACCGTCTGGGTATATGTATAAACCAGGCGTATCGTGAGTGTTACTTGCCACTTGACGGAAAACGTCCGATGTGGGCTCAAAAGGGCTACACGCTGAACTTCCTGGAAGACCAAGCTACCGCAGACATGTCATCCGAAATTACCTCGGTCGACAAGATTCCCGAACTCATTGGGGAAGGCCCGCTTTCTCCCATGACCGGCCCGGAAGCGGAGATCAAGGCGAGAACCATATTCGCGTGGGATTTTAGAGCCCCGAGCGGGAGAGGTTTGAATTTCCCACATTACAAGGACAATGAGCCTGAGAAGGGTAGGCCGATCTGGTATTACATAGATAGCCGGGATTCGGGAGCCGACTCCAGCGTAGTGCCCCGACTCTGCCTTTACCCAGTCCCGGACAAAGCATATCAGGTAGAAATTTTTGCGAACATCGTACCGGCCGACATGGTTCTGGATGCGGATGAGCCGAGGATTCCATCCGATCTCGTGTGGGATATTCTTTACCCTATCGCACAGGGCAAAATGCTCGCCGATCCCCGATACAATGGGGACAATAAGGAATTCCTTCACCGAATGGCCGAGGAGGCCAGAAGGAGGCTAAAGACTCTCGTCTCTCCACAGAAGCACAAAGGCTCGCTCAGACTGACGAAACGCGGGGGTTGGTAATGGCCAGAGACCTTACCATCCGACTACTCGGTCGGCCCACGGTCACCGAAGATAGCCAGCTAGGCTTCGATAGGATAAGTCGCAGGTATGTGGTCGAAGGCCCAAGGGCGAGCAAGGCCGGGATAATCGAGGCGAGCAATCCGCTTTTTCTAGGTGTCGGCACAGCTGACGAAGAATTTACCGACCATTTACTGGTCAATCAAAGAATTGAGCCTGCTAAGGGAAGTATGGACAAGGCTTATCTTGTCCGGGATTTTGTCAATATTCGAGATACTTGGAATTCCGAATCCTCAAGCGAGGGTGGAGATCTTAAAAAACTGACTCGAAGATTCGTTGTTTTGCGGGCTGAACATGCTCGTGGATACGACGCGACTTCCTGGGCTTCGCACCCGCATAATTCCACTGTGGATGAGAATGATCCATGGGATTACCTACCTAAGGTCATTAAGGATACGGAACCCGTGGACGTGAGCTACGAGGACAACGCCCCCGTTTCCGATCTGTTCTCCAACGCGGCCGACCCCCCCTCCGGTCTTAAGCCGCCTAAAGTTAACGTAACAGCAGCCGTCATTGACGACTGCCTCCCTGTTGGGGTGGATCAGGACGAGGCAACCGTAACCATTTCCACGGGAGCTGGAGGGACGGGTTCGGCGGTCAAGATACAGCTTATCGCTGGAGGTCTCGGTGTTCCCGCCGCTGGCGAAATTCACGTAAAGATTGGCGGTTCAGACGCCGACGTCAGAGATAACATAAAGTCGGCCATTAACGGAACACTAGACACCGCTGTCGCCATTTATGGCTCTGGATCCAGCGGCGACGATGGTATTGCCGGGGTGACCGCGAGCAACGGTTCTGGTACGAACACGGTGAAGTTGACGACCCTTAACAAGGGATCCACTGCATCAATCACCATTGGAGGGGTTTCGGGAACATGGGCACCAGTAGCCCAAACCGTATCTGGAACCCTTCCGACCCTTGTTACGGCACTCGCGAGCATAGCGGCTGCGGACAATCTCAGCATACAATGGCTCAGGGCAACCGCCCAGGTCGATATATCCAACCCGGGGGTTGACATATGGAGTGTTTCGTGGGCTGCCCCGGTTACCGATCACTGGGTTTCCGGTCCTGGGGGTGGTGGTAAATTCAAGAGCAACTACCCGTCACTGGTCGAATTCTCCCATAATGGATTAAAGATTATGAAATTTGGGGCGGTTAGTGGGGGTGGCGGACCGTCGCGCATGGAGACCTACGTCTCCTATGTCGTAGGGGAGACCGCTGGGGATGCGTGGTATAACTACTTTTCACTAGGCCAGCTCAATCCCTCGGTGAGCATGGATTTTCAATTCACGTACAAAGCCGGCGGAAGTGAGACTTTCAAACAACACATACCGAATGCCGTGTATATGTATGATACCGAGGCCTACATGTTGTTCCCCTCCGGAGAAATGCTAGAGAGTTCGGGGTCAGGCGTTCGAGTAGCCACGATCCTGCCGCTCCATATGATATTCAGATTTAAGGACGATTTCTATACGACTATAGAGCCGCAGCTGGACGATGATGGCGATTTCGAGCTCGATGAAGACGGCGAGGCAGTGATGGAAACTGTCCCCCATGGCGAAATTCTAGATGCGCGGGACGAAGATGTATCTCCCGACGCTGCATTTTACCAACGCAAGCGTCTTTCGCTCGCGGGGGGTCATCTCTCATGGTCTCACCCGATCGATCGCTCGACTATCGATCAATATAGTCAAAATTCAGGATCCTCGATAAGACCGATCTTTTCACACGGAAAAGAGAGAATCTGGAAAATAGCTCTTTCTTTCGTCAGCTAATGGACGAGGAACGAGAGCAGGACGAGCTCGAGAAAAAGCTCGGGGAGCTTGAGGAGGAGGTCGAGCAGATTAAAGCGGCACTGGATGGGCTCGAGCCTGAAGAGCGAACCCCTGAAGCTTACATCGAAAAACGAGATGGTGCCGTAATAATTCACTGGTTGGAGGCCGATCTGCCGACGCGATTCGATGCCCAAATTCTTTTCAATGCACACTACACGTCCAGCCTGCTGTCTATGCCCGTCAAACACGGTGATGTTATTGCCATAGATGGAGATTGTCGATGGTTTGGCATGTGTGTCGTGGCCAACGAATTGCATCAATTCAATCCCGGCGGAGAGGACTCGGTCGAGTTTATCATATGGGGAGGTTGTGAGTGCGCATGCGGGGCGTCCGAAACAATTGAGGAGCTGGCATTGGGTGACCATTGGAACGTGTCCCTGGGGAACTGCATAAATTTTACCGACACGATGAGTGTGTCGATATACTCCTCGGATTCGACGGGAACCACTCTGCGGATGAAAATTCGCGCATTTACACTGAACAAATGTGGGGAGATAATAAATATCGCCGAGGAGGAGGATCATCGGATCTTGATCCCGTGCTGCGCCTCTCCCTGGGACGATGGATGCGAATGCGATCCGGGAGGTACTGGGACGATTTGGGTACTGCTCACAGAGCCTGACACTATGGGTCCGCCCCACCCAGACATCGAAACCATTTTCGAGCTGTACTGGAACCCTCACCCTGATTGTTATTTCGCGAGTACTACTGGCTCGCCCGCTCCGGACTGCAAGCTGGATTTCAACGGCGCAAACTGGATACTCACCCTGGTCCCGAGCAATTCCAGCGGGACATGGGATGAAAATGTTGTATGTGATCCGTTCATAGGCGGTGAGTTCGTCGACTTAGACGACTCCTCGGGCAATACCACAGCTGAAATATTCGACTACAACCCAAGCTAAATGACAAAGGAAAAATCAAAAGGTTTAGGTGATACAATTAAGAAAATCACTGACGCGCTCAAAATTCCACAATGCGGGAGGTGTCGCAAGAGACAGCAAAAACTCAACCGCTTGTTCTCATACAAGGTTTACGATAACGATAAAAATAAGAAGTGAGATTTTTTAGGATACCATCTTTCACGGGGATAGAAACCCATCGCGATGATGCAGACAGAGGAAGTTTGCGTACGGTCGAGGGGTGTATACCTCACGGGCCAGGTGGTCTACGCTCTGGGCCGGTTTGGGGGAAGATCGGAGAGGTCACGCAGGTATCTAGTGATGGCAACAATCAGGCGGCGGGCGCGAATGACGATGTTGGAAACTCGGCGTTGTTCGTGAGCAGGAATAGCGAAGTGCATGACATGCTCATATCCTCCAAGGAAAACACTGCTCTGGTTTCAATAGGGTCGAACTATTCGATAATAGGTGCTGGATCGCCGTACTGGCAGAGCGATGCTCAAATTACGCCGATAGGAAACAATTTATACGCAGTGGGGGACGGTTCGGTCGAGGCTACGTACACAGGATCGGGACCTCCAGATACGGCACATTCGGTATTTCCAGACGAAACGATTTACAGTCAGGAATGGTCAACATTTCCAAAGTGTCAGTTCTATGTTCAGGGACCGAAAAAAACAATATACGCATCAGGTAACTTGTCTGACCCACTGGTCGTTTATATCTCCGAGCCAGCCGGCATAACTCAGCCAGTAAGAGATAACCCATACTCCACCCCACATGCGGATGAGAACACTCAGACCCCGGGGATCCTGAGCCAGGTAAGGATACTGAGCAGTAACGCTACGAAAATAACCGCGCTATCCACGCGTGGAGAGAAGGTCGTGGTGCACACGGACAAGGGCTGTCATATACTCCTTGCCCCATCGCCCGACCAAGCGGAGACGGGGTACAGAGCCGAGCAGGTCGCCGCGACAAATACCTCGGCGGCTGTGAATAATCAAGTAGTCGCAGGGGACAGGGGAACCCAGCCATTCTGGCTTGGTCACGACGGACAAATTTACAAAGACGAAGCCGCGGTTCGGGGGGCGGAAGATTTCAAGAGCTACTCGGATCCCCAGCAAGCAAGCTGGAAGTCAAAAGGAAGGTGGGAAAGAGAGCACCCGAACAATCTGGAAAATTCATTCGCTACGTACGATCCACAATCTGGCATGTATTGGGTGTACGTAGAAAGCGACGAGTCTCCGCTTAATGTAATACCTCTCCCCTCAGCTGGACCGACTTCGTTTTCGGCAACCTAAATATTATGAGCGACTTTACGGGAAATACGTTAGGGCCTAAATACCTCGGCTATGCATTTGACGAGCGAACCAGTTCGCTCTCCGGCCCATTCGCCAGTGAGACAGTCACCGCGGTCACCACGAAGGATAATTCGGCAGAGATGTTCTGTGTGAACGCAGAACACGAGGTCAAAAAAACCGATCTTCTGGAGTTCAATAATGCCGTGTTCCCAGCGGTTTCCGATCCGTTCGGAGACGTGTCAGTTTCTTTCGACACGACCACGAACAAGGGTGTCGTTTGCTCACAGACCGGGGAAGGATTTTTGTACCGTGGAAAGTTTATGTCCGCACCGTTTGAGGAGCCTGTAGACGGACCCGGGACAGTAAAGAATGCGTTGTTCTTCGAGGATTCTCACCTCGCGATTGCAGAAACCAATTGGCTCCATCTAGGGGATGAGCACAATGAGAAACAGTTTTATCGGGTCGATCTATCGTTCCGAAAAAACTCGGTCGGTTATCTTTGGATGTATGTCAAAGGGGAAGATGAAAAAGTAAAAGGCCAGTACAAAGGCGCGATCAAAGAGCATATGAAAGTGTTCACCAACCTGCGTGGTCGGAGCTTTAAAATTCAAATGATCATAGCGACCCACAACGACCATCCCTGGGCACTCCGAGAGATGGCCGTGGGTCACAATTACGGCAAATCCTTTTAATCAAAAAATAATCATGCCAGGATTCGGGAGAAAATACGGGACTAAAAAGAAAAAGCAGAAGCGGGCCAAGAAACGCAAAAAACGCTAATCCTGAAACGGGTATTCCGTTTTATCCTCCTCGTCGTCGCAAAAGGGGTGGAACTTGATCTTGTCGAATTCGAGAACGCGATCGGGCTCATTCATCGTTCGAAGAATGTCCTTCTTCATCATCGACAGTTGGGCTAGCAAATCTTCCATGCTCTCACCGACAAGATCTGGGTTTTCAGCATGTGCGGAGATCTCGCCCTCGTCATTATAGAAGACCTCGTACAACCCATACTCCTCCCCTTTCTTAATTACTCTGTAGTTCCACATCAGGCGACCCAAAGGTTTTTCACCGTATCGTCTACGATCGCATCGGCATATGAATCATTCGTCGTGCTCGCGTCCGCGTGACGTAAGAATTTCTGACTGATGTACAGACTCTCAGTGCTCGCGATATAGGATCCGAATAATTTCCTGAGCTCATGCAATGGGCAGGCCCGCTCCCATCCGATCTCTC
>NZER01000076.1 GCA_002690445.1 Candidatus Pacearchaeota archaeon
AGTTTCTGGATGGAATCACAGCAGGCACCGTTGCTGCATCTAAAGCCGTGGTTGTGGACAGTAATAAAGATGCTGCGAGCTTTCGGAATGTTACGCTGACGGGCGAACTGGACGCGGCCACACTGGATATCTCCAGTACGATAGACGTGGACGGTGCTGCGACTCTGGCGTCTCTGGTTTGCGAGGCAGCAGCTACATTCGGTGGCGGTTACGGTAGCACTGGCGCGACGATCTCTACGGCTGGTGTCATACAGGCCAATGGAGCTATTACGAGCGATGGGGCCGTTACAGGAGCGACTCTTGTAGGAACCATCTCTACGGCGGCTCAGAACTCTATCACTTCAGCTTCATCACTGGCAACCGTGGGCACTATCACCAGCGGCACTTGGTCCGGTGTGATCGACGGCTCCTGCACAATGACATTGGGGTCTGACGCAACAGGCGACATTTACTATCGTGACGCCAGTGGGCATCTGGAGAGATTAGCATCCGGTGCTGACGGCTATGTGTTGACCGGCACAGGGGCCGGTTCTATCCCTGCTTGGGAAGCAGTATCGGCAGGTGACATCACGGGCGTAACGGCAGGTAACGGACTGTCGGGCGGTGGAACCAGTGGGGGTGTTACTCTTAATGTTGAGGCAGCACAGACTGTCATCACTTCACTTCTCGCTGCTGCTATAAAAATCGGTGAAGATGACGAGACTAAAATAGACTTCGAGACAGCCAACGAGATCCATTTCTACGCGGCCGATACGGAGCAAGTTTATCTCGCGGATAACATTTTTGGGCCGCAATCTGATAGCGACGTTGATCTGGGAACTACGGGGGTCCGGTGGAAAGACCTCTATGTAGACTCGATCACCTGCACCGATCAGATTACTGCGACCGGCTTCACCGGTACACTTGATGGCATTCTCGGATCGGGCGCAGCGGCAGCGGCGACGGTTACGACGTTGGCAGCAGGTGGTGACGTTACTGTAGCCAATGGCTACGGTATGGTCATTGGGCACTCTGCACAACTAACAGTGGGAGGTGCGGTCCAAGAGGTTCAGATTGTGGGCACGTCAGGCAGCGGGGAGGATGCCTCTTTGGCTATCCACCGAGGCACAGCGGATGCCTATGGGCCGAATGTGTGGTTGTCTAAGTCACGCAATACCACTCCCGGCTCATTCACGATTGCTCAGGACGATGATAGGATCTTCAGCATCTTTGGCGTTGCGGATGATGGGGTTGACTATGGGGGGTCTGCCGTAGCCATCCAAGCATACCTTGACGGAACACCGGGGGCGGGTGACACGCCGGGCCGCTTGGTCTTCGCTACGGCTGCGGATGGTTCAGATTCTCCCACCGAAGCCATGCGGATCGACTCGTCGCAGAATATTACAATGGCCGGGAATCTCGCCTTAGATGGGGATGACCAGTTCATCAATATCGGAGCCGGTAATGATCTCCAGCTAACCCACAACGGCGCAAACAACCAGATCGTCACAAACACAGGAAGCCTGCTCCTTCAGGGGGCGGCGGTCAAGAATAACGGAGACAATCAGGGCTACTACACAGGCGCAGGGGATGATGTGCGCTGGTATTACAATGGGTCGAGTTCTCTGCTGGATTCAGTCGGCGCAAATATTATTGCCTCAGATACGGCAGTGAAATTGATGAAGACGGGCGGCGCAGAAAACATGCTGGTGGCAACACCCGATGGTTCCGTCCAACTCTTTTACGACAACACTGCGAAACTTGCGACGGCCTCCGCAGGCGTGGAGATTAGTGGATTTGCCGGGATTGGAACGGCACCAGCTACACACCAACTTACAGTAAGTCAGAGTCTTGAGGGTAATTTTGCGGCTAAGATAGTTAATACATTCGGAGCCGGGAATGGGCTTGGTCTTCGTATTCATTCTGGCTCCGATGCTGGAGCGGCCAGTGCCCACATCGGCTTCTATCAACCAGACGGAACGAGTGTTGGGGTTATCTCAGGTTCAGGTGGAACGATTACCTACGGTGCATTTACCGGCAATCACCCCGCGAGTCTTCCTGATGGCGTGGACGAATACGCGTACGGCACGGTGATGGCGATCACTGGAACGTCATCCGATTCCAACTCGCCCAAGGCGGTGATTTACGAAGTTGCCCCGACCACCGCAGCAGATAACCAAGCCGTTTTAGGCGTCTACTCTAATGATGCTGACTTTCAACTGGACGATAAAGACCAGCACAACATTTTCGCCATTGGCGATGGACATATTCTCGTCTGTAACGGAAACAGCGACATTGCTGTTGGTGACTACATTTCATCGTCGGCTGTTACCGGACACGGCCAGAAACAGGCAGATAACATCATGCGGAGCATCACGATTGCCAAGGCGACTGAGGCAGTCAGTTGGTCGGATGAGTCTGGCACCACGAAACTAATTTCATGCACGTACCACACAGGATAAGGAGTAAAAAATGCCAGACCTGACACTAACCGTAACTGATGACCAGAAGACCCGCATCGACGCGGCCTTTGGGAGCAATTACCCCAATGATACGCTGAACGCGGCTTTCTATTCTAATTGGATCAAGGGGAAGATTCGACGCGAGGTTACGGTTTACGAAAGCAAGCGACGTAGCCCAGACGTAGCCATCGCATCGGATCTTGCGGGTGAAGGCTGGAACTCATAAAGGAGGCAGAATATGCCCAAGGTAGGCGGTAAGCACTACGCGTATACAAAGGCAGGGAAGGCTGCGGCGACGAAAGAGGCCAAGCGGTCGGGCCGTAAAATGACCAACACACGTAAACCGAAGAAATAACCAACTTCAGTGAACAGCGAAAGGAACAGACCCATGAGTAAGTCTGCGGAAACCAAAGTAGTTCCCCTGGAAGAGGGAATTGATTTCAATGCACCTGTTCTGGACATGAATGACAATCCCATCTCGGCGGGAGAAAACGAGGATTTGCGCCTTGGCAACCTGTGCGTGAATGCCCTCATGGTTTCATTTGACGATGATAAGGCTGATGGTACTCAGAAGCTGAAGCGATTCAATCTGGCGAAGAAGATCCAAGGGTCTGCCAGCGATAACGACTTCCCGACTCTTCGACTCAACTCGAAAAACAAAAAGATGATTCTGGATTTGGCCGAGCAGGCATACCAAACGCTGATGTATGCTCGGATATATGAGGCGCTCGAAGGGTTTACTGAAGGGGATGACGATTGATGCACCAACCCAGGATGGGGAAACCGCAGGAGCGGCCATCAAATGGCTGGTCTATTTCAAGTTACAGGTAGGAGGAGTACATGGGTGGTCTACTGAGTTTTGCACAAGAACGAGTTGGAAGTCTGGTTTCTAAAAAGCTTGGCGCTGCGGTGGTCGCTGAAGCATCGGCAGTGGGAACTCCTTTGCAGGGTTATCCGCTGATGGTGTACATCGTCATCCAGGGCCTGAGTGAAGCGTTCAAGTACTGGGTAGACGCACAGGAGTAGGTGGTGTTTGAGCAGGGCGCGAGCCAGGGCTTGGCAGACTGCCACACGTCGAGCATTCCACGTTGTCCGACGAGAGGGGGTTATACCGCCTGTCGTGGTGGACTCGTGTGCGGAATTGGCTACGGCGCAGGCGGCGGCCTAATCGGCGCACCATGCAACGGTTGTTGCGGCAAGGCAGGTTTCGTCTGACGGATCGAAGGAAATAGAAAATGCCGCACTACCCAGACAGCAAAAATATTGCCTCGTTCGGTGATCTGAGGCGGCACTATGATGCAATTAAAAAAGAGTTGGAGCAGACCCAGCAAGAGGTAAAAAATGAGCGTTACGGAATCCGACAAGCAGTCAAGGGCGAACGTGAAACTCAGGCAGAGTTAGCAAAATCCAAGGGAAAAACTGCCAAGTTAGAGAAACAGGTCGGTGCCCAGGAGCGAGCCAAGCAGGACAGCAATCGTGCAGCGGCGTGGAGCGCAAGTGCTGCCACAGCGATGACCATTTTTTATGAAGTGTGTCGCGCAACGGGCCAGTGGCCAGGTGGGTACGGTTGGCAGGCAGTGTGGGAGCACCCGGCCACGAATGGGGCCACAATCTGCTTCCTCACCTGGATTTTTTCGCAGTGCTACGCCAGCACCCAGGATTGAGTTGAAATCAGACCAGCCATATAGGCGTTTAATCAGCAGCAGCAAAAACGGAGCAGACTAAAGTTTGCACACATCGAGCAATTCTCTCGTCACCCCGAACTTCACATTCCATGAGGTTTCCTGCAGGCACTGCGGGGAGATGTACGCAGACGACTTGTTCTGGTATCACATGAACAAGCTGCAGGCGCTACGGGGCGAGGTTGGCCCCCTGACCAAGACGAGCGGCCACCGCTGCGTAGAACACAACGCCGCGCAGGGCGGAGCCAAGAACAGTATGCATTTGAAGATTGCCTCGGATCTGCAACCGGCCAGTGTTTCTCTGGACGAGCTATACGAAGCGGCCAAGGCCGCTGGATTCACGGGCCTTGGCCGCTATAACACCTTCCTTCATGTAGACTGCCGGGACTTTATTGATCGCCCTCCTGCGGAGTGGGATCGTCGTCGGTAGCCAAGAGGCACGTCTCCCTCATTAGCTGAAAAGTGTCAAGGGTGAGCAATTCGGCTTGTCGTTCTGCTGTCTGCTCGTTGAAGTATCTGAGGTGGATCTGCGGCAGGCGGTAATACCACAGCGACATCTCTTCCCGCAGGCGTGACTCCTTTACGCCGTGCGACGGCCCTCTCGGAGAGTGATCGAGGGCCATGTGAAGTTCGTGCTTCAGGGGGAAGATCCAGTAATCCGACCCTCCTGCTCCACGGGATCTAAGATGGCACCCGTCGATGTCGTCGCCCCGCATCCCCGTAGCCAGGCATTCCCACTCTGGTTGCTGGCGTATCCACTTCTTCCAGTAGTAGGCATCTTCTTCCCTGCGCGTCCTGGGTAGCAATCTTATCTGCCCTCCTGCAGATCAGCACCTTCCTTGCCGCTCCAATCGATTTGCAGCTGGCATCGACGACATTTGTCCTCTTTGTATCTGCGCTTACGGACCCCGGTCAGGAGAATAGACTTGACCATGGGCGTGGGACACGAACACCTCTCGACTTTCTGAATCATGAAGAGAACTCCAACGTGAATGTCGGTCGCTTGAGCCGCCACACCTTGGCCCGTTTCCCAGTGTCATTCCGTCGTCTTTCCCCTGTGTCCTCTATAACCCCGAGCAGCTTGAGTTCAGTGAACCGTGGCCGGATGCTCTGCCAATGGATGCCAAGTGCCTGGGCGCACTCGTCAGGCGTCATAGCCTTCTCTCGAAGCAGAGTCAGGCACTTGCCACGCAGGGTGGTCGCATCGATGTCCTGCGCCGCTTCCCTTCCAGTCTCGCTGTCGGTCCATCCTGCGTCTGTGGGATAGTTCCTCTCCACATATTCTCCTTATCGCCTTTTGTGAGGCCGAGACAGCCCCCGCACTTAAGCATGTGGACGATCCACTAAGGGCCTTAACCCCTTAAGGCCCCTCAGTAGCTGCCTCGGCCTTTCCTCGATCAGCTTCCGATCTCCTGCTTTTTGAAAACCACGACAACTGCCAATCCTTCACCCTTGAAAAAAAACGGGTGTTTGGCATATCCCCTATGTGCGTTCGTCCCACACATCGAAATCGATCTCCGCTCTCATTTTATCCGCACAGTCCCAGCATAGATCTCGCGGGATGGTATGCTCCGAGTCTCCCACGGCCTTTTTGGCCGATGGAATGATAGTCCAGCCGCTTCTCACGATGGGGACCACATCTTCACCACATCGGTCGCACAAGATCTTAGTGGCCATCTTTTCCCTCCTGTTATATTCCTGTACCGCGCAAAACGCCTCTTCGAGTGTCACTGTTCTCCCATGATACTTGAGAGGCTCTCAGGCCCCTTGTGGTGGCCTTTGGGGGGCCAGTTCATCTTCTTCTGCGCCTTACCCGCCCTGACCTCACCTTGGATGGTATCCGGCGTCGAGGCGACGTTGGCCTGTCGCTCCTGCATAATGAGGATAATGGCGTAACGGGCCAAGGCTCTTTGTACGACTCTGGCAGGAGAGTCGATGCTGGGTGAGGGGTTGACCCCGCTATCCCACTCGAGCGCCTGCAGGTGCTTCTTCATGGCGGCGGTGTTGTCGAAGGGGCGCAGTTGTTCCACCAGCCCCTGGAACAGGTTTTCGATCCCGGTAGTGTGCTTGTCAGTCCACACGGGCCTTGGCCTTCTTCATAGAGGAGCGGAACTCAACGCCGTGTTTCTGTGCGTTGCGCCAGATCGTATTGGAAGCGCACCCGCAGGACCGTGCCGCATCGGCGTGGCTGTGGTATCTGCGCGCGAGATCCTGCAGATATTTCTTGGTGTAGATTGATTTAGGACTTGACACTGTAAAACCTCCTTGTGTAGAATGTTGGTTGCCTGCATTACCGTGCTAACGCGTTAACTCTTATTATTGCAAGGGCTTGACCTCAATCCAGCCCTCGTCAGAGTAAGCCTCATAGGGACATCCGTTAGCACGGAACCAGGCACCCTGTGGGGCTTTCTCTTTGGTCCCCAAACCTGCCATCGTAGGGATCTGGCCACCCCCGGTAGGTATAACCGGACCCAGGATCTTGCGCCCTTCGTCAGGGTGTGAGTGTCGGGGCATGATGGCAGGGCACTGGCCGACTATATACTCACATCCGATATACGACTCACGATGCGACGTGACCGACTGACGGTCTGTTGCAGAGAGGTTGATGTATTAGCCTCTCTCTGCTCGGCTCTCTCCCTCGGGTCTGTGCGAATTGGTCCTCTCTGACCATAGTTGATTCAGTTGCCTTTCCATCCGAAGGACTTGGTGGGCCAATTCATCGATCCTCCTATCTGGAAGACCTTCTTGTGTTACCCTATGGGCATCCAGTAGGCGACGGGCCTCATCGTATTCCTTGGCATAGTTGTTCAAGCCGAACTTACAGTCGTTGATGAATCTATCTAATAGGTCGAAAGCCTCATTCCGCTCCTTCTCGATAGCCTCACAGAGGGGCCGTGTGTCCCCCTGTTCGTATCGATCCTGCCATCTCTTCCATTTGGCCATTAGGTTGTCTCCTCGATGATCTCGACCTCGATGCGAGGTCGCTCTTTGTCCACCAGGAACCTGTCCTCGAGTCCCGTGATCACCCGCCATCCGTCGTCAGGCAGGATCTTCGCCCACACCAAACCATCGAGGATGAACTTTGCCCCGGCACGGATGTTGTCCATGTCCCGCCTGCGGTTTGGCTCATGCCACAGGAAGCGAATCCTGCACTTGCCCTCCACGGGCTTCAGGCTGGCCCCCATGGCCATCCAAGCCACAGAGTGCGTCATCTGTTTCTTCATCCTTGATCCAGCATGACGGTGGCTGTTGGACGCCTTGTCCATCTCGTTCTTCCCCGGCAGGCGACCCTCAACAATGAACCGCTGCATCATTC
>NZER01000077.1 GCA_002690445.1 Candidatus Pacearchaeota archaeon
CAAGGCTGGGGTCGTCACACAACAGTTGTCACTGGGGATCAAGGCTCCGCACAAGTTTCAAAGAACGAATGGAACGCTGACTTAAATGAAACAGGTATGCTTGGTTTTGATATTGAAACCAAAACACTATCATCAGATGCCTTAACACCTGTAAGCTCAGCAAACATTGTAGCTGGTGAGGGTGGAAGTGCAGACGATTTTTCATTCATTGTATATGGTTCTGGTCCAGAGGTAGCCGAAGAGGATATTTTATTTTTCTATAAAGGATCACAGGTTATCACAGTAACACATAACACAGGTGGTGCACCAAGTAATTCTGGTAACATACAACTACTCGGTGGGGCATCAAAAGTATTAGATACAAACCTACCATTAATATTACAAAGAAAGGGTAATGTGTTTTATGAGATAATATCATCAGCAGGAACCACAGTAACAGCAGCTTCTACAACAACATTTACAAATAAAACAATAGATGCCGATGGCACAGGTAACTCAATTACAAATATTGAAAATGCCAATATTAAAGCAAGTGCAGGTATCGATGCAAGTAAGATAGCAGATGCTTCAGTATCAGATGCAGAATTTCAAAGACTTGATGGTGTATCATCAGACATTCAAGGACAGATAGATGCAAAACAAGCAACATTGACATTTGGCATATCTAATACCAATGTTACAAAATGTGGAACAGGTATTGTAGATGATGATTTTATTAGAATAGACGGAACGACAATGGAAGGCAGAAGTGCTAGTGAAGTTTTATCAGATATCGGTGCAAGTGCAACAGCAGGGAATGGTTCATTGGTCACAGTTGGTGCATTAGATTCAGGATCAATTACAAGTGGATTTGGAAGTATCAATAACGGATCATCTACAATCACAACGACAGGTGCATTGGCATCAGGTGCAATTACTACAAGTGGCACATTAACAATGGGTGATAATATTATCACAGGAATTAAATCACTAGATATGGACGTTGATACATTAGCATATGGTGCTTCAGTTGCTATTGATTTTGATACTAATGAAGAAATTATACTTGGTGACTTAACAGGCAATATAGAATTTACAGGTAGCAACTATGCTTTAGGAAAACATAAAGTGCTTCATATGGAATCAGATGGCAGTGCAAGAACATTCACATTTCCATCAGGTTGGGTTTTCTATGGAACAAAACCAACAACAACAGTGGCAAGTAAAAAATCAATCTTATCATTATCTTGCATAGGATCAGCAGAAGCAGATGTAAGGGCAGTATTCGTAGAAGAGGCATAAGCCAATGTCACCACCACAAGATATTGGAGATCAAGCATTATTAGGATCAGCACAACCAAGTGGTGGTAAAACAGGAATTGTAGCAGGCGGTTATAACCCTGAAATGAATATCACTGATGAATATGTTGGTGGTGTTTGGTCAGCAGGTGGTACAACAAGTGTATCATATACAAGTGGATTTTGTGGTGGTTCAGCTTCAAGTGGATTAAGAGCAAGTGGACAACTTGCAAGTGGCACCACAAATTCTGCCGAAAGATATACAGGTGGTGGTGGTGGATCTGGTGGTGGAACATGGTCTAATACAGGAATTGGTACAATATCAAATGCAAGAAATAGTATGGGTGGTGCAAAAAATAAAGATGATGGGATTACAATGGGTGGTCAAAATGCTTCAAATAACGGTTATAATATTTGGCAATCTTGGGACGGTTCATCTTGGTCTACAGCAGCAACAAACATGAATAGAGCAACTCGTTCAGGTGCTTCAGGTGGTGATTCTACAAGTGCATTTCAAGCAGGTGGTTATAACACATCAGATGGCTATAATAATAAAACAGAAGTTCTTGCAGGTGGAACATGGACAGATGCAGGTTATATTCTTGCAAATCCTGATTCAGATGCTTTAACAATGATTAATGGTATGGGTGGTGGACAATCTGACGATGCTATTGTCTGTCTTGGTGATGGTCAAACAGCGTGTACGTTTGATGGTACTGCAAATTGGTCATCTATTGCTAATCAAACAACAAATATTAACAATGGTGCAGTCGGTGGTAATTCTTCAGAAGCATTTAGAACAGGGGGAAATATAACAGGTGGTAGTTATACACGAGGCACAGAAGACTATGAGGGTGCAGGTGATGCTTGGACTACAGGTGGATTATTGGCAGGTGTAGCTCGTGGTTATTTTTCAGGTGGATTTAATTGAATGATATAAAGAAATACACCAAACTAGGTGTGACAAAGATTCGTGATGGAGATATACTAGAAAAAGATGATATGAAATCAGTATCAAATCTATCAAAAGAATTGCAACGAGTATTTGAAGTCCATCAGATGTGGAGAACAGAAACAGAAATGAGATATAGTGTTCTTAATGATGTAAAGTTTCCAACACCTGCGAGTAAATATTGGCAATCTATAAGAGAGCAGAATGTATTTTGGGAACAGTTGGTATTTCTAAGTTGTGACTATCAAAAACAGCAGGGTGAATTAGAATTATTGGAAATAGAATATGATGAAATTAAAGGAAATACAAAGAAAGCAAATGCACAGCGTAAGATCAAAGATTCTGAGATTAAACATAAACAATTCGGATTAATGAATATGAGATTACAGGCACATGATCGAGTTAGGGAAATTAAACTATGGGAGAAAATTAAAGATGAACAGATAGAGAAAGGCGACTTTGACACTTTTGATGTAAATAAACATCAAGTAGAAAGTTATGCTAAGAGTTGGGAACAGGAAATGAATATGGGTAGATTATCTAATCAGGCAGATTTATTCAGACATGCAAAGGCAAACTTGGAAACACTACAAAAGGAAAAAGCAAGTGTTGAATAATATGAGTTGATATGAATGGCACTAACAACTCTGTTTGATGAAGTTATTTATGACTCGGCAGTATTCGATACAGTAAAGAGATATTCAGTAGATATAGAAGAAAAGAAAACAGTATTTGATGGAACAAACAATCTGTTTGATCCAGTTGTATTTGATACGGTTCAAGGTGGCATATTAACAGTTAGCGATACTGTAAGTAGATTATTGGAAACCTATAGAACCATGCCAGAATCCATATCAATATCAGATTCAATATCAAGACAATTAGGTT
Organism: Candidatus Pacearchaeota archaeon; assembly: GCA_002690445.1. Next base: position 3,119 of record NZER01000077.1, read on the forward strand.
CATTAAGATCAATATCTGAAGCAAGTATTGCAGTTAGTGCAGGTGTAGTCACAACAATATTAACTGTATTTAGGACCATAACAGGTGTAAGCATAACAACATCAGATTCAGTGGGAACTATATCACCCACATCTAATAGATATATTTACGATCTTGGTTCTGTGTTTGATACGGTATATTTCTCAAGCCCACCATTTGATATTGATGTAAAATCATACACAATAACGGATTCAGTATCCAGGTTGTTTGCATCATACAGAACAATAACAGGTGTTTCAATATCGGTGAGTGATAGTATAAGTAGGATATTAACTTCATTTAGATCAATAAGCGAGAGTGTATCCATATCCGATTCGGTGTCAAGAATAATGTCAGCATTTAGAAGTATATCAGATCCATCTATATCTGTGAGTGATGGCATATCTAGGATACTTGGATCATTAAGAAGTATAACAGAACCATCCATATCTGTCTCCGATTCGGTAAGCAGGTTAATGGCAGCCTTTAGAAGTGTATCCGAGTCTATATCTGTGTCCGATTCCATATCCAGGTTAATGTCAAGCTTTAGATCAATAACCGATACCAGTATATCCGTTAGCGATTCCGTATCAAGAATACTTGCTGCATTAAGATCCATGTCTGAATCTGTATCCATATCAGACTCAATTAGTAGATTAATAAACACATTCAGAAGTATCAGTGAGAGTGTATCAATATCTGATTCTGTCTCAAGATTAATGGGTAGTTTCAGAAGTATCACAGAGGCTGCGATATCCATATCTGATGCGATTGCTGCATCAAGAAACACATTCAGAACCCTATCCGAGGCTGCATTAACGGTTGGAGATGTATTAACAGCGGTCAAACATATGCCTGCGATGGTTATACTAAATACAGTCCAAATACTAAGAACTTCGAGAATAACTACATATATTGCAAAGGTGATAAGGAATACTGTATACGGTTAAGTCTTATATAGGAATAAGCACTAATATAAACTATGGTAGCAGGAAAAGTCCACACTGGGGATACACACACAGATTTCCAGTTATTGGTACAGGAGACGGATACAGATGGTACAAACTCAGCCTTTGACCTTGCTGATGCGAGTTCGATTCAAATGGTTATCACAGACCCATCAGGCACCGAAACCACAGTTACCGCACTTATTTTAAATGCACCAGGAACAAATGGTATAATTAGATATATTAACAGCACCCCCAATCCAGCCATATCCACAGCAGGTTTATGGAAATACAGGGCTAAGATTGGAATCACAGCGGGCGGAGCATTTCAGAGTAATAACGCAACATTCGAGGTGCTTGGATAATGCCAGGAAGTCATAGTAAGAAAGACAAGTTAAAGAAGAGGATTGCTAAGGTTAGAAAGGCACAAGCACCAAAAGACTTGAAGAATAGGGGATTCAAAAACCACCCATCCGAATACGGATGGGGGCTCACAGGTGGTGGAGATTCACATGGACATGAGTCTAGAAAAATAAGAGGGGGAGTGAGAACACAAATAGAAGGAACAAAAGGTCATGAAGGAATAGAATTTCTTGACAAAGAAGCTTCCAGAAATCCTCTTAGTCCAATAAGACCACCGCTGGCAGATAGAGTGAAAAATGAAATAGGTGTTGGGAAGATATTAATAAGAGATCCTCTTGGAGACCCTAGAGATGTAGGAGAAACAGTAGAAGATGCAAAACTAACCCCAAAAGGAAAACCTACACTTTATAAGAATAAATCACTCTCTTATCGGCAAAGAAAGAAGTTAGCCAAGATTAGAAAGGCACAAGCACCAAAAGACTTAAAGAAACGAAGATCAAAAAATCGCTACTCTGAGAATGTTTTACCAAACCAAGACTCCCATGGGAAAATGAGCACACGAGCTAGAGGATATGACCACAGATGGACAGATGGTAAATACACTTTAACAGAAGGAACAAAAGGTCTTGGGAAGCAAAAAATAAGAGATCCTCTTGGTGATCCTAGAGATTTAGGAGAAACACCAGAAGAAGCAAAACTAACTCCAAAAGGAAAACCTGTTAAGAAAAAGAGAGTAGCCAAAGTAAGAAAGGCAGACCAACAAGATATTAACAGGGTTAAGAGTTGGAACAGCAGAACCTTCAATAAAAAGAAAGAGTTATCTGGACCAACTGAAAAGACATTCGTACCACCCAAGTATCCAAGCGTAGATCTAAAGGGAAGACCATATCCTGGAATGACTGGGGATGAGATGGTTGCTAAACTTAGAAACAGAATAGCCAGAGTAAAAAAAGAAAACAGGAATTTTGGTATAACAAATGAAGAGAAGGATGAGATTTTAAGACGTAAAGAGGAGCCTGTTAGAGAAAGTCACCCAAAAACACCACTGTTAAAGGAAGTTCCATTTGGACCAAGACCAGGTGGAGTAGAATATGTTGATACTTACGGTAAAGATTTGCAAGAAGAATTAAAACAAAGAACAAGATATGAGGCATATGGGATTACCAAACCTCATATAAAAATAAGACCAAAGAAACCAACACAAAAACAGAGAGCAAGAATAATAAAAGCAAGATTAGCAAAGATTGAGAACTATAATGCAGAAGCAGACCCAGAGGCATCACCAGGTGAATGGATAAAAAAATACAAAAAGAATAGAAAGGCTAAAGTAAGAAAGGCTAACGGTGGAATAGCACCAAACTATAACAACCCAAGCAAGGTAAGGAAGAAAAAAACAGCAACAAAGGCTGCAAGTCATACTAAAGAAGATGTGACAGTAAGAACAGAAAAAGTAGATAAGTTTATGAAAAACTCACCCTCTGGCGAAAAAATGATGAAAGATATAACTAAAAACCGTAAAAGGTTTATGGATCAGGCTAGAGAAATGAAAGGTTATGTAGAAAAAGGAGTTAAGATAAACCCAAGTAGAAGATCTACTGGAAAAAAAATAGATAGAAAAATACGACAAAAACTTACAAAACAAAAGGCAGCAGCAAAAAGCAAGAGTGGTTATCTAGGGGATGCATCTGTAAACATACCATGGGGAGACCCAGATTTGGGTGATGAAGTAAATATAACATTTAG
>NZER01000078.1 GCA_002690445.1 Candidatus Pacearchaeota archaeon
CCTTTTGGCCGTTGCTACAGAGCCCGTAGAGGCCGGTCTGAGGGTCGCAGATGAGCCTACCTACCTATGCTAGGCCAAGGCAGGCCTCCCCGATCGGCAACATCCGGTTGGTGGCGACTGATGTGGATGGTGTCCTCACGGATGGGGGCATGTACTACGGTCAATCAGTGGAAGGGCATTGGGCGTCTGTCGAGATGAGGCGATTCAATACCCGGGACGGTATGGGTGTTGAGATGCTCCAAGAGCGTGGCATCGAGGTGGCGATCCTGACACGGGAGTCGACGGTGCAGGCGCGCGAGATCGTCAACCGGCGAGCTGCCAAGCTGGGCATCAAGCACGTCTACCATGGCGTCGAGGACAAGCGTGTGCAACTCGCATCGCTCGCCGATGAGCTGGGGCTGGAGCTCTCGCAGGTGGCATACATCGGTGATGACGTCAATGACAGTGAGGCGCTGCGATCCTGCGGGGTCTCCGCCACCGTTGCCGACGGGTTGCCGACGGTGAAGGCTGTGGTCCACTACGTGTGCCAGCTACCGGGTGGTGCGGGAGCCTTCAGGGAGTTCGCGGATTACCTTCTGTCTGGAAGGATCCAAGCATCGCTTCAGTTCGAGCAGGTGTGAAGCAATCGCTAAAGTGCCAAATGCCGGTTCCATCCTGCCTTGATTCACTGAAGGGAGAAGACCATGGCAAGCCCAAGCGGTAAGCGCAACACCGAGCGCAACAGCGTTGCAGCAGTCTACTGGCTCGTGGAAGCCTGATGCTGCAACAGCTATGTTGCGCTGTATTGCGGGTAGCCGAAGGTGCCGGCCGCGAGTCCCCAGTCGTCGCCGAGTTTCTCGACGAGTTTCTGTTTCTGCATGCGGGATAGGGTGGCGCGGATCACGTTCTCGGGGATATCCAGCTCGGTGGCGATGGTCGACACGCGTGTTCGCCCGTGGCGCAGGACGCCGCTGATGCGGTCGGCGACGCTGAAGCCCGAGGCGATCTGGGGATTGGTACTGACGTCGGCGCGGGTGAACTCCACCCAGTCTCCCGGGGTGTAGTGATCCTCGGTGTGCTGGAAGAAGCTCACGCGGTAGCCGAACGGCTTGAAGGGTCGCCCGTTGTTGACCTTCCGGTTGTACAGGGCGATCTCGACGTCCACGACGCCGTCGTGGCTTACGACGTGCTCCTCGTCCTTCCGAACCTGGATCGTGGAGCGTGGAGAGTCTCGCCAGTAGACGGACCCGAAGGGTCTGGTGCTCTTGTCGTCGTCGCGCTGGTGGGCGATGACGAGTGCCGTTCTGTGCAGGGCTCGGATGGCGCGGAAGAACTCCATCGTGGGGTCTGCCTTCTCGGGCTCCCCGCCGCACGCGTAGGCGGCTGAGTCGAGGATATAGAAGTCGATCTCGTTGTCCATGCCGATGCGCTGGATCGCCTCGATCTCGTTCGTGAGCGGTTGCGCGCAGTAGCGATGCCAGACGTTGGTGGGTTCCGCAACGCCCATCCCGTGAGAGACCATCGAAAGCCGACGTCTCCAGTTGATCTCGTTCGACTCCCAGTCGAGCACGAGGACGTTCCCGGGCTCGGCGTCGATGCCGAGGGCTACGCGGACCGCGCACATGCACGAGAGGTACGACTTCAGCGAGCCGCCGTAGGCAAACAGGACGGTTGTCTCTCCCTCGGTGAGGAACGGATACAGCCGCCAGTCCATGCCCTCGGGGATGACCACGTCGGCCAGCACCCGGGCAGGCTCGCCCTGCCGCGTGCGCTCGAGGACGGCCTCGCAGATGGTTTCTACGATCTGGACCCAGTCCACCTCGCTAGACCGCTCTCGGCAGACCTTGATGGTGGAGCTTTTGACCTGCGCGCTGAGCATGTTGACGTTGTTGTGGAAGATGAGGCTCGAGCCGCCCATGAACGTGGAGACGATCCGCCATTCGGCGAAGGTCGTGTCTCTGGTTTGGTGGATCTTCTCGACGCGTGCATCGATCGCTTCATCTTCCCAGCGGAACCGAAAGATGCCGGCGTTCTCGGTGACGAGGGGTGGGTTCACGTCTCTCTCCACGTGACGGTGGTATCGGACCCGCGCGTGGGCATCTGCGCGCCTGGCTCCGGTGGCTCCCAGTCGGCGGAGAATCGATACGTCTCCCAGAACCGTTCCCATCGGCCGAGCTGCCACTCTTGGCGCCATTCGATGGAGGTGAGTCGTTCACCGAGGCGGTAGATCTCGCCGAACATCAGGTTGATGCTGTTGTTGATCGTGGCCATGGACTCGATAGCGAGTTTGAAGGACCGTTCCTGCTCAGGTGTCATGGGTATCACTGGTTCTGTGGCTGTTGTGCCACCATGTGGGATCAGGATTGGGGAGTCCGGCTTGGCGCAGTATCTGGCGGGCGCGTTCCCTGGTGACGCCGCCGAGGGCTTTGCCGAGGTCGGCGAGCGTTGGGTTAGGCTTGGCTGCACGGAGCTCCAGTAGGATAGCTTCTAGCTCTTCGTAGGTGCGGCGCTCGCGGCTCACCTTATCCGTCCGTCTTTGATGGCGCTTGGCTTGTGGCTCTTACAGAATCCAGTGTCGTCGGCCACGCGGTGGCATGGCCTGAACAAACGGTCCAAAACATCGTGTCGATCGAGGTACTTAGAATGGACGATTTCACGGGAGGCCAATTGGGTGGCGAATGCTCGCCCACATCCGTTCCATTCCAGATCCTTCTCGTCAGTCGCCAAAGGGGATGAGCATGCTCGTATGAACGACTCGGATGCCCGTAGTGCGGCTGGCACGTCGTCCCAATAGATACGCCGGCCGGTGTCATACTTGGCCGCAGGGGATCGCAGGTACTTCACCAATGCTTCCGGTACGTACTCGGTCCCTACTAGTCGCATGGGCTCCATTATCCCCTACCCTCCTCGTTGATCTCGATGATCGTGTCTTCCTGCGTCCCTCGCTCGTACCGTAGCGAGTAGGTGACGTGGTCTGCACTATCGTCGGCGATGACCCCTTCGGCCACGAGCGCGTCGAGGTAGGGCTTCATGCTGGCCATCAGGTTATCGATATCACGACGGCGCTTGTCCTTGGCTACCCAGGTGATGGCGATATGCGCCCAATCGAGAGGCTGTTTCGGCCTGCCTTGCTCTCGGATCTTAGCGATAGCTAGCTCCTTGGCGGCGTCCTTGGCCTTGTAGAGCTTCATGTGGTGCAGGCGCTTGTTGGGCGAGAGGTCACGGTCGGGTAGGTGGCCGAGGTGGATGATCATGATAGGTGCTCGTTGGAGGGTAGGGCATCGTTGGCTGGCCCGAACGTGGCGGCGATCTGTTGCTGGCGGAGCTGGAAGGTTCCGATGAGTTCCGGCTCTCGCTGCATGAGCAGGCGTGCGTAGTAGGCGCGGTGGTTGTTGTTGAGGCGTGGGGGTTCCTCGTCCTCGTCGAGTTCTATCCCGATCTCCCACCGTACACGCTCGTAGAGTGCGGCGATGCCGAGCGGGCCTCGGCCTCGGGCCTTCCATTCCCATGCGAACTGTCGGAGGTGCCTGTACACCTCGGGATGGCGGGCATGGAAGGCCCAGAACGCGTTCTCCAGCGCGCTACCGCTGGAGAGTGCCATGGTGAGTTGGTGGCTCATCAGTTGGACTGTGGCGGGCCAGCGTCCATGGTGGCGTTGTCGAATGGGAGGTCATCAGGATCGATGGGCTCCTCCCCGGGGTTAGGCGTGGCTTGGCGACCGGCCACGATGCGATCGGACCCGATGTTGACGAGATCGGCATACGCCACGACCCAGTCGCGCGTGGGGAGTTCGCCGTGGTGGCGGACGTACGCGGCTATCCCGGCCGTTATCGTGCCGTTCCCGTTGCCTCTGGCCGCGCCCTCGGCGGCGTTGAGCATGGAGAAGCCCCGGGGAGCTGCCGCAGGGGCATCGGCGGCATCGGCGGCGGCGGCGGCCATGGTTTCGGCGATGGCCTTGTTCGGGTCGCCTTCGCTGACGTAGTCCCAGTAGTAGTGGAAGGGCACCGAGCCGTCCTTCCCTGCTTTCAATCTGCCCTGTTTGAGGCAGAGGAGGTACTTCCCGCCCTGCTGCAAGCCGAGCCTGCTGAACTCGGCCCTCGGTATCTGCGTGGGCTCGGCGAAGTCGACCATGTTGAGTTCGGGGCAGTAATACCTAACGGGGATACGGCGCTGCTCAGGATCATTGAGTTGCTTCGTATCAACGTGGTCGATGGTGATGGCGACGTGTCGCGTGAGGGATCCGGTGGTCATGGTGAGGTTCTCCTTGGTTATCGTTGTACGAGTTTGAGGGAACCGGCGCCTTCGATGCGTGCGTCGGTGATGCGTTGGCCGATGGGGGTATTGAGGCCGTGTTTGCGTGCGATCACGTTGAGCTGTTGCCCGTTCCACTTCGCCGGGACGGGTTCCATGTGCTCGGGCGTCCACGCCTTGGCGATCTCGTCCTCGGTGAGCATCTCGAGTAGCGGGTGGAGGGTTCCGAGATCGTAGGTCGTGCGGCCGGATACGAGGTTGAGGTCGGCGGTGCTCCCAGCGAGGGTATGGCCGGCCTTTTCTCGGAGGCGTTGCAGGGCCTCGGCCTCGGCCTCGACGATGAGGGCGGTGAGGCTGGCGCGTGCCTCGTGCAGGTCCGTGATCTTGTCCACCAGATCAGTATCAGTCAGGCTTTCCGTTACCATGGTTGTTTCCTCCTAGATTGATCGCTTTGCATCTATGCCTGGGCCATGCTCGCTCGCTGACGATGTTCTGGCAGCCCTCGCACCATCGGTTGTTGGTATAGACCCATTCGGTGGGGACGGGGCTTGGCTCCTGAGCGTCTGTTGGGGCTGAGCCGTTGGTCGTCACGAGAGTCGCTCGAGTTCGCGGCGCCAAGCGGCGAGCTCTGCCTCTCGGGCGCGGGTGCGCTCGTGGAGGCTTGTCACCTCGGTTTGGAACCGGAGGATATCTTCCTGGGCGATCGCGACTTCCTGCGTGGCTACCAGGCGTTGTCGCTGCTGGAGATTGGCGTAGGCGTCGGCTTCTGGCATGGTGATGGCGTGTTCCTTTCGATGTTCGAGCAGTCCCATAAGGGACCGGTACGTGGCGCTGCAACGGTTGCAGCAGAAGGTGGTCATCGGACGGCCCTCGTTTCGGTCACGAGGTTTCCGGCAGCCGCATCACGTAGACCACCCCGTCGCGGCACCTGCCCGTCAACTTGAATCCGGCCTTCGCCGCCGTACTGTAGGCAGCGACGTATCCACTGCAATTGCCGTGGTGATGCTTCCATCGACACGGGAACTTGATGGCCTCACCCGGCTGTAGCGCCCGGATGGCGAGCGTCTCCTCGCTCACGGGACGGCCCCAAAACTGGCGCTTCTCCGGTATCTCAGACGGATCGATCTTCGTGACGGCCATGATTAGTTCTCTCCTTCGAGGAAGGCGTGGAGGTCGGCTTGTTCGACGCGCCAGTGGCCCAGGTAGTTCTTGCGGGCAACGAGGCGGCGGTACTCGTCGATGTACCCGCCCTCGGGGTCCCGGACCTGTAGGCCCGGGTCTATCCAGTTACGGACAGTAGCTGCGGTGACGTCGTGCTGGCGTGCGATCTGGGCGATGGTCAGGGGCATGGGTTCCTCCGTATGTTCCGTTGTAGAGTCCGTTACAGTTGTTCTTGAACAGTAGCGTAGTGGCGCGTGTTAGTCAAGGGGTACGGCGTCCGTACACCAGTCGCATGAGGTGCATGCGTCCCAGCTCGTGCGGTGGTACGTCACGCGCACGATGGGGTGCCCATCGGGGCATTCGCCGTCGATCTCTTCCTCGCTATCGGGGCCAGCGATGGCGTACTCGAGGCCAGTGACGCCGGACGGGTAGGGGTTCATCGTTTCCTCACCTCTCGCATCAGGCCCATCACCGCTAAGTGGAGGTCGCTGATGATCTCGTATATCTCCTGCGGCAACGGCACGGTGTTGAGCTTCTTGGCGACGTTTTCCAGCTCCCAATCGGTGTACGTTGGGTCGGCAGGGATGGACCGTACCTGTACCTCGTTATCGCTCACCGTGACGCTGATGAGGTCGTGGATATCGAGGTATTGGCGCATCAATCGAACGGCATCGAGACGGTCCGTTCGGCAGGGTAGGCCGGTGCCGTTGGCATCGCACGAGAGGTCGAGTTGGATGGCCTTCCCTAGTTCGACGAGCTGCGCCATCTCCGCGTCGTTCAACTTGTTTTGATCGGACATGATGTTGTTCCTTTCCTTGTCGATGCTGAAGCTGAAGCCTCCAGGATGCGCCGTCTCATGTTCGAGCTGGCAGTCCAGCCACTCCTGCGCCCAGTGAAGGCTTTGGTGGCGTGCAGCGATCACCTCGCTGCCGTCCGGTAGCGTGACTCGTGCGAACCATCTATCCTGCGTCATTGCTCACTCCTTCCTTACGCCGTGCGGTGGATTATCGACCACCCAATGGCGGTACACTCGCCGACGGCCAAGCCCTTCACGGCTTCGAGGTCCGCCTCGTTGAACTCCACGTCCACGTCCTCCCGCTGCTGAATGAAGTCAGCCAGCGTTGCCGTGACCGGCTGCTCTGGCGCGCTTGCGGCGAGCGAGTCGCCTATCTCGTATTCCCTCTCGTTATCGCTCACGATGCCTCCTCGATCGCCCAGGCCTCGACCGTGGCCCAGCGGCTTGCGAGGTCGTTGATGTACTTGAGCGCGTCGGCGTGCGTGTCGAACTTAAGGTCGTTGCCGACCATGGCGTGCTCGCCTCTGACTCGCACCTTCACTATCCACATGGGGTTCCTCCTTTGTGCTCTGGGGTCTCGGTATAGCCGCGCTCAGTCACCAGCGATTC
>NZER01000079.1 GCA_002690445.1 Candidatus Pacearchaeota archaeon
CTCATCAGAAGGAAGCTCCACGCCGGCACACGCGGCATCAAGAAGACGTTGGGTTTCGGGATCGAAATCAGGGTTTTTGTTCATGCTATAATATAACACGGAAACAGGGTCTTGTCAAGGGCTTGAGAGTAACTTTCTCAAAGTAAGTTGGCATACGGCGTGCTACCGGCGCGCTCACAAGTTACTAATAGCCGCCTTACTGATTCATGAAGAGTAAAAACAGAAACTCCGTTAAAAGTTCGGGTTGAAAATCTCAAGCACTTTTATGGTTTTACCTAAATACCATATTCCACCTTGTGACTCAGGACGTTTTATTGTATCCATAAATGAAAATTCAACCTTGGCCCAAACCCTATTTTTCTTTGAAAGATGAGGGGCAAAAGGTTTACTACAAATATGCCAACCGGGACGAAACGCAAAGCCTTTTCTTTCGTGTGCTTCATATGGATATTCCACACCGATTTCTATGCGTTGTCGTGCGTTTATGAATAAAGGCCCAATCGACCCATCTTTTCTTTGCTTAAAGAGTTTGTAACCGATCATGATTAGTTATTCCGTGGCCGCCTTACTGATTCATGAAGAGTAAAAACAGAAACTCCGTTTGAGGGTCTCCCCCAACACCACAACAGGCGGTAATATTTAATTGTTACTATTTAATCGGGGACTTTTAATCTCCTAAAATTGTCTACTACTATTTGACAAAGATTCTCTTTCAAAAATTCTGGATGACTTAAAAACCCATACGACTCAATGAAGCAAATGATATCCTCTTGCGTTTGTTCACAGGCTGAATCAACATTTATTTTTGGTATTTGTGGGAATGGTTCGTTCATAATTTTTTCCAATATTGAAATGATAATGCCATTAGTGCGATTATAATAATGATTGCGATAACTTCCATAATAATCCTTTGGTTATACGGTTGCTAGTTCTTTTCTTTTGCTGTACCCGTTCCAGCCACGCCGCTTTAATTCTTGCAAAGCTTGGCTTGCCATGCTGCCCTTGGGTTGCGTGCCGTGAATGAGTAGCGCAAAATTCTTTTTGCCAAACGCAGCGTGATAATCGTCGTGGTCAATTTCCATCTGTTGCGCGTCAGCTTCTTCTTCGCTATAAACAACCTCGGCATACTTTAGTCCATGCTCCACAATAAGTGAATCATACTTGCCACCATAGGACGCTGTGAGTTCAAAGTTAGACGGAAGCTCGTTCATGCGCTTTACCCAAAAGTTAAGGCTTTTGGTGTACGCATAGAAATGTTTTTCTGGCATACGACGAGCCACTTCTAACCATGCGTCGAAATACTTTTGAGAGAAAAAGTCACCACCTACATGGATACGGAGAATATCAAAGTTGTTCGGAAGTTGAGACTGAAGTAAATCGGCAAGCTCTAAATCATTGCCCTTGCTTGAACGGATAGCGTCGAAATTACGCCACACCATACTGCGTGTGTTTGGATACTGCGCTTCACTACTAGCAGCAAAACAACGAAACACTGTGTGTGGGCCATCTTTAATCTTGCCCGTTTCCCTGTCAGCTTTAGACAAGCAATCTTTTGCCGCTGGACAAGTCCAACCACTTGGAAGGGTAAACGCTTTGATGCGTTTTTTAAGGCGTTTTGCCATCGCAACAAGTTTGGCGTTGGCATTGGAAAAGGTGAGTGTAGGTTTTTCGTTCATAGTATAATATAACACACAATGTGCCGTTTGTCAAGCCCCTAATCGACTTTTAACATTGTTACCTTGTTTCCACGCTTCCTCATCAAATGGTTTAACGTGGGCAGGGTTTTCTCTGGCTTCTGTCCTGCCTAGAGAATAATCGTACACCACAGGATTGGTCGATATAAAGGTTTCAGAATTTTCCTTCAATTCTTCAAGCCGACGTTTTGCCAATGACCTTGCGTGATGGATTGCTCCACCTTCAAACCCTTTGTAAGCGTCAGGGAACTTGTTAAGAATAAGATGCAAAGAGGAATTTAGGAAATACTTGTTTAGTGCTTTCTCATTGCTCGTAATGTATGCGAATGTATCGCACATCCAATGTAGCTTGCCACCTGTCGCTTGGTGGTTCCAAAAGGAATAATACTGTTCTTCGATTTCCTGTTTGTCGTCGCTTTCTATGCCAACAAGGCATACGGTTCCGAGAGGTTGATAAATTAATCTCATACCTATAATATAACACCGAAACGGTGGTTTGTCAAGGGCTTGTGAATAACTTTTTTTTGAGTAAGTTGGCATACGGCGTGCTGCACGCCAGCTCACAACTTACTAGTAAAACTTACTAACAGTCTATGCATAAAAAAACCCCGCCGAAGCAGGGTGTATTTGTAGGTTGTCGTATTATTCAGCCACAGTTACGACCACGTTTTTTTCCTTGGCGGGAGTCCAGAGCTTTTTCAAGCGGTTAGGGTTGCGAGACGCAAGGTCAAAACGCTTCAACACGTTTCGCGTTACACGGTTAGACAACTCAAAACGCTCTTCAGCAACAGCGTGTGTCATGTGCTGAGTGACTGCATTGTTGAGATTGTAAAGGTTGCGACCCTTATCCTCTTCATGCGTGGGGTTTATCCAGATTTTCGCAATCTCTTCACGCAGCTTCTCAGAGAGAATCTTACCTTGGGTGAGGGTCTTGAGGATATTCAAGCCCTGCTCCTCAGTCAAGTCAACTTGTGCAAGTCGCCCATACACAGTCACGCTATTCTTGAGCTTCGCAAGCGCAGCGTCAAGCGCAGTATCCGAAACAAGGTCAGCAATGTTCAACTGCTTACTATGCTTCTTAACCATGTCTACCTCTTTCTCAGTAGTAGTCATGCCATTGGTGCAGATGAGACGAACCAAGCCCAACGCAAAAGAAACGCGCAGAGAACGGTCAAACGAATTTTGTGCCGTGAGGCGATACGCCATTACATCACCAACAGCAGGAACTTCAGCCTTGAACAAGTCACCACTGAGATCGTACTGCGCTCGCATCTTCGCGCCACCCTCAGTGACAACGACCTTACGGGAGACATCAATACCACGGGACTCGAAGGCGTCATCAGCACGGCGAAGAACGTCGCTATGATTCACGATGCCATAACGCTCAGAAGTCCACCCAAGAATTTCGTCGTTGTCCTCACGGATGTTCATAAAATAACCAGACTTTTCGGCGTTACCATCATCGTCTTTCTTGAGTGGGTGAGGAACGGGAACCTGTTTTACGGTGAAGTCGAAGTCAGTATCAATGGATTGTTTAGCGGCTATGCTCATAATATATATAGTTTCTTTTTTTAAGGGTTAGTTTCTTTCTGTTTCTTACTTATAATATACCACAATTTTCAGAAAAGTCAAGGGTTGAATGTCACTTTTTTGCATTTTCTTTGTTACAGTCATCGACTTTTCTTTGATTGTCATACTATAACATACCATAAGAATGTCAGTTTGTCAAGGGTTGTTAATAACTTTCTTCGAGTAAGTTGGCATCCTGCGTGCTGCGCGTTTTTTACCAACTTACCACTATAAAATACAACAACTTACTAACAAAAAAACCTCCTCTAGTTATTATTTAGAGAAGGCTTATTATTTGGCTTATTTATTTCTATCCTATTATTTTGACTACTACTCGGCGTCTCCATGTTTGTATTATTTAGACATTATTTAAAAATGTGACGGGCACCGGAGATTGCTGCTTCCATGTGCGACAGTACAACTGAGTCACCAGCAGACATCAGGGCTTTACCCCGCCTAAATTATTACCACCAACTATTATAAAATACTTTATTTCCTTTATTTAATTCTTCTCTAGCTAGATTAATGAATTTAACATCATCATCTTTATATCCATATTCACCTTCGTAATCGGAATAAGAATCAGAACCAAAGAAGAAGCCGCCTGTCTCTGGTAGCATTTTATTTAATATAGTTGATTCAAGTAATTCAATATCTTCTAATGTCAATTCAACATCAGCACAATTAAATTCTTTATTACCACCTTTAGCTCTATACAACTGCTCCATCCACCCGTGAAGGCGATTGTGTTTACGCCAGTAGGCGATGTCGTAACTATCTTCGTCGTGTTTACCGTTATTGCTAACGTATGCGTATTGGTCTAGTCCCATGATATACTCTTTCTACTTGATGTTATGTTTTTTCAGATAGTCGATGCCCACTTTGGAGAGTGAACGTCCACCTGTTCCGATGTTCATTAGGTTCTGCTTTTGCAAATACATTTCAAAGTCTCGACGGATGCACTCTGTTGTCAAGCCAATCTTCGCGGCGAGGTTAGTCAGACTGCAACTCTTGCGCTCGCGCAACACTTTCATAATCTGAAGCTCAATGTCGTTGATACCAAGAGGCATGATACCCAAGGCGTGTTTCAGCTTCGCCCAATCACCCGCATCAAACTTCTTTTTCTTTGCGCGAGCAAGATAGTTCTTCATATCGTTCGCCATCTTTTGTGCTGCTCTAGCGTTACCCCGCAAGACAGTAGCAATTTCCTCAAGCACATCGGGAGAGGCTTTTAGGTTCTCGTTGTCCAAATTCAACGCAACAATTTTCCCAAGCTCATTCAAGGTGTATTCTTCCATGTCGATACGATCACAACGATCAATCAACGCATGGAAAATCTTGTGCGCCTCTGTTGTAGCAAACATGAATGTCTGCCTACGAAAATTGAAGTCAAAAGTATGCTCATCATAAGTAACCGTGTTAAAATGATTCGCAGTCGGGTTCAGTGCTGTAAGCAAGAACATCGTTACATCTTTAGGTAACTCGCTTGCTTCGTCGAACAAGACCGTTACTTCCTTGTTCATAATACGCTCCATAAGCAAACCTTCCACGAATTGAGGAACAGACTTGATGCTTGAACAGTTAACCTCCAGAAAACGCTTCGGAGCTTTGCCAGCAGGAACCTCCTCAGTATGCCTGTCGCCAAATTCGTCAATAGTCATACGGGATGTAGGTTCCGCAGAATAAAGGTTGCGTCCTACTGCCTTGGCAAGCATGGTCTTACCACACCCCTTGGGTGCAATAAACATCATGTGAGGCAATATCTTTGTAGCGTCAAAGTTGTCGAGGTGAAACCCCAACTTTCTTTTAGCTTTGGTTTGGCCGATAAGACCTTTGAAACGATCTGCTTTTGTAGGTTTTGTCTTTGTCATAATAGTATAGGTTTACCAATTTTCTTCTTCAACTTGTACTGCTGGTGCAAGTTCCTCACTTTTAAAGTCAACAGGTTTCTTGGCTTTAATGTTGTCGGTGGTTGCCTCAAACTTATCAACTTTAAGGTTTAGAGTCTCAGCATATCGACGAGAGATTACAACAGTAGCATCTTCTTTTAATACGCGATTCAACTCGCGCAAATTCACTTGCAGGAAACTCCCTGCACCTTTTGTCTTTCCTCTTGCCATACTACTAATATACCACAATTTTTAAATAAGTCAAGCAGTTTTTTAATTAATTATTCAACAGTAGAAAGTAACTTTCTTTCAATTAGTTTATCCACCTTTGAATCTAACATTCTTGATTCTTTGCTCTGTGAATCATTCCGAATAATCTCTCTGACCTGTGGGTCAAGATTATCATATTCTTGTGGGTAAATTTCTTTATGTGCATTCCAGTAGTCTGGATGAGAATTTGGATTCATATTATTTATTAATATTTATTTGAAGCGATTTGTTTATTACTATTAAGGAGCAGGAGTAGTTACCTTGCCTTTGAACTCCTCGTCCCATTGCTCTGCTAAACGGGCTGCGTCACGCGCAACCTCTCTTGAAACATCTTGGTGCATACGGTCAGTAGAGAGAGGATGATTGATTATTATATCTTTCTTCCACTCGTTTAATCCTTCTACAGTCTTATTCCAAGCTTTCTCGTATAACTTTGCCATTCGTTTGCTCATGCTACATCCAGTATAAGAGTTTTTTAGTTTATGTCAATCCTAAAAATTAACAGTATTTATTAATCACTTTTAATTACAGTTAAATAAAGCTAATGCCTCCTATATATTTTAAAACAAGCTAAAAAAGAACGCGAAAAATTATTAATATTTATTCAATAAGATTATTACTTTCTTTAAAGTCTTTAAAGGGGAATCGAACTATTGTAGTAAGTGTATATTGCGATGTATTACAAAAAACTTCAAAATCTGGCGAAAAATTATTAATATTTATTCGTCGCTTTAATTATTACAATCTTAATTTGCTTGGATTCCTCTATTTATATTTCGGCCATATTTGAAAAAATTATAAAAAAATCCCCCCAGCCAGTAACCGAAGCTGAGAGGATTTTCCTCATAACCAAAGGAAGCAAGAGAACAACTTCCTATCTATGTCAACATTAATAGTATAGCAAATCTTTATATTTAGTCAACAATAATATTTCGGCAAAAATCAAAAAAGCTGCAAAATTTAAATATTAATAATTAGTTATATTTATTCGCCGCTCTATATTTGGCTTTATATCTGACATCCTGCAATTTATATATTTGACTTTTAATAAAAAAATTTTATATTTATTAGTAGTAGTTATTCTCTACTATCTCTATATATACCTATAAATCAACGCAGAAGATAAATGAATAGATTTTAAATTATATATTTGACATAAAAATAAAAAAGTGCGGCACCCCAATAATTAGTAATATTTATAGAATACTCTTATACATCTCTCTTATAGGGCTTATACATAGATAACTAAAAAAGGGGTAGAAGTGGGGTAAAAGGGGGTAAAAAGGGGAATAAATAAATAGTAATATATATTTAATCTAGTCCTGCACCATTAAGCACTCTCCATATCATTGATCCAAAAAACAATATAAAAACAATTCCTAATATTTCCATCTATACAACCTTTCTTTATGTCGCAAGGAACTCTTTGTATATTACAAGGCTCCAAATGTAGGCTGTATTCTAGTTTAGCAGGGCAGGATTACTGCTCTCTCATTTCTTCTATTCCAACTACTTTTCTTCCATCCCACTCCCAAACTCCTTCATATTCTTCAAGAACTTTCTGTGAGTTGTTCATGCGAATGTATTGAAATTCTCCTGTCACCCCCCTCAACACTCCAAAGTCCCTTATGGGTACTGTCGCCTTTTTAGGCATACCATTCTCGTATGTCTGATTAAAACAGGTTATACGAGCGTGTGTGGCGAATTTAGGCGGTGTTGGTACTTCTACCTGCCATCCGTTAATTCCTACTACTCTCGTTGGCTTCTTCTTAAATGGCATTACTCTGTTCTCCCAAAATTTTTAGCCGCACGGTATGAAAGCATTTCCTCTAGCGTAGGTGTAGCAGGACGACCTTGTAAATTTATGTACGCTGGCGTATATTTACCAACGTATGCTTGTGTCACATTGAAATGAAAGTATTCTACTGCTTCGTCATAGGTCATTGTGTGATGGTCGTCCGAAAAACCCGCCATAAGAATCTCCAAACATTTCTCTGAATCATAACAAGCCTTTGGTTCGTTCCCAAAACTCTCCACAACCCCTACGAACGCATCCTCAAACCCATCAGAGAGTAAAATCTTGTCCATGTAATCTGGATAATTTTCTTCTAAATAATTTTGTATGTCTGTTCGTTTCATTTTAATTAATTAATAAATATACACTGTTCTTAAAAGAGTGGGGCAACGAGACAAGGAAAACTCGTTACCCCACTTTGGTTCCACCCCTATTTATTCCTCCTGTGCGGCTTTGTAGCCAGCATCCCATCCAGCACCGTATTCAATACTATCTTCGTCCACGCCATCGAAATCATCATCCCATTCGACGTATGAAGGCATCACGCCATCTTCCAATGGGGGAGCTTCGATAGTCTCATAAACGCCAACCACAACGTATTTAGAGGTGCGTAATTTCTGACACTCACAATCGTGAGGTACGCTTACGACATCCCTTGGGTCAATCTCTACGACCATTAAGTGACCTCCACCACTTGCATACCCCTTGGCATACTCGTAACTACCAGCGTGAAAACCGCTTGAACAACCCATGTTGGCGTCATCACACACGCCATTTCGACGCATCTCAAGGGTCTTACCCACACTGTTATCAAAACTACGAGTATGGAAATCCATAAACTCACCTGTAACACCCTTGTAAGCAAGGAAATTGCCTTCGGCGGTCAGCGGCATATTCTTATGCTCCAAGAAACGATATAGCTCATTTAC
>NZER01000080.1 GCA_002690445.1 Candidatus Pacearchaeota archaeon
CGCGGATCGACCGGCTCGACTGCGACATGATCATCCACCACCGCCTGCGCCGCATTTGGTAGGTCAACGATATGCCCATCACCGTCATAGGTATATATCGCGGTCGAGCCGCCCGTCTCGTGACTACCGATACCGGTGGTAACGTCGATACCGGCGGCGCTTAATTCGCCTTCGAGTTGGTCGAGTTGTACGTCGTTCGTTGTTGTTACAGCCATTACGATATCTCCTGCATCACGATGCCGCCGTAGGCTTCCATCGTTGAGGTATTTCCGGCGACCTTCCAGCGCATCGCTACGGTATGCGCTCCTGCCGCCACGCTCGTAAATCGATGATATCCGGAATAGGTGCCGCAGACATTGGCATCAGCGGTACGTAATCGGCTTTCAGCTACCTCAGAGCCACCGTCGATTTCGATGGCGACGTAAGAATACTGGTTGTCGGTATCGCTTCGGACGTATGCGGTATACCAGACCAGGAGATCACCGCCGGTCGTGGTGAGCGTAACCTGGCCATCCGATGATGGGATATCTACATAGGTGGTGGAATTCGTTGTCCCGGCGGTGAGGCCCAGGTTCTGGGTGGTTTGCTGAACCATGCCACCCGAAGATGCCAGAGGATTGGTTGGCATACGCTGTGTGGTGCCCTGCTTGATTACCAGGCCGGCCTCTAGGTTGAACTGGACGGCGCCGGTGGAAGCGTGGTCTATCGCCACCCTCCCGACTACCTGCTGGAAGCTGGTGTCTGCGGTCGGCGCCGTCAACGTCCAGCTACCGGCCGTCTCGCTCAGGTAAACAGGGTCGCCTGCCGCGGACGACGCGCTGGTGTTGATGCTCTCTAGCCGGTGCGTCTTGTACGCGGTGCCGCTCGTGTTGTTCGCCAGGTCGCCCTGCATGATGAACGTAGCCATCGCCCCGTTCACGTTTGCGTCGGCCTTTGACAGCAGGAAGGTCAGCTGCGTCTCGTTCCACCCGCTGACGTAGACCAGCGTGCCCTCGGTGAGAGTGCTGCCCGTCTCGTTGCGAGCCGCAAGGGTAGAGCCGGGGATGGACTGGTACGTGGGGTCGGCGCCGCTGCCGTTCGACGTGACGACGGTGCCGGCTGTCGAGCCCCTGGCGAAGCCATCCAGCCCGATCTTCGGCCCCTCACCAGATGTCCCGTCGTGGCTGTGGCCGGTCGTCCCGTGGAAAAGAGCATCAATGATGTCCCAGTTGTCGTTCAGGACGGCCAGCCGGCCGGTTGCCCCGGTGCTGCCGCCCTCGCTGCCGGTCTGTTTCGTCAGGCTAAGGTGGGTTGTGGTCGTCGCCATTTAGTTATCCGATCTTACGGTTGCCAGCTGGTCCCAGGAACGGTCAGCAGCCCCGTCCCAATCCCAGGCTGCGATGTCGTTCCAGGTTCCTTCGATGTCGTACTGAACGAACTCGGTCAGGGTCAACACGCGAACCATGTCCGTCTCGCGTATCGGGTCAATGTCCAGCAGGCCAAGCTCGCCCTCTTCGACGAAGACCTCGAACTTCTGACCCAGCAACGACTCGAACTCCACCGTGCCCGACTGTGCTACCAGCGTGTCGAGTGTATCCCGGAGATCGACCGGGTGAGCAAAGACGTTGGCGCCGGTCAGTTCTAGCGTGGCCCCCAGATCAAGCGCCACGGTGAACTGACGGAAGTAGGGGAACACCTTGCGGTATTCGATCGCTATCGACCGGATGCGGGCGGTGCTGGAGCTCGTCCCACTCACCTTGGCATAGACATCCACCCACGTACCCGCCGTATCCTTCGGAAACTTCCGGCTCGACCCCGAGGCGGTGATGTCACCGAGCGACGTATACGCCCCCCCTTCGGTAGTTCTATAGAAGACCTGCACCTTGTTTGTGGCGCTGATGTTGTCGCCGGAGACGGTCACCTGGAGCCAGTTCGTCTCGAACTGCGGCAGGTCGGTGACGGTCCTGGGCACGTAGAACTCCCAGCTGGTGACGAATGATGTGGTGGTTTCGACATCGTTAAGCGGGTTCGGCCCGTGAACCGGCAGGTTGACGTAGGCGGCGTTGGCAGCGTTGCCCATGTAAAGCCGCTTCTCCCCGCTGACGAACTCCGTCACCCACAGGGCATTGCAGCGCACACCGGGTAGTTTCAGCCAGCTTTGCCACCGGGCAACGGCCCCAGGCGTCTGCGGCAGGCGCATGATCCAGCTGTCCGTGCCGTTGTGGACCGCTGCGATCAGGAAGTGATCGTCGTGGGCCAGCGCCGTGATCCTACCGATGATCGGCGTGTCGTTCTCCGGGATCGTCTCCAGCCCCACGTTCATAAGGTTTACGCCGTCGGTGACGTTGGGGTTGAACGCCAGGAGCGTCCGCCGGCGGGCCATGTAGAGCAAGCCGTTGATCGCCCGAGAGCCCTTGCCGTTCTCCGTATCGGGCGCGTCGTGCCACTCGGGCAGCAGAGCTTCGACCAGGCTGGTGAAGTCTTGCGCCAGGTTGTAGACATCCCGATCCGATTCAATGAGCACCCGGCCGCGAACGCCGTGGATGTTGGTGACCGGCTCGCCGTTGTCGCCGACGATGATGTGCCCGCCCCAGGTGGGGTTAGTCCCACCGTCGAAGCTCTGCGAAACCGTTAACCGGCCGTACCGCTTCGACACCCTGTAGATTGAACTGCCGGCGGCGGCGGTCGTGTCCGAGAACGTCAGGAACTTCGACGCCTTGTGTTTCAGGATCGCCGCGATGTCGGCCGTACTGGTGGAGCTATCCAGCGCCGAGCTCACCGTCAGCCGTACCGGGATCATACGGGTTCCATTCACCACATCCGCCCCCATACCGTCGATCTCGTCCCAGGTGATCTCCCCGCTGACGGCGAAGGTGCTGCCCCCGCTGGAGGTGCCGTCACTCAGGCTGCTCACCGCAGTCCAGCCGGTGCCGCTCCAATAGTGGACGGAGAGCACCGAGGCGTTGGCGTTGGCGTTGCTGATCGTCACGTTCAACCCGTGGAAGTCTTCGTAAGAGCCGACGATCAGCCAGTCGCCGTTCGCTAGGGTGTCCCAGCTGTTCAGCGTCACCGCGAACGGGCTGGTGGTGTCAGCAGCCCAGCTGCCGCCGCTGTCCTGCGTGAACTCGGTGGCAAGCACGACGCCATCGGTGATCGCGCTCACCTGCGTCATGGTGGTGCCGTCGTAGCTGTAGAGCCCGATATTATCGAGGGCGATGTAGAGCCGTTCCGAGGCATCATCGCCACGGAAGACCGCCAGGCTGGTGATGATCGAACCGTCGAAGATGTAGACGGTGGAGATCGTCCCGCTGGTGTTGCTCTTCTTCAAGGTGGCGCCGCCGGCGATGTAGAGCTCGCTGTCGTACTCGATGAAATGCTCGATGTTCGCGCTGGCGCCGATGGTGACCACGTTGATCGGAGGCGAGGCGTGGACGATGCGCCCGCTGGCGGCGTCCCCGTCCAACGTGAAGCGGTAACCCTCAGTCGTCTCGCCTGGCGTCTGCTGCGCCACTCCCAGGCCGGCGTGGAAGCGGTTGACTTCATGCGAGCTTGCCACGTCGCCGGGCAGGTTGGCCGATGTGACCCTCCCCTGAGCAACCTGCGCCACCCGGTAGTCAACCTTCCCCTGCTTGTACGCCGGCGGGCCTCCTGGCCCTCCTCTCTCAGCCTTGGCCTGGAACAGCATGTATTCAACGTCGTCCAGGGTGATGTGCGTGGCAATGTTGGTGGGGTCAGTAATCATGGCAGATCAAAGAACGGGTGAACGAGCCGGCCCTGGTGGATGCCACATTGATTCAACCACTCGTCCTGCCACACCTGCGCCATCTTGTCGTAGTTCGTCGTCGATGAGAGCGACGGGTTCGCCGCCAGCTGCACGTAGAGGTAGCGGAGCGCGCCGGCCTTGATCCATTCGGCGTTCGCCCGCGTCTCCTGATCGTCAAAGGTCAGGATGTCGTGAGCTCGCAACGCGGAGATTTGAACGGTGCTGGCCGACACAACCGGGTCGCCCAGGTACACCCAAACGTCGCCGGCGTCAGCCCGCGGACGAATCTGTGCAATCTCCCGAATACTCCGAACGCCCGCTACAACCTCTCTCGCTACGCCAGTCTGCCGCACCTGCTGGAGCCAGGTGTTCAGGGTGATCTCGTTGTCGCTGGTATACGTGGTGGCGCCGGCGTCGTTAGCTGCATCGGCAAACCCGATGAGCGTCCCGATGTGCGTGTCGTTGTTGTCGGAGCCGTAGGTGGCCCCGGTCTTCCACAGGAACCCAAACGTGTCGGAACCCGTGGCCCTGGTCACCGTGAACTTGTTGGCGTTGGAGCTCGCCGTGGGCTCGTTGAACGTGACGGTGTACGTGTTGTCGGTGGCGGAGCTGTTCAACTGCGTCTGAATCTCCGTCGCCAGGTCTTCCCCGGTGTAGATACCTTCGGTGATCGTCGCGGCAGCCGCGCCAGCCGAGCCCTCGGTGAACGGCAGGTACTTGTTCCGGCTGTGGACGATCAACGTCTGCGTGCTCAGGCTGAGGTTGTAATCGACCGTCCCACTGATCGCCTTCAAGACGAGCCAGATTGATTCCTCAGCCCGTTTGAGCGCGTCGTTGATGGCGATGTGGATGTCGTCCGGCCCGACGATCCCGAAGACCTCATACTCGACGCCGCTGGCGGTCACGCTGGACGAGCTCCAGTCCCGGTCGGGCGTGAGCGTCCCGCTGTCCTGGGCCATCTGCTGTAGCACCCTCACCTGGTCCGCAGCCGCGGCGCCAGGGATGAAGATACGTTTCTCTTTGAACCAGGTGGGCTTACGCCGGAACGACGCGAGGGTGCTGTCTATAAGGGTGCCGCTGGTGCCGTTGGATGAGGCCGTGCTCGATATGAAGTCGGTGGCGTCGGTGTGCAGCGCCTTTATGATTTCCTGTCGAAGCGTTTTCCGGGTGGTCTTGACGGCCATTCCACGTTCCTATGCTGCCGGCTTTTCCTTGCACGTTCGTTGGTGGTTCTTCACCGACAGGTCAGGGCGCTTGCTGGCAAAGGTCTTGCCGCACCACTCACACGACGCCACCAGGGGCGTGCCGGCAACTTCGCTCTTATCTTCTACGGCCGGCGGCTCCCCGTCGCTCTCGGCCTGCTTCATCACACGGCGCCGTTCGGCGATCTCTTTGAGTAGTTCCGGTGACAGGTTGTAGTCGTCCAGGGAATCGGTGTCGGTCAGGAATTGCTGTTCACCCAGCGGGGTATCCTCGCTCGCCGGCGTCGCAACGATGTTGATGGCCTCGGCGCTGCCCATCCCCAGGTGCTTGACGCAGTACCACATTTTGTACTCGTCTTCGAGCTCGTAGCTCGGGTCGCCCAGGCGTTGCCGCTGGGACAATTCATAGGAACGGAAGTAGCAAAAGGCTTTCTCCCGTTTTGTCGCTGCTGGTGCGTCAGGCATTACCCCAACCCTCTTTCTTTCTTCAACCGGCGAATCTCTCGCCAGTTGCCTTGACCACTCTTTGACGTGTGAACTTGAGAAGGGTTGGCGCGCTCGATCCCCTTCTGTCCGAGAGAGCGCGGCGTCTCGTCTCCGTGAACGTCGCTCCACATGATCATGAAGCCACCCGGAACGGTGATGTTGGGGTACTCGCCGGCCACGCTGAGCTCGCCGTCGAACCGCTGGCTAGACGCATCGCAGACGTGTCCCTCGACCATGACCGGGCAGGGGTGGTAGGACCGGCCAGGCCGGTGAGCCTCCCAAACATGCCCAGCACGGCAGCGATACAGGAGCCCTCGCCGCGGGGCGGCGTCCGCTTCCACGGCGGGGGCTCCTGGCATCGCTACAGCGCGATCCCGGCCTGCGGGTACTGAATCCAGGTGCGGAGAGTATCCGTCCCGGTTCCACCCTCAGTCTCGAAGCACTTAACTCCGTAGATAGTGGTGGTGTTCGCGTCGTCCATCGAGCCGGCGGTCGCCGTGCTCTGGACAGTGTTGCCCAGGGCCATGCTGACCAGGTAGCTCGCGTAGCAGATTCCTCGGATTTGGAACCAGCCATAGCTGGACGCCACAACCGCAGCGCAGGCCACGGCGAGCGGGTCACGGAGATCGACGGTCGTGGTCGTCGCCAGCGCAACGGCGGCGGTGATGTCGCCGGCGATGCAATAGCTAACCCACGAACCTTCGGCCACGCTTGCGACGCCTTTGAGGTAGATGTACTCACCCCCTCGGGTGTCGAAACACGTCTGCCCCAGGGTGAACTTCGGCGAGCTATCCACTCGCGTCAGGTCGGCCCCGAGCGGGCCGCTGATCTTCCGAAACTCCGAAGTGAAAGTGTTGGAACTAGATTCCGTTGCCACTTTTGATTTACTCCCTGCCGCTTATCACGGCGTTACTCCCCCGGCTTCTCACCGGAGGCTTTGAATTAGGAATTAGTGACACCCGTGAGCTTGCCGCTCTTGCGGCAATTACTCTGCGTCAAATTCCCCATGAACAACAGCTGCATGATGTCGGCATCCTGGTTCGTCGGGCTCTTAGCCGGCGTCGCAACCATGTCCCGATCGGAGTGAGTCACCCAATCGAAGAAGTTGGTGTTGAGCCAGTAGAACAGCTGCGTGGTGCAGCCCTCGTCCCAGGTGATGTCGGCACCCTTGTACCGCAACGACTCGAAGCCGGCCGAGGCCAAATCCGAGGTGTTGTACCGCTTTTCGGGCGAGAGCAGGTCTTCATAGCCCTCGTAGATCGCCTGCGTGGTCAGACCGAGATTCGGCCCCCCACCCACACGACCTAGCGAGACGGTGTTGTAGATCGCCTGCATCATTGCCTCGGTGAGAACGCCGCCGGCCGCAGTCTCGGTGGAACTCCACCAAGAGTTAGTGCCTCGGGCGATCCCGCCGTAGGTGCCTGCTGAATCGACGGCGAGCGCCAATCCGGTCAGGTCTTTGGAATCGTTGGCCGTGCCGTCCAGGTAAATCTGAGTGTCGAGCTCAGCCTGCATGGACATTTCGGCGTTCCGAATCCGTTGTTCGAGCACGCTGAACTGTGCAGCGTTGCCCTGGTTGATCAATCGCTCTCGACCAGAGATGGAAATGGTGACGTACACCTGTTTCCAGTCGAACGCGGCGTCCGTGAGAACTTCGCGCGGAGTAACGTCCATCAGGTCGTAACCCGAGTAGGAACCCCGACTGGTGTTTTCGGCGTACATCAACGGCTGGACGATCTGATTACCGCCGGCGCGGAAGCTGTTTGGCCCCCGGTCGCGGGTCAGAAGGAAGATCAAAGCGTTGGCCTTGAAAATGTTGTCCTGAACCCCGTGGTCCAGCATCCAGTTATTGATGGTCGAAGCGAGTAGATCAGTATTGAAACTCGATGGAAGTGCCATTACCTATCCTCGCTCTGCTTGTCTGACTGCTTCTTCGTAATAATCGCCAAGCGATCCACCCTTGGCAGCGGGGGGTCTTTCATTCCTGGGGGCAGCGTCACGGCTCGGCGATGGTCGCCCGCCTCGCTCCTTGTCACGGAGCGCACGGATGCCGGCTTGCACCTTTGCATCGAACTCGGTGTCACGCTTCTTATCCAGGGTTTCGAGAACCTTCGCTATGAGTTCAGGAACCGCGGTAGTTGATTTGAGCTCGGTCTTATCGAGCCCGTAGGTGTCGCCCAGCAGGTCTACAGTCGCGTCATACAACGTGTTTGCAGCCCTGCCCAGCGAAACGAGCTCCTGCGACTTCTCATCCTCGGCGGTCTTCATCGCGCGACGTGCGCGCGGATCGCCCCTGGCGAGTAGTTCGTTGAGCTCGTTGGTCGCCCTCTCCCGCTCTTCCCCGCGTACCCGCGTTGCGGCTGTGTTTGCGGCCTTGGCGGTCGCGTCACTCTGCCACTTCTGGATGTCGGGGTGGTTCTTGATCCCTGCAAGGGCCGTCGCTCGCTCGTCAGGATCGTCTGGTAGGACATACGCCGGCACCTCAGCACCAGGCTCTTCGTCCTCACCGCCCTCGGGCGCCTCAGCACCCTCCGGCGTCTCGACTGTGGGCTCGTCACCTTCGTCACCCGCCTCGGCAGGTTCGTCTTCGCCGTCTCCGGGGAGCTCTACGCCAGCCGCCTCAGCAGCCTTCTCGTATTGCTCTTCCAGGCTCAGCTTCGGCTCTTCGTCGCCAGGTGGCGGCGTTTCTACCTCTACTGTCTCAGGCGCATCTACGGTCACGTTCCCGATCCCTCCAAACAAAAAAGGCCGTCCCCGCGCTTGCGCGCGTTGACGACCTTTCTGGCCTTACGGTGCCCATCTTAGCCCATGACGGCGAAAACGGGCTACTGCGAGACGCCGGCACCTACGAACGTGTCACGGGCGCCGACGGGGGCAAGCTGCTCGTTGGCCGTGTTCAGCGGACCAAGCGCCGAGTCACCAAACACCCGCGCCAGCACCACCTGGTTCTGCTGCCGGATGGCCGTAATCTCCGGGTTGTACCAGTAGCGCGAGCGTCGAATCAGGCTGACGGTTTCCTGGCGGAACTCCCGGCTGTCCGATGAGCCCGGTGGCCCACCCTGCCGGATGTACTCTATCGCCGACATATTCCAGGAACCCGGTCCCCGTCCTCGTGCCCATGTGCTGATCTCCTTGTTGGCGTCGTCGATGCGGGCCGCGATCTCATCGGACAGCCACCTGCCGTCAGGCAGCTTGTAGCGCGGCAGTTCGGCGATGGCCTGCGTAACCTCCAGCGCGTCGAGGTACATTTCCTCGACCTCTCGCGCTGCCGGCCCCAGCCGGTCCAGGTATTCCCTCTCCTGCTTCCACCACCGGGTACGCTGCGCCGGGCTGAGCCCTTCAACCATCGCATCGCGGGTTCGCCAGTACGCATCCCAATTGATCAAGCCGTCGAGCATGAAACTAGCAGGATCAAGGTTCTCGATGCGCTGGAGCTCAGCGGCCTCTGCCCCGAGCGCCCCCAGCTGCGCCTGCCGGCGCACGTCCTCGGGATCGACGTAGGGATCTTCCTGCTTCTCCCGGAGCCGCGTGTCGGCGTTAGACAAGGCTTCGCCCAGGTTGTCTCGTAGCTCGCGCCTGCTCTTCGTGAACTCCATGCCCGTAAGTTCGTTACGCAGGAACCGCTCGGCCAGGTCTTCGTAGTCCTCGTTGTATGTGTCGAACGCTGCCCCGTGGTCGGACGAGTAGCCCTGGGACACCTGGCTCGTAATGTCGAAACTGGTGATCTTGGCACCGGTGAACAGGTTGAGCAGTCGCGCCCCTACCCCCATATCCGAATTGACCACATCGTCTGCCGTGCGGAGCATCCGGGCCATCCCTGGCATGAGCGACATCCAGACATGAACCCGCGACGGGTTGGCGTGGTAGAAGGTGCGTTCCTCACCAGTCTCCGAGTCGATGATCGTTTCCTTTTCCACCTCCAACCATTGACTGAGCCCTGGGAAGCCCGCGGTGATCTCATCTACGTGCCCCAGGAAGTTCTGGTGACTGGGGTTGTCGATGTCGCCCTTCGTGAAGAAGCTCTTATTGGTCGCCATCTCAATCCACATCTTCACCAGCGGGTTCCATTGGTTGAGCGTGTTCTGCATCGTCCGCTTCGCCGTGCCGGCCCACCACTGGTTAAAGAACTCGATCGGCAAGCCGGTCGCGTACAAGATCATCGGATTTCCCTTGTCGTCACGGCCTACCCCGATATTCAGGCGATCCCAAACCCAGCGGCGCCACAACGCCACTTCCTCTTTAAGTTCCTCGCCCTCGGGATCGAGCTCTTGCTGTAGCCAGTCGCGGGCACGCTGGACGTTGCGGATCGGTGGGCCAATTGGCAGCGGGCCGATCCGCCGGCCCTTGATCATCTGCTCGACCTCCAGCGCCATCGACTTCCGCATGTAGGTGTAGAAGAAGCTAACCCGGCGCCCCATCATCCTCTCCACCTGCGTCAAGTCGGTGTAGTCAACCTGGAACTTGCGGACGTGGGCGATCGCTTCCAGGAGATCGTCGCCCTTATCCAGCCGGCCCAGCAGGTGCATGAGCCGCATGAACGTCTCAGCGTATTGGCCCGGCCCGGAAACCCACGACACGAACCGCGACACGATTCCGGCCTTCGATGTCAGCCCAGCGGCGCGGATGTCCATTGTCGCGCCGCTGAGCGCGCCACCGGCGATCTCCGCGAGCTCACCCGTCCGACTCTCCAGGCTAGCGAAGGCTCCGTAGTTCTCTGCTACCTCGAAGAGCTCCGCGGCGGTCACCTTGCCGTCTGTCCCACCCAACCCCTTGTGGGCACCGTCTTTGATAACGCCGTTGATGTTGATTCGCTTGCTGGCATCGCCGCTCCGCGCGGCCCTCATCACCTGTGCAGCCTTGACGCCATAGATCGGGTTCCACACGCCATCGAGCATCATGCGCCAGTAGTTCGACCACATATTTCGCATGTGGTAGTCGGTGAAGAACTGCGTAACCGACACCCGGTAGATCGAGTTCAGCGAATCGAAGCCGCGAACGAACGCGACCTGGCGGGCCGGGTCGAGCCGCTGGGTGATCGCGTCCCTGATCTCACGCGGCAGGAAGAAGACTTCTTTCTTGCCGCCAGAACCGGCAATGGGCATCGCCACGTAGCCCGGTGGCGGCGCGGTCGGCGGGAACGCCGTGCCCTGCAAGAAGGCGGGGTCGATGTCGTCCGTCAGTGAGCCACCGGCGCTGCGCGTGGCCCGCACGCGGTTCATCGCGTCGCCAGCTTCCTCGGCACTCCCGGCTGCGAACGGGATGCCCTCCTGGGGTGGTGTCACGTAGCCCAGCGTCGGCTGGCCGGTGCGGTGCAGTCCGGACGGCGCACCTTCTACCGCCGCCGGTAGCGGCGGCTGCACCTCGTCTGCCGGCGTGGATGTCAGCGGGCGCTCAAAGCCCAGGTTGTCCGGCTCGGGCGCTGCACCAGCAGGCGGGCCACCAGGCGGCGCCGGCGGGGGCTGTCGTGGCGGCGGTGCGCCACCACCAGGGGGTGCGGCTGCGGCTGCGGTGGGCGTCCGGTCAATCATCGGTCCGACTTCGGCGGAAATGGAACCGGGTGCAGGCGCGAAGTCGTCTGGCCCTTCGGCAAACCCGCCGGTCATTTCGGCCTCAGCTATCAGGCGCTCGGATTCGTCTTCAGGCGTCCGTGGCGGCGCATCGAGCAGCCCGGTCTGGCCCTCGGGGATCACGTCCCTCTCCACCCGGCGCAGCAACGACTGAGACAGCCCAGGCGCGTCTGCTTCGGTCACGCTGCCGGTGTTGACCAGCCAATCCTCTAGCATCTGGGGGTGTCGCCGCTCGATCGCCGTGCCCAACACGTCTCGGCCTGCCTTCTCGGAACCCTGCATCAGCATGAGCTCGTCGATGATTTCCTCGGGCGTGCTGGGCGGGGTCAGCCGGCCAGCAGCTTCCGCCCTGGCGACGTACCGCTGAAC
Organism: Candidatus Pacearchaeota archaeon; assembly: GCA_002690445.1. The sequence goes on from NZER01000080.1 coordinate 11,367, forward strand.
CTCTGGCGACGCCGCACGGAGCTCCAGGTCGGGGTCGGGCTTCGGTGGGGGCGCTGCGGCCTGCTCGGGCGCTGCCCCGATGGGGCGCCCAAGCTCGTCCTCCAGGTCGGAGCGCCACATATAGCCGGGTTTCAATTCCTCATCGAGCGGGACGCCAGAGCGCAGGCGGGCCACGCGGCCCTGGTAGTCGTCAATGAGCGCCTGTGCCGAAGCGTGCCCGCCGTCGGGATCGAGCAGTTGACCACCACTAAGATCGGAAATCTCGTCTGGCCCGTAGCCTTTACGCAACCCCTCGGCGAGATCGTTGATCGCCCCCTGGACACCTGGCTCGTAATGTCGAAACTGGTCCCTTATGTTGTCCTCAAAGAACTCGGTGGCGACATCCTCCGCACTCTGCCGCATGGCCTCTTCACGCGGCACTCGCGCGGTCGCGCCCTCTGGCGCAGCAGCAGCCGGCGGTGCTACCTGCTCAATTTCGGAAGCTCTCCGGGCAATCTTCACCCTGTCGTCGAACGCCATTTCGACATCAAGCGCAGGCCATCCGTCAACGCTACCCGCGACCCAATCGCCGGGGTAGTTGGTCGGCCGGCGGTGCAGGATGTCGAAGAGCTCTTCAACTTCACGGACGGTCGGAAGATACGCCGTCGGTGGAGCTCCATGGGTGCCGAGCCACTCGGTCACGAAATGCGGGTACTCGCTCAATTCGCCCAGGTAGAGCCTATGTATGAAGTGGGCCATCTGGTACGGCTGCGTACTCGCACCGCTCGCTTCGAGCGCCATTGCCACGGTCTTCCGCGCCGCCGCATACTTCGGCCCCGTCTTCTTACCCTTCGCCCACCGCCGCGCCTGCGTGATCTCCGTGCTGCCAGACGTGTAGAGATAGGCCGTAGGCGGCAGGCCGTCGTCCGCCTGCGGGTATGGCTTCTGGCCTTCGTAGTCCGGCGCCAGGCCCAGCTGATCTATCAGGGCTTCGTTGGTTTCCTCGGGAGTGCGATGCCCTAGCTCTATAGCACGCGCCCTTGCCCGTTCGGGGGAACCTGGGGCGGTCGCTGCTGCTGCTCCGGGGGTATCCGCGGCGGCGGCGGGCGCATCCCCTGCGGGGAGTTGTAGCGTTCTCCTCGTCTCACGGGCTTCGACGGGGATCGAAGAGGC
>NZER01000081.1 GCA_002690445.1 Candidatus Pacearchaeota archaeon
CACTTAGGTCTATCGTCTTCCCAAGTACCTGCAGTCTTTCGATAATCATCTTCATAAGGAAGTAATGCGGTGTTGACTTCTCCACTACCATGACATCTAGGACATGTCTGCAAGTGATTAGGTAATTTCCAAATATTTATTCCATTGTTATCCATATGGGTTTCTTCATTCATCGTTACGTAGCACATCTTTATTTTTTATCTTCGGAATTGTATTTTTGACATTATCTTCGTCTGTTTTACCTATCCATCCTACTTCATGATGATGTTCATACGCATGCCAGTCACATAGGCGTAAGGCCAGTTCAGTTATTACTTCACTGGCCTCTTTTGGACATGATAGAACATCACATTTAGCCATTAGATGATACGAGGGCCATTTCGGATTTTATTTAGGGTTTTCTTCGTAACTTCATCCATATCGCTTTTGACTTCTGCTGCAGATTTGTTACGACCACGTGCATTAAGTTTGTCTTGTAATGTCGTAATCTGTTTTTTAGCTGCGTCACGTTCCTCTTCGACTTTCTTAGTATCCGCTGTAGCTTCAGCTACATCGCGACGGAGTCCCTTTATTAAGTCGTTTGCTGCATCAAGTTCAGACTGTACTTTATAAAAATCTTCTTCATGCTGTGATTGTTCACGTGCATAGTTAAAGATGATACTTACCTGCCCCATCAAGTCGTTTGTAAAATCATTTTTTGGCAGTAAATGCTCTAACTGTGTTGACACATCTTGGGCATTTATTGAGGGACGATTTATATTTGATTGTGTTTCTGGTATAGATTCTTTAACCACTTTTTCTCCCTTTTTTGTTTCTTTATTTTGTACCTTAGATTCAGTGTGTACATGGTGACCTGTTTGCATACGTAGAATGCCAATGTTTCCCGGCCCCTTTAGGTTACATATGTCACGCAAATCTTGAACTCGTTTGAGTGCATCTTCTGTGAATATGCAAGTCGCATTCACATAAGGGGGTAGATGCGCATATTTAGCCAATCTTTTGGGATTTCTTTCTAGTACATGACCGTCAGATGAGTGGTTCATCCTCATTCCGCGCAGTACAGGAGTTATAGACGCATGAGTTCTTCCAACAATACGTGGTAGTACATTTTGTGCTCGTTTATGTGTCTCCCCCTCTTTTTCGAAACGCCAATCTGTCCAGGGTTTATCTGTTAGAGGGTTAATACGAGGGTACCATTCAATGCGAGTAATAGTTTCTTCGTCTTTCGGTAGAGCATGTAAAGTGTGCTGGATTTTATCATTGACTACCGCAAAGAAATTCCAACCATACTCCTGCTTAGCCCTAATTTGAATGTAGGCATCAGCTACATCGGCTTTGTCAGTTTTATTCCAAGATGTTGTGGACTTCGTAATCTTGAAATAATCGTTAGGGACTTCACCATAACACCATTGTTCAGGATGCGAAGCGTACATATGACGTTTGAAAGACGACCAATCAGGAGAGTATGGAGTCACGTCAATGTTGTGTGGTGTAATTGACCCCGCCTCAATTGAGGTGTTTAAGAAGTGTATGTAGCCGTCTATGTTTAAACAGTACATACATATGAAGTTAGTGGCTATTGATAGATCTTCATTGTCTGATGCGTGGTGTGTAGTCTGCGGGTCTTTCCATTCACCGATACTTTCTGTGGGTTTGTCTGTGGATTTGTTGCGATTTAGAAAATTTAAACTGAGGTCGAATCCCATGTGTGTCACCTTTATCCTATTGCGATATTTTTAACTTGTAGCCTTATTATACTCTAACTACTATGTGTCAGTCAAGTGTTAGTATTTTATTAGTTTTCTAAGTTGGAGGAAATGTATCTACCTTTTCAGTGAGATTGATAGCCCACGGCTCCCAAAGGTCTGCTATTCCAATAATTTGGTCGTCTTTTTTACCTACAACAATATCTTGTTCTCCAATAGGTTCATAGATAATCTCATATTCATCATCTATCATAATCTGTTGTAGTGTTTTGGTTTCCGAATCCTGTCCGATGTGATACCCCTTTCCCATGTTGTAAAGCATGACATACAGAAATCTGTAGTCTTCTCCAGTTGGCATAAGGTTCACCATTTAGTTATACATATTCGACTGTCTTGAACAGTTCCAGTTTCCCATTCACGTAATTTACGTTTACCACTGAATTCTGTATCAATTCTAGCCGATAGATATTTAGTAACTCCTTCATTTCTTTTTACCATAATAATATTTGTTACTTCAAATCTATCATCTAATGGCATATCGCGTACTCGCCCTTCTAAAGCTATGGCTTTTTCAACAAAATTTGTTGACCAAGCTTCTAAAACTAACGTATAGGCTTTCGCTTGTTTGGTTATTAAGCATTCTTTTAAAAGAACAGGTATATGTTCTCGTTCTGAAGCAATATGCGCTATCTCTATTCTATCATCTTTAGTTAATATCATTAAAGTAGGAATTAACTCCTCATTTAATGCTTCTATATTGTATTGTGCGCCACGTTTGGCAGCGATTTCCATACCTTGAATAAGTTCTTCTTCATTTTTCATATTATTTTATAGGATGTCCTCGTCTAGTATTATCTCTGCAGGTTCGACTACAGTGTATGTGTGCTGCTCTGGCATGGCGACTTTTATATATTGAAGTCATTAATGAGATTGCTTTACCACAAGAATGACATATTACTATAATTCTGCCATTCGGACGGTGACACATACGGCTACAGAATATTCGTTTTCGATAGGGGACTGGATTACCACAGCGTTTACACGCAGGCATTGGCATAGGCATTCGTGCTGATGAACGTGTTTCTAAATTCTCAGTAACTAGAATTTGTCGTACTCGTTCTCTAGTTATTCCAAGTTCCTCACCAATTTCCCTTAAGGTCATATGGGGATGATGTGTTCGTAATTCTACGACTCTAGTTCTACGTCCTGTAGTCATGCTGTTATCCTTTTAAAAATCTTCTACCGTTGAATCTGCTGATGCCCCAGGCTCTTCTAGATTCATCATAAGCGGTACAGACTCTGTTTTTGCTCCACAGGTACATTCTGTACAATCACAGCCTGTGTCCCCTATGGAGTCGATTAAGTCCATCGTACATTCATGTTGATTGTCTAATACCATTTCCACAACAGTACTTAAATCAAGATGATTAGGGTCATCCATAATATCCGTATTGCGTATCACATATCCTGTGAGATTTACCTTGTAAACTTGTACACTCATGTCTTTCACCTCTAAATATTTATATTTGGTGGAATTTCTATGTATTCTGGTGGAGTTATCGTAATGCCTACATCATCTGACAATGGTGCTGGCGTAAACTTTTGAATTTCTAATGACAACTCTGTAATTGAAATCCATTTTTCTATCAAACCAGTATCATTACAGATAGAACATGTAGTTTCTAACCCAAAACAATCCCAACATCTATTTCTAACTAGAACTTCCATCATTACCTCTAGTATACACTATTACTCTTATTAAGTCAATGCTTGAGCAAGTGCTGCAGACATCGCAACTCTTACCCATTTTAATTCTTCGATAGTAAACCGCTCATGATGTAAATATGCCACGGCCAGTGTAAAGCCATTTATAAAATCCACTTTATTTTGAAAAAGTTCATTCCGTTCAGCATAATAGTTAATGAATGGGTCTAAATCTCCGCCATCTATTTCATCATGAATCCAGAAATAGATATTGGGAGGCATATCAGCGAGAAAATCACTATTGCTCATTACTTCCTTTGCGGAATGGTTGGGTCTGTAACATACGAGATGGACTAATCGCGTCTACTTCTTTTACGTAATCTACTGATAATTCATGAATAGGTATTTCTGTAGGTGGTGTCGTCCACCGTCTACCATGTATAGATTTATGTGATGCTTCTCCTGCAGTTTCTGCTTCTACATATCCTTCTACATATGTCAGGTAATGTCCCGTAATTTTAAATAGTGCCATTATATATTTCTCCTGTTTCACCATTTATTGTTTTAATTTGATTGCTGATGGCCTTAGTAACCATATCTTTAGTGCCTTTACTATTTTCCAAATCTTTATGAAAATACACTATTAGGTCTGGATGCTCTTCATCAAGCATTTGTTGATTACGCAGCACTCCTGCTGCTTTGCCGTACTTATCCCAATCTGCTGGACATTTTATAACTTTCATATTTAAATATGTGGCAAGGTTTCCTGCAATACTATCGGCTCCCTTTGCTCCACCATGTATGATGATAGTTGTTTTCGAAAGAGTCTCTAAGTAGTCTTGTACCATTTTCCAATCTTTATAATTTCTATCCCCACAAATTAGAATTCGTTTTCTAGGGGGGTTTACTGCTTTATCATCTTGATATTGCATCACATTAGTCGATAATTGTAGGATTATGCCATTGTAAATTAACAGGCATATTATCCATAGTTATGTGTTTTAGCAAGTCATCGATATTAACCCAACGGTTGATATACTCCGTATCATCACATTCTGTACAAAATCCGTGTGTATGTTCTGCTGAACATTTGGCACGTATTTGAATTTCATTAAACACTGGTGGTGGTGAGTTTGTTGACATTACTTCGTTCTCCTATCACTTTAGATAATACATAACCAATCTGTTCTACTAGTCCCACTACCAAAGCATTACCCATGATAAATGCACGTTTAGTATCCGATACCTCATTTAGTTGAGTCCAGTTATCAGGAAAACCATTCAAACGTTCTAGTTCGATAGGCATCAATCTACGATATCGTCCTGATGGCGTTTGAACAACATGCTTATTACGTGATGGAGACATTCCCCCCTCACCTGTAATGATAGTCCTAGACGGTCTATCTAGAGCATCAGGAAAGGCAACAGCCCCTTCTTGGTAGACATATTCATAACCATTATATCTACTGATACGTGGCTCTTTCTTAGCACCTTTAAGATATTCCCACTTATCTAGATTATTTATAAAGAATTCTTCTGGAACATCCTGTTCATTAGCAAGTACATCGCCTAAAGTCTGCTTTAGTTTTCGATTATCATAAACAGGTTCTGTGGTCGCGGTGTACATTACACCACTATAAAAGGCTCCAGCGTCTTTGAAGGGGGAGACTCTATGTGCCATCTTATCCCACGCTTCTGATACAGAGTGGATGTACGTAGCAAAGTCCTTTTCCATACCTTCACCACCAATCTTCTCAGTCCCAATGTAGTACGAATGCTTATCAGCAACTACATTACATGGAAAGGCTTGTCCAAGAATTCCATCAGTAATGGTATTTAGATTGGCAACTAAGCCATCACGGAATGGCTGATATGCCATGATGAATACTCGTTTACGCCTTTGTGGAAATCCGTAGTCAGCAGCATTGATTACTCGCCATTCAACTATATAGCCAAACCATTCCAAGCATGACAGTATGACAGCAAAGTCTCGTCCACGTGCATTCACTGGCGATACCAGTAAGCGGTTTACATTCTCTAAGAGTATGAATGGTGGACGCTTATTTTCTATTATCTTGACTATTTCCCACCAGAGTACCCCTTTCTTGCCTTCAATACCCTCAGAATAGAGTAGAGGCTTTGCTACGCTGTAATCTTGGCATGGAAATCCCCCTACCAATAATGTGTGGTCTGGGATATCGTTTACCGAAAGTTTGGCTATATCGCAGTTAGCATGATTAGCTTCACCGAAATGAGTCATGTAGATATCAGAAGCATGTTGTACCTTTGTTGCTGGTTCATATTGATTAGAGAATGCGCAGTCCCATCCTGATTCTTCTAACCCTAATCTGAATCCACCTACTCCCGCAAATAGTTCGCAAAATGTTTGTTTCATGTGTTTCACCTCTTTTGTTTATATGTTTATTATATCTTATTTAAGTCGTGAAGTCAAGTACATCTGATTGTATATGACTTTGTTTGCTTATCGACAATGCCGAATTTTTATCGTTCCATTGTGCAGAAAGAGAACAAGCATGGCTACAAAAAAGATTTTTATGATGTTTAACTTGTCTTTCATATAGCGTAGTGCGAATTGTCTTTAGTTTTCCACAATAAGTACAAGCATAAGTCGTACTACGGTCTGGATTATCTTTATGCCATTGTTGCCATCTATCTTGTGCTGCTACACGTCGGCATGTAGGACTACAAAATATGGAATGCTTTGTTACAAAAATCTTTTCAAAACTTCCACATTGTGCGCATGGTTCAATTGGTTTCATTTTGGTAGTCATACGTCCGGTAGATAGTGTTGTTAACTCTGCTTTTACAAGAACCTGACGTACTCGTTCTTTAGTTAATGACACCTGTTGCCCAATTGCTTCCAATGTCATTTCAGGATGAGTAGTACGTAATTCAATGATACGTTCTTTATTAGCTTCCGCTACGGCTTGTGTAGAACGTTTATGGTTTGTCATGATTGACTCTCCCTATCATTAGCCTCATATTTTGAGCGGAATAAGTCCATATCTAAGAACTTGCAAGTAGAACGTCCAACACCCTTTTTAAACTCTAATTCAGTCATTAAATCAGTAGTCAGGGGCACTCCTTTTGTGCGCTCCCCGAATCCATCAGGGTCTAGAATTAAAACTCCGTATTCTTTTGCCCATGCTAATCCTGTTTTATTCATCAAATATACCAAACCTTTCTTTTTCTTCTTGTTCTGCTGATTTTGCTGGATATAGGGGCATAACGTGAACCATATCAGGTGGGTCTGTTAAGTGGGTCAGCATATCAGCTACATCTTCGACTAGTATGTCGTCATCGCTAGTTACTGTTTCTAACGATTCATATGGCCCTGATGCCCTAAATCCATCCTTTACGTTACCTATTAAAATTATGTATTTAAATTCTGGATACTTAGTTGACATAAACTTCACCTTTGTTATTTAAATATACCGTATCGGCTTTGAAAATTGGTTCTTCGGATTCTGCATATACAAATGATTCATATTTATAAGGGTCATAACAAATTTGAGTTGAATAAGGAACCTTATCCAAGTGTTCCGATAGAAATGATGCTGTGCCTTTTATAAAAGCATGGACATTTTTTCGTTTCTCTTGTAACACTTTGGCTCGTCCTGCTGGTCTAACTACGAATGTGGCATCATCTAGATGGACATAGTTAACATGGTCTATGACTTTACCTGTTTTATTATCTCGTACTGACCAACAATTTTTATGTAAATTTTTATAAACTTCTACTTTCATTTTATTCACCTTCTTTTGGTATTTGTAATTTTATTTCCCATATAGCTGTACTCGTGGTTAATCCTGCTTCTAAGTCTGGTACGTGCGCGTATAAATATGGTAATAAGTGCGCATTACGTTCATGTAAGATAATTCGCTTAGGCATCTGAGCAAACTTTAGGTGATATCGCTCTATAGCCATTGTCATATCATCAGGATTTAATTTCATATCAGCGATATTAGAGTGCATAATATAAGATTGTTCTCCGAATGCTTTCATAACTTCTTGGAACCCATACATAGGTTCTACCGTAGATTCAGCCGTAGGCGGTAAGATTACCTTAGGAGTATTCTTACTTCCCGTAGGTCGTCCACGTTTCTTTTCAGTTATTACTTCTTTAGCTTTATTTTTGGAACCTTTGGGTCGTCCTTTTGGCATTACTCTTCCTCTTTAGTTTCTAAGATATCTTTTAATTGTTCTGGCAAGCTATAAACTGCGTTAGTTAAAGATTCCAAATTAATATTTATTTTTTGCATCTCTAGAATCATCGCCAGGGCTAATTCATTAGGAGTTAAGTCACCGTCAGCCATTAGATTACTCCAATCATTAAGCAAATAAAGGTAGTCCATACACCAGCCATAATCATGGCGTTAGTAATCATCATCCAAGTATTAAACATGCTTATCCTCCTTCATAGTACCTTGCGTAGTCTATAGAACAATCACACGCACATTCTTCAGTATTGCATTGCCATTCATTACAATCTGGACAACAATACATGCCAACTGCTTCCCCATCTATAAGGTCTGAATAGGTTTCACAATCTTCTTTAAAACATTCAATTATTTTTATACGATTCATTTTCGTTACCACATTTAATTTCTCCTCGACAAAATCTGAGCAATCCCATCTATGGCCTTTAAGAGGTATACAACGTTCATAATCATGCTCATGCATAATCTGAATGGTATCCTCATTAGGATATTGATGTGTGGGATAGATTACCACTGGTTCGCCACCAGATAGCTGATATTCATCACTAATAGCATCTAGTAAGTGAATGATTTCTGTAATATGTTCACACGTACCATATAATTTTCCAATTGTAAGTCGTTGTCTTTCGAATTGTTGAAAATCAACTTTAATTTTACTCATTTTATTCACCTTTATCCTTTTTATATAAATTATGTGCTTCTAAAAGAGCATTCCCATCCAATAGAGGGCCATATTTATCAAACCATTCTATCCATGTTGTAGCTAATTTAGGCTTTGGTTTTCTGCGATATGTTACCACGCCTGGTGCTTTAGGATTACCAGAATGATTACATAACCATGAATCTTTATTATTGATGGTGCCCATAAATTTACATGTAGGCTCTTCACATTGATGTTTCATCACCACTTACCGCCTGATGCTTTATATTGTTCCCATGCTTCTGCATAAGCATCTCCATCTAATGAGTCAGCCCATTTTTCGAACCACAGAATCCAAGACTTTGGTTTATCGGGTAATGCTTCATGACCGTCTATAAGCGGTAACTGCACCCATTCACCTCTTAAACATTGAACACATTCGCATTTGTCTACTTTTATGGGACAATCCTCACCACAGCCACAGCCATCTTGATAGGCTAGACAGCGGTGGTTCTCTTCTTCCTCATCAAGAGGGAACTCACAGAAAGTGCATAAAGGATTCATGATTATGCTCCTGTATAGATGACTGCGCCATCTGAAGCATGAACATGTGGCTTATGTGAAACCTTATCCTTGGTAGCTAAATCCTTGAGCAGTACATCAGCTATATCTTCAGCCTTTGCACCAGCAGGAAAGCCTTTGACTAGTTCTACTGTCACTGATTCACCGTCGATAATGACATGGACTTCTTTGTTACCTTCTGTAAGTACTAATGTTTTCATTATCCTTTCACCTGTACCTGTTTGATTTCTTTGATTTTCCAGTTGCGCTTCTTGGCTTCTTTGGTCAGTTTACGAACCGTTAGTTCTTCCATCGTTCCAGTCACTGGTGATGTGGTCACGATGTTAAACGTGTTGGCATCTACTCGTTCTAGCGTATAACGCAAGTTTTGTTCCTTGGCTATAAGTTTGAACAGTTCGACATCAGTTGCCTTTATCTGGGTTTTGATTTTGTATGTGACATAACACGGCATAACTTTCACCTCTTTATTTACTATTTATATTTTAACACTTATTAGACTTTAAGTCAAGTCTTTAATCGAGTAAAATGGCCCTTACGACAAATCCTTGATTGTCTTTAACTGGATTGTTGGGCGCAGTGCCTATGAAGTCTGCACCATCAACCATGAACCGTTCCAGATGTTTGCAGGATTTTGGAGTACACTTAGAAAATTTCCATGAGGCACAAGTGCAGTAAGTCCGAAAATCATTACCTACTCTAATTTCATAAATTTTATCAGTGTTATCACTTTCAACTTGTGCCAGTACTTTCATTACCATATGTTTCACCTCAAATTTGAATGTTTTAATTGTGTGGATTCTGCTCTAATCGAGCAGAATCGCACGTACCGCATCCATGTCTACATCGGTAGCAACCTTAGTAAGAGCATCTGCATTTGCTGATGTAGCATCATTAGCTAGTGCCAATGCGGCATTTCTCAGACTAACGTCTTCCAACATATCCATGTTTTCTAGACGGTCAATGAGGGTCTGGACTCGACGCATGGTGCGTCCATCTAAGTTACCATCGACCACAGACTTACGAATCGTATCCGCGACTTCACGAGCCTCAGACCGTAGTCCATTCATGGAATCCATCGCCCACTGGACATACATATCATCCGCACCATCCTCACCTGATACCGTTCCAGACATGGAAGCTACATAATATATAGCCCTCATATTGAACTTGCTACGCACATAGTCAGGACTAGGATAGTAAGGGTCAAGTTTTTCCCAATGTTCTTGATATTGTTCCAAGAATTCTGCTCGACGTTCAGTATAGCTATCGATGAATCGGTCAGCCAAACTATCAAAGCTACGCTGTTGCTTATCAATGATTTCCTTGAGGCGGTCAAAGTTGCCGAATGGTACAAAGTATGAACCAGTCAGTACGAATCCAAAACCTAACCGTTCAGCAGCAGCCCTAGCCTTACCCACAATGTTCAAGAATTGATTCTTGTATTTAGGGTCAAGTAGACGCTTTTTACCTAATGTAGCAAAGCCTGGAATTTGATTTCTACCCATATTCAAATCATCAGCAGTCAGTCGAGTTTCCATCGACCATACACCACCTTGGATTTGAACCAGTACTCCCTTACGCCATAACCCTTTTCTATCATTACGATTCGCAGGAGTTACCGTATTGAATGGAGAACCTACTTCTGGTGTATTGGATATATTGTTGTTGAACGCTTCAACGATGGCAGGAATTTCAGTAGTCATATTTTTCACCTTCTTTTTTTTTACCTTAATAATATTATACTAAAGTTTATACTTCAAGTCAAGTATTAATTTAAATTGATTGAACGAATCATCGTTCTATTTATCGACTGTAAATCAACTGGCTCTTCATCTTGAGCGAATTCACATCGCTCTCTAGCCCATGCTCTTGAGGCTTCAATATCCTCTTTGCGCAACTGAGCCAGTGGAACAATCTTGGATGCCGATTCAATAAGATGAGCAAGAGTGATTCTTTCTGCATCTTCATTAAAGGCTTTGAACATTGCGGAGTGAACAACACGTTCAATCTCTGCACCTGAGAATCCAGTAGTTAGTGCTACTACTTCTCCAAGTCCTTTATCAATATCATCGGATGCCTGATTGTTCTTAGATAGTTGGATTCGTAGAATCTCAAACCTATCGTTAGTAGTAGGCAAGTCTATCCAGAACAATGCATCAAATCGACGCAACAGTGCTGGCGGTAGACTAAGGGCTTCATTAGCCGTAGCTATAACATAGATGAGTTTGTCTTTAGGACGTTCTTCCATCCATGTGAGCAGTTGACCAAATACCCTCTTGGTTACGCCTGAGTCCATATTACCGCTTGAATCAGCACCAGCCATGCCTTTCTCGATTTCATCAATCCAGACCGTAGCTGGAGCAAGACTTTCAATCTGAGCAAGAATCATACGCATCCGCTCTTCTGATTGGCCTACTAAGGAGCCGAATACCTTACCCAAGTCAAATCTAATCAGAGGCAAGCCCCATTCACGAGATAGACATTTTGCTGATAAGGATTTTCCAGTCCC
>NZER01000082.1 GCA_002690445.1 Candidatus Pacearchaeota archaeon
TGGAAAGCCTTTGTTGCAAGAAACAATGCACCACCAGCTAATGCCATCTTTTTTAATGTGCCACCTAGATCGCCCATAGCAATATTGGCTTTTTTCGTAGCATTAACCGCACCCTTGCTATCACCATCTATAATAATTTCAAGTTCTTCTCTAGCCATATTCTTCCTTATAGTTTTTGTTGTCCTCTGCTGACATCGTCCCTTTTAAGCCATCTACTTTTTTAGCCAATGGAGATTTATTCTGTTCCCTTGCGGCATTATTCATAACCTCTATGTAGCCTAAAAATCTAAGCGTAGGCATAGTCCATTTATAATCGTCCCACTCTTTACCATAGTATTTCCAGAATGATGCTGCCAGGTTAAGCCAGTTTAGTTCTCCATCTTCTTCTGGTTCTTCACTTTTTTTGAACCACCCGGCTCATCTGTTGCCTCTGTTAAAAAATTATTGTAAGCATTAATAAACTTTATAACCGAAGACTTAGTCAGGCTCTCTTTTAGTTTCTTCTTATTTACGTCATTGTAGAACGCTATGAATTCTACAATCCATACTTTAACTTTATTCCAATCGTTTTCAGTTTTAAATTTTTTAGGTAAGGCAAAGAACTTTCGGTATATTTCTGCTGGTGCATCAAGGTCTATCTCGTATCTAACTCCGGCAAAAGTTACACCAACCCTCTGGTTCTCAAATCCTCCCATATCTATTTCTTTCATTTTCGTTGCCTCCTTTTTAATTGTTTATGCTAAGTACTGCGTTGATGTTGTATTCTTTGCCACTACCGTAATAGGCTCTGTGGCTGTTTTCCAGAATGACTTACCGACCACGTCTACATATACTGGTGCTGTGTTTGGGTCAAGGTGTTTCGTTGCTCCTGTCCAATACAGGTTAGGTACGGTTACCTTGAACTGTCTTTCAGATGCACCTGAACCTCTCGAACAATTAACTACAAGACTTCCACCATCTAGTGCCGTTGTCAAAGCTGTACTTCCACCATATAAAGCTGCCAAGTACTGAGTATCTGCCGCCTCTAGTTTTAAGGTCATGTTTATATCAATAGTGAAACTTGTTTCAACTACATCATCATATTTATATGAGGTAGTCTTTACCTTTTCAAGATTACGATTAATGGTGATTGTGAATGCTGTAATGGTAGTCGCACCGGAACCATCAATCGTGTAAGTTCCCTCGAAGAACTTAAAAGGTACGTCAGTTTCATAACTTGTAGCTGTGGCAGTTTCTATCGTAGCATCTATCCCAAAGAAACTAGCCTCCATTGTTAATGGTAAACCAGCCTCTCCTGCTATAACCAACTGATTGATCTTGCAATCCTCGGCCCTCTCTGCCGAAATTAAATCCCTCTCACAAGTTATCCAGGGAAGTGTATCTGCCCTAGTGATCGTATGAGTATGAACTGTACCTGTGGTAACTGTGTCAGCACCTAAAGCAAAAGCAGCCATAGCTGCACCGAAATCAGGCCTTACATAGAACGGTATAACTCCGTCTATATTATGTCCTGTCTTTAGAATGTCATCGACCTCCTGGTTTGCATTTAGGGATTTAATCTCTACAACGTCCTGTGCAAAATCCCACCCATCAGCACCGCTTGCCCTGGTGAATAGGTCAGGTGCAACTGCTGTACCTTTAGCAGCCTGTTTCCCTACTCCGATATAACCGTCTGAACTTCTTTGATGTGTCATCTCTTTCTCCTTTTAATTATTACAAAGTCTTTCCTTTGTTTTGCTGTTTCAATAGGTAACTCCGGGACATCATCACCGGGATTTACTCTAATTGTTTTTTCTCCTATGTGAAAATCCAACTGATTGCCACCTATATATTTAGGTGTCAGCTTGATAGATTTGTTTTCACTCTTAACCATTTTATTTTTATAAATCTTTTTCATGTTGTTGCCTCCTCAAAGCATTGTACAAATAAACTAAACTCACTATGAGCGTAGGGGTTGTTCATTATCGTTACGATATTATTCTGTACAGGACTTAATCGTATCTGTGTAATTACATAATTAGGCATATCCAAATCAGGCTTGTCGAGGAATGCGTCAAGGACTGCGAAGATAATTGTTTTCTGATTATCCTGCCAACCCTTTTCACCCTCCATACTAAAGAACATATCTATTATGAATTGATAAGTAGCCCATCTTGAAACAGTCTCTGCTGGCTCGTAACTGTCGATACCATTCCAGTAGATCGTTGCAAGAGGTGTCGTGTCTATATCTTTAACTGCAAATTTATACACATCATTAAACTGCCCTGTGTCATTTAGAATTGTGTATATCTCATCTACAATTCCATTAATATCATTTGCCACTTAGCACTCTCCTAAATTCTTTTTTAAATATATCCAGAACCTTTTGAGTATTATCTTTTAAAGCACCAAAGAAATATCTTCTCGGTTTCAAAGTACCTGCCTTATTGCCGAACTCCTGAACGTATGCGTAAGGTCTTGAGAAGTAAGTCCCGGCAACTAATCTTCTATTACGATAGTCTTGTTTAATCTCTCGCCTTAACGTTCCTGTATCGTAAGGTGCTAGGTCAAAACTTTCTTTCTGTAGTAAGTCCAGGGATTTATTAGTGGCTCTCTCTCTTGCCTCTTCGTATAAGCTCGGATATTTCTGTAGAAATAATTTTAACCCCGGACTAGCCTTTACCTTAATAGATAACATTAAAAACTCCTGACCTTGTAAGGCTCAAGAATGAACTGTACATCAACAGGCATCTTCTCCCTTGCCAACTGTGCGAATGTGCCCTCACCGAACTGCTGGCTAAAGTTTACCACATCACCCTCATAGATTGCCTTGATCCATTTATGGCAAGCTAACTTTAAAGCGTCTGGAACTGCATCTCTGTCGGCTCCATATCCGGCTGTATAAACAATATCTATAGTCTGATAGTCGGCTGTGAAAGATTTATTCTTGAGAACAATTCTACCCTCTGCAAGATACAGATAATATTCATCGGAGGTTAACGCCACGTCATCATCAGCAATAGAGGTTATCGACACTATCGGATATTTCTTCACATATAAAGTATTACCCCTGGGATCTCCGTAACTTGTCCAGCCATCATAGATTTCTGTATAGGAGGAAGTTATCATGGTAACCCCTATAAAATCATTGATAGCAGTAGCAACTCCATCTGCCACCATATCAAGTATATCGTTCATGCTGGTTTTCTCTGTCTCTATCTTTAAAAATTTTCTTATCTCTGCTTGTGTTACTGGTACATGTGCTTCTACTGCCATATCAATCTCCTATCCTTGTTATCTTAAAACCTCAACTCTGCAAAATAACAATCTGCCATTGTCTTTAGTGTTTATCCAATCCACTTTAAATAAAGGTATTTTCTCTTGCCTTGAATTTACAAACCCACCAACCATACCCTCAATCGCTTTCTCGTCCCAGAATGAAACATGCGGTGCGGAGTAAGCGTCAGGATGCTGTCTATGTGGTACTCTAATATGTACCAATGTATTAGGTGTGCAGACTCTCCTTATCTCCCTGAAAAAAGCATCTAAGGCAAAGTATTCTATATGCTCCAGGAAGTGATACATGTGTACTTCTTCAACAGAATTATCCGGCAATGGTATTCCCTCTAATACGTCCCATACGATTGCCTGTCCGTTGTCATGGACATCAATTCCTAAGCAACCCGCTACACATTTTATTCCACAACCGATATCTATTTTATATGGAGGTGTTCCTTTAAGTCTTACTCTCCTGTAACTATCACTCTGCCGCCTTAAACTCATACGTCCTGTTGTTCTCCTTATGTTGAACTTTCTCAAAATGAATATTCAAATCTTTAGCTGTAACCTTACCCGGAAACCTTGTAATCTGTATGCCCTGTTGCCACGCTACAAAATCAAAACATAACTGATCCCTCCTGGATTGAGTGCAATGTTCTGCCCATACCGCCTCGCTGAAAGTATCTATCTCTTTCGTGTGCCTCCGCAAGATTGCCGGAAGTTCACTCAACCCATTGGCCGACGGATAGCCTAGTTTCCTGTACTTGTCCATCTGCCTTTTAATTATATCAGGATCATCTAGCTGTCCGCTGATACAATCCTCTGCCTCTGCATAAATACATGATCTGTCCATGTGCCTGAATACTGCAATATCCTGTGTGGCTAAAAACATTTTAACCAACTTACCAGCCGGAGTAATCAATCTCATATTCCCATCAAGCCATAAGGTGTACTCATAGTCAGTTAGGTACTTATGGACAAGCCACTTAATCATTCTCGATTGCCTCCGGGGATCAACCAATAAATCTGGTTTCAACATTTCTATATGCCATGTGTCGCTCTGTAATTCAAAGCTATCAGTAAACATAATGAAATCTGCACCCTCGGTATTCTGTCCCTCTGTCGGATTATCTGTTCCGGCTGTTATGCAACTTACTACTGCAATTCTTTTTTTTTAGTTTTTAGTGTAGGTTTTTTAACCTCTTGAAATAATTCTAAATACTGGATTACAGATTGCTCTGAATTATAACAGGTTTCCACTATCCGCCTGTCGGAACGTCCAGCAGCATTTCGCCTATCCGCTGAACTTAGGTGATCTTTAATCCGTCTATAGAAATCTCTGGTTACACAAGGCACTCCACAAGCCATTGCCTTTACTGTTTTGTTATTACTCTTATATTGTCTAATGTCGCTGAACCTCGGATTGATTGAAACATCAGCCTCTAACATCAAGGCAGTACACTTTTCCTCTGTCCACCCTGTCTGCACAACCTCAACTCCAGGGATATCCATTATGCTATTATCCATTCTCGGTCCATAACAACATACCAACTTTAACTTAAACTCTCTCCCTAGCCTCTCCAGGTCATCACTAGCCAATGCTATGCTTGCTGTGTTTGAGGTACAACCATGCCAAAAGATTACATATGGCTGTGTGTGTTCTTTATGCTCTTTGACTTTCTGGTATAGCTGTAAGTCTACCCTATCTTTTATTACTTCAATTCTCTTATGCGGAAAGTATGTCTTACAATCAGCCGCCAGTATTTCAGTAGGAACAGTTACCACATCGGCTAGGTCTATCATCTTATGCAACTGTACTTGTTTCTCCGCTCCGTAGTGTATATATTCATAGTTCCACTCTGGATCGGTTATATCAAACACTATAGGGATATTGTGCCTCTTTAGCATCTCTGCCCATTCAACGTCTTCCTGTGTAAACCTCTTTTGGAATACCACTCCGTCCATTTCAATTAACTGACTTTCAGATGTTATTATCTCGCTGTCAGGCATATACTTTTGAACCCATAATGCCCTTATTCTCGATGAGGCATTTTCCACTCCTGATGTTATGCTATCCCAAATCACCCAGCCTATTTTCATAAGAAGTTCCTATGCTGTATCTTATCAAAACTCTCTAATGCTAAATTGAGGTTACTACCTCTACAGGCCACCGGACACTTACTGTAATCTAGCTGCTCCTGTACTTTCATTCTATTATTTAAAATCTTATCTATTCCGTCTGTTATTATATTCCCATAACTCCCAGCCTTATTGATATGATGACAACATATATGGAAATCACCTCTGGCACTTATAGCACCGATAAAATCTGCACCCTTACAACCCTCGTATAGTTTCTTTACTCCCCTTATCTCGTTCCATTTATTTTCAGTAGTCAGTACAAATGGAACTGCCTTAAATTTCTCTATCTCAACATTTACGCTATGCCATATATCGTCTGTGTATTTCCCATTTTCTAATGGTCTGAACTGGAAATAGTCAGCACCTAAGTCTAGGACATATTTATACATATCGAATATCTGCTCATAGTTTAAACTAGTAACTACCATTTGAACCCCTACTGTACCCTGTCCTTTATTGGCAATAGCTTTTTTAATATTGCCCTCTGCCTGTTCAAACTTATCTACGCCTTTTATCTGTTTGTATATACCCCGGTCAAAACTATCTAATGAAAATCTTGTCCAGGCAAAGTGATCCACATAATCAGATACATCTTCTAATCCATTTGTAATCAAAGCTATATCAAAATACTTCCCAGCGTATAAGGCTATCTGTTCAAAATCCTTATGTATCGTAGGCTCTCCACCGCCTGAAAAGATAAGTCCTTTAATGCCTATGCCTCGCAAGGTATTTATAATCCTGATAGCGTCCATGCCGTCTAACTCTAACTGCTTGTCCCTATCATTAAAAATACAGTAGTGGCATTTTATATTACATCTATTTGTCAGGTGCAGTTCTATGGTGATAGGTACTATCGTTTTATTATCCACATAGTTAAGAAGTTCCCTGTGAAAGAATATCTTATCACCTCTTATGTACTGCATTATGCCCTCACCTGTATTATCTTTCCCGGCTTATTCTTTTCACCTTTTAGCTTGATAGCTTTCTCCAATATCTTTACATAGTTCCCAGCGTGTTGTTTTATCTGCCTGAAATCCCGGACATATTCAAACGCACTCTGCCCTATCTCTTTTCTTAACTTCTCACTCTCGATTAGCCGCATTAATTGTTTGTACCATTCCTTTTCATTTCCAGCCAGTAGGCCAGTAACTCCATCAGATACCCTATATGTAGGTATCTTAGATATAACACTTGGTATTCCTAACCTCGAATATTCTAAATACTTTAGGTCTGATTTAGCCAGGTTAAATTCCTCGTCCTTTAAAGGTATGATGCCTATATCCCACTTAGCCATATATCTAGGATAATCTTCGCTGTCAAAGAACTCTCCCTGTAACTCTACCTTGTTTTTTGTTCCGTCCTTAGTAGAGGTGAAGAACTTGACCCTATTATCGAAACCGAACTCTGAAAATGTACCGCCTACAAAATGGAACTCTATATCTGGGTAGTCTTTTAA
>NZER01000083.1 GCA_002690445.1 Candidatus Pacearchaeota archaeon
AACATGGACCCAGCCAGCACCAAGGCCGCAGCCAGGATCAAGGCTGTGGAAGTCAGGCCCAATGACAAGGGCGGGGTTAGCCTGTGGGGTCTGTTCTCGTGGACCGACGAAGGCGCGCAGCGAGTCAGCGCCAAGGAGTTCGCTGGGATCTCCGCTGAGCTTATCCCGCCAAAGGTTGCAACCAGCAAGCAAACAGGGCAACCGCTGCCCGGCTACTTGATCGTGGGAGCCACCCTCACAAACCAGCCCTTTGTGCCATCCATGGCGCGTCCTACCGTTTTTTCTGATTGCGCTATGCAAGCAATTGATCAACCTGTTAGGCTCGCGCCTACAGACTCAACCCCGAGCCGGATCCACCTCTCTGAGGCTGTGCCCGCTCCCCAGGAGAACACCCCGATGACCGACATTCTCATCAAGCTGGCCGAGGCCACCGGACTGCCCACAGAGGCACCCGAGTTGCTGGCCGAGGTGCGGCGACTCCAGACCGAAGCCGAGAAGGTGACGGTCCTCACGGAGACGCTGGAGACGGCAACCAAAGAGGTCGAAGGCCTCCGCGACCGCAACACGATCCTAGAGGAGCGCGAGAAGGTGCGCACCCTGGACAGTGCCTGCACCATCGGCCGCATCGCTCCCGCCGAGCGTGAGGACTATTGGCAGGTGTGCCAGACCCTGGGCGAGGAGAAGGCCAACCGCATCTTTGCAGAGGGCCGCTTGCCGGTCGGTCGCGAGACTGCCGAAGCCGACGCGCCCTCAGCAGCGACCCCGCTCGGAGCCATTGAGGCCGAGGTCGAGGCGCTTGCCGAGAAGATCCACGGTGACACCAACCTGTCTGAGGCCGCGGCCTATTCCCGGGCCATGTCCACGGTCCTCGCTGACCCCACCAAGCTCGCGGCCTACGAAGCCGAGAGCCTCGACCAGTAGGAGCGCACGATGTCAACACCCTTTAATCCCACCCTGGTAGTCACGCGCAAGTGCAACGCGGACCTCTCGTCATCCGACTGGCTGCTCGTGAGTTGCGTTGGCGACGACGACATCGAGGTCGCCGGGACCACATCAACGGCCACCGGAGACCTGTGCATCGGCGCGCTCACCAACGACGTTGCAGACGGATCATCCACTGAGGTTTATGTGCCGGTGCAGATGGGCGGCATGATCAAGGTGCTGGTTGGCACTGGCGGGATCACCGCTGGCGATCTGGCGATGGCAGACGACGACGGCACCGCCATCGACGTGGCCACCGGAAAGTATGCCTTCGGGATCGCCCTGGAGACTCACGCGGCTGGCGATGTCGGCGCGTTTTTGTTCGCACCCAGCTACTACGAGGAAGGCTAGCCTCACCGGCTCGCACTAGGAGACCCAGACAATGGTTAATATTCAAGGCCTCGTCAATGACCGGATGCTCACCAACTACACGCGGTTGTTGGGCCCGTCGCTCGGTAGCTTCATGGCGGACGGGATCTGCCCAAGCGTCGATGTCAGCACGAAGACCGGCAATTTCTACTCCGTGGGCGGCGGTTTCGCTTCGGCCTCGCCGGGTCACGATCTGATCATCGCAGACGGTCAGGACTCGCCCCTTCAGATCAGCACCTCGGTGAGCAAGGTCACCGGCTGGGACGTCAACGTCAACGGGCTGGGCGTGAAGATGAACAAGAGCAGCGCCGAGTATGCCCAGGGCAACGGGCTCGACCTTCGCAAGGCCAACGCCGCAGTGCTGGCACGGCAGTGCATGATCCACCGCGAGCGCACCGCCGCCGCGCTGATCTTCAATGCCACCACCTTCTCGGGCTACACCGCCGCGCTCTCTGGCTCTGACCAGTGGGACAACGCAGCGAGCGACCCGATCAGCAAGGCGCAAGACGCACGCGACGCGATCATCACCAACAGCGGAGAGACTCCCAACGTGGCCATTCTCGGCTACGAGGTCTATTCCGCGCTGAGACAGCACCCGCTCCTCGCAGAGTTCAGCAGCAGAACTAAGCACACCACCGGGATCCTGACCAATGAGGACCTCGCGCAGGCCTTGGACGTTGACACCATCTGGGTCGGCAAGGCTGTGGCGAACTCTGCGTATGAGGGCCAGACGGAATCCAACGCCTTCATCTGGGGCAAGTTCGTCCTGTTCGCTCACATCAAGAGCAGCCCGGCGGCGATGACTCCGCAGAGTTGCCTGCAGCGGTTCCGCATGGCCGGCAGCACGGACGGGGCGATCAGGCGCTGGGAGCCCACCCCCTACGTGGAACAGCTGGACGCCCTGTGGAACGACCAGTTCGCTGTTCCCACTCCCGCCCTGGGCTACCTGTACCAAACCGCCGTCAGCTAGGAGGACGTCATGGCTGAGACACTTCTTCCGCAAAGCGTAGCGGTCAACCCGGTAAACGGTCTGCGCGTGCGCCTCGGGCACAACGAGGAGACAATGACAGGGACCAAGACGCTCACGCCGCAGGACGCGCAGTTCCAACTGCTCGATCCCAACGGTGGGAACAATCTCGACCTTCCCGCCGTAGAGGCAAGCCAGGGATTGTTCTTTGTCGTCAAGAACACCACCGGAGCGGCTGAGAATATTGTGGTCAGAGATGCCGATGGGGCCACGAAGGAAACCCTTGGCAGTGGCAAGTGGGGCATCTTCATGTGCGACGGTTCGACCTGGGAAACCATGGGCGTGCTGAGCCACGCATAACCTGAGCAAATAGGAGCGCCCCTATGAGCCACGAAGTAGCAGCCGGACAAGAGTTAATCCACAGCGGCCGCCGCTATCCAGCCGGGGCGCTCGCCCCTGCCGGGTGCGATGTCGCCACCCTCAGCGCCCTGGGCGTGCTGGTCGAGGTGGTCGAAGCCAAGACACCAGCCAGACCCGAGCCCGAGGCGGTGCGAGTCAGTGCCCGCGGAGGCTTCAACCCCGAAGACCCGGCGACCATCAAGCACGTAACGATCAAGGCGATGCCTGCAGCCCTGGCAGGCGTGTCTGACCTGGACACGTTGCGCGCCATGCACTCGGCCGAGTCCCGCAAGGGTGGCCGCGACGCCATCGAGGAGCGCATCGGTGAGTTGGAGATCGCAGGATGAAGCTCCGCGCCCTGTGCAAACTTAGCCATGGAGGGGCCCAGCTTGCCCCTGGTGACTTTTTCGATGAGCCGAGCGACCACTCCGCGGCCAAGCTGGTGGGGCGCGGCTGTGCGGCGCGTGTAGCGCCTGAGAAGAAGGCCGCCAAAAAGAAGGCCAAGGCCGACGAAGAATAGAGGATCGCCGTGGCCTACAACGCAGATCTAGCCACGGCCACCTCAATGGCTCCGCAGCTTGGCACCCTGAGCAGCAGCAGCACCCCAACCAGCACGCAGGCCACAGTGGTTTGGACCGGCGCATATGACAAGGTACGCGCGGCTCTGCTGGCGAACGGTATCAGCGACACGATCACCGGCTCGACGGTGGCCGAGGCATGGGCGCAGCGCTGTGAGATGATGCTCACATCGGGAGAGGTGCTGCTGGCCAAGGGATCCATCGGAGTCAATGCAGAGAGTACCGGGCCGGCGCTGATCGCCATGGGCGACACGATGATCGAGAGCCTGCCGACGATCCGCATCATGCTGCTCGACAACGGGGCCACCGCGGACAAGGGCAGCAGCGACTCCCGCATGGGCAGCCACTGGACGCGCGCCAAGCCCACCGATTGGGACCCCACTCCCGGCGGCGCTGATGTGCCCTTCGCGGCTACCCCAATCTGGCCGGATAACTCGGACCTCTGATGGCTGGCTCGACCGAGTACGCATCGGGGCTGGGCACCCTCTCGGCTGCCATGAGCGAGGCGCGGCGCGGCGGCTCTGAGCCGGGGCGTATGTTCACGATCAAGATGGAGCCCGCGCCGACTGAGATCCAGGCCCGCTTCGAGCAATGGGCGGCGCTGATCGATGACTTCGAGCCGGTCTTCGATGATGTCGTCAAGTTGTTTCGGAGCCACGAGAACCGGCAGTTCCGCACCCAGGGCAAGATCACCGGCCCGCGCTGGCCGAAGCTCTCCAAGAAGTACGCAAAGTGGAAGGCTAAACACTTCCCGGGTCGCCCGATCCTGGTGGCCACCGGGGCGCTCCGGCGGGCGCTGGTAAAGGGTGGCTCGGGATCTATCGGTGGCAAGAAGGGCGAGCGCGGCGACGACTGGATCGAGGTCGGCATCGATCCAGATAGTGACGTCGGAGCCTATGCCGAGGCGCACCAGTTCGCGCGAGGCCCGGCCTATGAGGGCGCACAGAGGAAGCCGCGCCCGCCTGTGCGCTGGGATCCGTCTGTATGGGACAAGGGCATCAAGGCGGTAGGCAAGGGCGGCACGGTGCCGCTGGGCACAGCCATCGCGCAGATGTTCCAGGCGCACATCGTCAAGGCCCGCAAGCAGGCGCACGCTGACGTGCTGTTCTCTGATAACTACAACTTCCAGAAGATGCGGCGCGGCGTGCTGCGGCTCAAGACCCGGTGAGCATGTGGCAACCTTCACCGAGCGAGCGGTTGATGCGCTCTTTGCCTACATCAACGACGGGTCAACCGGGCTCAACGCTGAGACCCTGCCGGCCCTGCGCACCGCCCTGGGCATCACCACCGCAGACCTGCCGGACGTGGCGACCGTCGAGAAGTGGTACCACCGCGCAGCCCAGGCGAACGCCTTCCCGTACGTCTCGATCACCGTGGACAGCACCAGCGGAGAGGCTGAGGCCAACTCCCGCTTCTACGATGTCCGGCTGCAGTTGGCGCTTGTGGTGCTTGACGCCAACATCGACGGCAACGAGGTGGACGTTGTGACCGCGCTATGGCGCTACGGCGACGCGCTACAGACGCTGTTTAAGCGGCGCACCGGGGCGGGCTCCCAGGGTTGGACCTTGGGAATGGCTAGCAACATCATACGCAGTACAATAGACTCCCAAACGCCCGGCGCAGATCCGGGGTTGGCAGTCCCAAACGTGGCCCTGCTGAGCGACATCAGCGTCAGGATCGTAGAGTCCTACTAGGAGATCGAGAAGATGACTGGACCGAAGGTGGATATTGGCAGGGACTTCGTAGCGTTCACCGCCGAGCAGGCAGGCTATGAGGTGACCGACGTGGCTGGCGAGAGCTACCCGGAGACGGCCGACGCGATCCGGGCGATCACCGGCAGCGCGGGCGGCACCATCGCCTACAACCCGCGCGAAGACAAGTTCGGCACCGCAACGGCCGTGCCCGGCATCGCTCAGAAGCGCACCGCAGAGGGCAGCCTGGAAGGCTACGTTATGCCGAGCGGCACGCGAACGACTGCGCCAGACATTGACGAGATGTTGACCGCGAGCGGCTGGACGAAGGTGGACCGCAGCGGGACAACGACCACCGTCAGCGGCGGCAGCAGCACAGCGCAGAAGGTAGACCTTGCGTCCTCATCCGGCTTTGTGGTCGGAGACGCTGTGATCGTGGAGACAGGAAACGGAACCGCGCTCTATGAGATGCGGCAGGTTTCCGGCGTGGACGTGGGCGGCACCAATGTCACCGTCCACCCGCCTCTGAGCTTCTCGCCAGCCGCATCGGGCAACGTCAAGGGAGCCATTGCCTACAAGCCCAACGACACCCGCGACACGGACGAGGACAGCCTATGCTTGTGGATGCTCAACAACAACAGCGCCGACAGGCTCGGCGGCTGGACTCCTGGCAGCACCTCGATCACCATGGGCGGCGAGGATGCCGCGCGCTTCTCGATCAGCGGCACGGCTCGCCGGCATGATCGGCTCTTCCAGACTGAGGTGGCGACCGAGCTAGCTACTACCGTGACGACGCTGGTGGTGAGCAATGCGCTCGCCTCGTCTGGCGATCTGCTCAACACCTACTGGACGCTTGACGACGCGGCAGCAGGAGGCAGCACCACCGCAGAGACGGTCAAGGTAACGGCCATTAGCGGCTCGTCTTGGACGGTCACGCGGGGCCAGTTGGGAACATCCGACCCCGGCACGGCCTGGGTGGTTGGAACTACGGTCACCCCGTACCGACCAACCGGCACCTACGCGGGCGACCCGGTGCCGGCGACCAGCGGGCAGATGGTCTGCGCGACTTACGGCAGCGCCACCGCTATTGAACTGCAGTGCAGCGAGTCATCCCTTGAGTGCGGCTTCGGCCTTGCTTTTCGAGAGGATGAGATGGGGAGTGCATTCAAGACGTCTGGATATGTGATGTCGCCGCGCGAGGTGACCGCTACCCTGAGCGGCTGGACCCTGTTCGAGAACAACATGATCGCCGCCATGCAGGCATTTCAGACCACCGACATAGCCGGGGCAAGCTCCCAGCAGATCAGCGTGGCCGTGGTCTGTGGCCAGACCGAGGGCCAGATGTTTGGCTGGGTTGCACCCCGGCTTCGCATGACGGATCTCAGCCTGGACCGTGGAGCCGAGGAGGTGGCCCTCGACCTCGCCGGCCGATGCGAAGGCACCAGCAGCGGAGCAGATGAGATCATCCTGATGTTTGGCTAACCCAACAACCCACAGCCACGGAGCGACCCTGTGGATCTTCAAGCCTGGAAACGACGCCGACTCATACCTACATGGGGAGGCAACGACACGGAACCCGAGCCATGTGCCATCCTGTACCACCCTCCAAGCGTCGGCTGGATGGCCCGCTGGAGGGAAGTGGCGATGGCTGCCCCAACCCTCGACCCTCAGAGGTTCGCAGAGCGCTCGGGAGAGGACGGCTTTGCCGGCAAGGTGAGCGCCTGGGGCGATCTGGTGCAGACATTCCGCGAGGAGATGATCACCGCGCTGGTGGTGGGCGTCGAGAACCTCACGCTAGAGGGCCGCTCTGTGGACCTGTCCGAGGCGCTCGCCTTCGTCATGGACAACGAGGGGCTGCGCGAAGAGGTGTTCGCGGCGCTGCTGGCAGAGGGGACACTCACCGATGCCGAGGGAAAAGACTGAGGGCGGCGATTCAGTACACCGCCCACCCGTCGCCCACCGCCGAGCAGATCGATCTCTGGGGCGAGGGCTGGAAGGGCTGCAAGCTGTGGGGCTCGTGCGGCGGTACAAGGTGCCGCGGCGAGGGCAAGCCATGGCGATCACCAGCCAAGATCCCCTCCACCGGCCGGCGTCCTTCAGGCGTGCGCGCTGAGGATCGCAAGGTGGACCGCTGCCCGCTGACTGAGGTTCGCCCGGCTGAGTGGGGCATGCTCTCGATCTGGTCTGCGTGGCGACGCCTGGGCGGGATGCCTGGGCCCGGCAGCGTACAGGAGCAAGGCGCGCGGTTGACCGAGGCGCTCGGCGTGCTGGACTTTGAGCAGGACCTGATCCAGGCGCAGCAGGCTGAGGCCGCAGAGCGGAGGTCGCGCAATGGCTGAGGGCATGAATCTCAAGCTGGGGATCAAGGGAGCCAACAAGGTCCAGCGCGAACTCAAGCAGACCGGCAAGGCCGCGGGCACCATGGGCCGCGGCATGCAGGGCGCGACGTCCTCAGCCGCTGGGCTCGGTGCGATGATCGGGCCCCAGGGTCTGCTCGTGCTGGGCGCTGCCGCGGTGACGGGCGGATTCTTGGTCGCAGCCAAGGCCGCCGAGACTCTGAGCCGCGCCTACGTCGGAGCCATCAAGAAGACCTTTGAACTGTCCGAGCAACTCGACACCATCGGGAAGAAGGCCCGATCATTGAACGCAGATCCCGAGCAATTCCAGGCGCTGATCGGCTCGTTCGAGTTGGCGGGAGTCGAGTCGTCCAAGGCGATGAAGGCGCTTCAGAAGCTGAGCCAGTCGATGGGCGAGGCGATGAAGGGAACCAAGTCCTATACGGACGCCTTTGACGCTATGGGCCTGAGCGCCGAGACGCTGGCCCGCACCCCACTGACAGAGCGCATGCTGCTGATCTCCCAGGGTATGGCGAACATGGGCACGCAGGCAGAGCGAAGCGCCCACGGATCGCTGGTCTTTGGACGAGCGTTCAAGGATATGGTGGTCGCCTTTGAGGATGGCCGCCCCGGGCTGCAGGCTGGGATCGATGACATCGAGCGCTTTGGCATCGCGACCAACGAGTCGGTGCGCAACTCCGAGGAACTGCAAGACGCTGTCTTGCGGATGAACAAGGCCGTGCTTGGCCTGAAGATGGAGGCGCTTACCCCGCTGCTTGGGACGCTGACCGGAGTCACCAACGCGCTCGCAAAGCTCATGGTGGAGATGGACGCCGACACCGTCGAGGAGTTTGGCACCGATCTGGCTACCTTCACCGCCGCGGCTGCCGTGGAGTTGCTGCGGCTGGGCGCTGCGGCTGAGACCTTCGTGATCATGTTTGAGCCTGCGATCAAGGCTGCCGGGGCAACCGCTGCCCTGAGCATGGGACAGGTGAAGCTCGGCGTGAAGCTGGCGGCGTCGTCGCTGATGGATCTCAAGGATACGGGCGAGGAGTTGGCAGCAGCCGAAGAGCGATGGGCGAAGCGCATCACCGTCGCCGAGAATGAGATCGCAGAGGCTCGGCGCAAGGCGGGGCTTGCCGTGTCCATCCCTACGGCTGCCGGCGCAGCCACGGGCGGGGACTTCCGATCCGACCTGACCGGCGGCGGCACAGGCACAGGCACAGGCGGCGGTGGTGGCGGTGGTGGTGGCGGCGGCCCCGCAGCGTCTGCGGCCTCGGCTCAGGTGTCTGCCGACGCGGCAGCCCTGCAGGCGTTCCGCGACAGTCTAGAGACGCGCCAGCAACTGGAGTTAGCGGCGCACCTGGAGCGGGTGGCGCTCATCGGGCGCACAGTCGAGGATCAGATCGAAGCCTACGCGCTAGAGGGCCAGTCCTATCAGCAGTACCTGGACACGGTGCAGGAGATGCAGGCGCGGCACGATGAGGATCTGCAGAGGCTCCGCGAGGAGAATGCAGCCAAGAGGAAGGCTGACGCCCAGCTAGCACTGGAGGAGGATCGGGCGCTGCAGAACGAGAGGGCGGCTCTGGCTCAGGCGAGCATCGGCGCTGTGGCCGGCTTTGCGGAGTTGGCCAATGCTGTAGTAACCAGCACTTACGGCGAGGGCACAGCGCAGCAGAAGAAGGCCGCCAAGGCCGGCTTTGTTGTGGCCCAGGCTAGCGCTTTAGCGTCCAGCATCGTATCGACGGCGGCGGCCATCGCTAACGCCAACGCTACCCTCCCCTATCTGCCCCTTGGCCCCATCATGGCAGCCGCAGCAGCGGTCACGGGCGGCGCTCAGATCGCCGCCATTGCGGCCACCACCATCAAGGGCGTCGGTGATGCGGGCATTCCGCCCGGTGCGCTGCGCGCTGCTGGCCTTAACAAGCACACCACCATAGCGCTGCGGGATGATGAGATGGTACTGGACCCGGTCGGCACGCGGGCGATCAGCGAGATGCTGCAGCAGCGATCAGGCGGCGATCCGATCACCGTCAACACTGTGCTAGAGATCGACGGGCAGGTGCTGGGGCAGACAGTCGATCAGCACCTGATCCGATCCTCTGAGCGCGGGCTGGCATACTCCAACCGCGAGAGATATGGAGGGGCCTGATGGCGCGTACAGCATTCTTCTTAGATGACCGCTTCAGCGCGGAGGACTCCAAGGTCACAGTAGGCCCCAACGGTGACGGACCCAGCGCGCCCGTAGCCAACGCCCTGGACGACCGCCCGAGGATAGTCTGGCAGGCTGGCCCGGGCGGCTATTACTCCATCGACGGAGACAGCGACTACATCGACATCAACGAGGGCGGCGGCGAGGTGTCCGTTGGCGTGGGTCACATGGTCGGCACCGGGTCAGCCATCGCTCAGCAGATCCAGGCCAAGCTCAACGCAAGCTCT
>NZER01000084.1 GCA_002690445.1 Candidatus Pacearchaeota archaeon
CTGCTCCGTTTCCCAACATGAAGCTTTGACAGAACATGAATTTTAATATTAACAGTTACCTCTTCTACTAGGTGATTCTGTATTGTGTGCGAGACGGGCTCGAGGGCTTTTTCAAATGTTCGAAATTTTTCCCTAAGCGCGGACACGGAGCCTATCTCGCCCCAATCAGAAAGAAACTCCATTCCCTGCTTGTCTTTGCCTTCTCCGATATTTAACTTCTCCTTGACCGTGCCACCAGTTACGCCTCCCTCGCCAATGTATTGCCAAAATGGAGCAGGGGTCAATCTTGTACTAATTGGAATCGTTTGGCTTGCAAATTTAAAATCTACTGGCAAAGGAGACTGCACTCCATCTCCAGGTCGAAAATCTATATTAGCAAGTCTATAGTTAAGGGTCCCAATCTCTGGATTTAAAACTCTTGTTCCATCAAAATACACAGACTGTAAAAATTCTTCATCTGCCAGGGAAATGTCCTTGTTTTTACTAAAGTAAGATAAAGTTTCTCCGTTTCGCGAACAGAATCCCTCTATTGGGCCTTCAGAAATTAAATCAACCACTTTTAACATCGACTTAGACTCAAAATGATAATTTCCATCAAGCGCAGCCTGCATACTCTGACTCTGCGTCACCGCCTCGGATTCGGGGACCTCCACCCCCTCTGGGTTCGTATACAGCGGCTTCCCGTCGGAATCAACCTTCTCTGTACGAACGTAGCCCTGTCTCACCTTAATTCTTGTCTTCAGTCCCACCATGGGCGTGCGAACAGGCACGTGCTTACCGTCTTCATTCTTTTTTGTATAATTATCGTATTTCTCCCCATAAGAAACATAACGGTATCCTATATTATTTTCGTTTTCGTCGCCCATTTTATTTTATATTTTTCTGTAGAGATTGTATACGGCCGTTCATCCAACGTCGTATTACTGGCTTAAGCCAGCTGTTTTTCGACAGCCACTTAGCTGCCTTTTTGCCATTTTGTTTATACCAGTTACAAAACCAATTTGGTGAATAGTTTAAAAGCCAGTGACGAAACAGCAGCCATTTAGGATTGTTTGCGCCGTACACTTCCCTGGCCACCCAGCACCAATCATCCCACGAACCATCTTCTTCCCATGGTTCCCAATCGTCGTCGTCCCATGGGCTGCCAAGCTTCCAATCTGGTATAAAGGGCTTTCCGTTTTCATCGTACTCAATATCGTTTTCGCTCAAAGTCCCTAAGCCCCCAGGGCCCGCACCATGCAAGATGAAGATGCCTGGCTGTCCCCCTCCAGAGGGATTTTCAGGATCGTAGGTGCCTAATCTAACTGGCACGTCCTTTTTCTCAACAGCCGTGGGAGCATATTCCACGTGCCTTACAGCAGCAGAAAGCACCACTGAACCAACCCGCAATCTTCCGTATCCAAGCGGCACGGGAACTCCCTGTCCAGCTACATTTTGGGTTCCCGCGAACAAGTAGGAGTTAGTTTCTATTGCGTCTTTTGGTTTAGGAGGCTTAAAAATAGCCTGCATAACCAAGCTGACCACAATCATTACAACAATATAAACTAGCCACTCTACTCCTCCAGCTACCTGTGGCATGATATGAATAGCCCGATTATTATCTCCTATTGGGGATTTTAGCTGATGTTCTTCT
Organism: Candidatus Pacearchaeota archaeon; assembly: GCA_002690445.1. The sequence continues at coordinate 1,634 of NZER01000084.1, forward strand.
AAATCTTTATCGTCAATTGCAAAAGCGTAATGAGTAAATTTTTCATTATTTTTCATTAGAAACTGAGTCAGCCTATTGGTATTGGCTTCTATTGCCCACAAAGCTTCTTGAACAGAGTCTACCTCTAGCTCCCATTCCTTTCCTAGGGAATTCCCAAGTTCGCCATGTAAAAAGACTTTTCTCATTAATTATCCTTCTACTGGTACCTCTATTGGCACCTCCTCTGGGACTTCCTCGGATCCTCCGACTGCATCAACATAAACTACGCGAACTCCTCCTGGAATTGTAATAAAAACTTGTCGCACCAAACCGCCCACCCGTGCATCAAAAAGAAATTTACCATGCTGGGGCGTTCCAATGCTCAAACCTCCGCCCCCAGCTCCAGGCCCTTTGACATACGGCAAATGCCTAACTGCCGCAGAAACAACCACAGACCCCACTTTTAATCTTCCATATCCAAGTGGCACAGGAATTCCCTGCGCAGCAACGTTCTGGGTTCCCGCGAATAAATAAGATTTGGTTTCTCTTTGTTCTTTGGCTTTTGGTGGCTTAAAAAGAGCCTGCATAATCAAGCTTGTTGCAACTGCGATCACAACCTGGATCAATATGTTTATTGGATCTCCTCCAGCAATCTGAGGCATTATGTGTATGTTTTTTGCTTTTTCAGGTAATTTAGACTCTAGTTCTTTTTTGCTGGTTAAATATTCGTCGTCAATTTGAAAAGTATAATATTTAAATTTTTCACTATTTTCTGCCAAAAACCTTGTGAACTTATTGGTATTAGCCTCGATCGCACAAAAAGCCTCTTGGACAGAATCCACCTCCAAATCCCACTCTTTGCCAAGGGACTCTCCTAATTCACCGTGTAGAAAAACTTTCTTCATTACAGAAGGACCTTATTCTAATATACACTTAAATTAGCCTGTAAACAGAATGAACTCTATCGTTGAACTCTTCATTTATATGGCTTCTTCTTGATAAAAAATTACCTTCATGGTGCCAGACTTCATCATTTTCACAAAAAACCCCAAAATGAGAAAATAAACCATCAATTTCAAACAATATTAAATCATGTTCCTGAAGCTCATCTTTGTTGTGAATTTTTTTAAATTTATTAACCTTTAGAAACTTTTTGATGACCTCTACTGTATCCTTAGAGTAAGCCTGCCCATTTTTTGTTAGCGCAAAATTCAAATCAAAATATTTTATATAACCCTTTAAAAGGTAATAATCGACAACAAATCTAAAACAATTTTGAATATCTGGAATATATGTTCGAGCCTCTAGTTCGGGTATTTTATAATTTTTGGGAAAATGTAAATAAAAACTTTTATCCTGTAAGCCGTAAATATAAAAAGGCAAGCACCAATTTTCTGAAGAAATTTTATCATACTTAGAGGGGGTAGAGCTCGAAATTATATGAGAATGATAAATTGAGCATACTTGCAAATTTCTTGACTTCTCAAGATAGCTTTTGGGAGAAATCTCGAAAAAATTTTCTTTATCGAAGTGAGTGTTCTCGCAAGGGATTACTTGCAACTCTTGAAAAGTATTAAGCGCGATAAGCCCACAGCATTCGTTTTCGGATTCATGTTCGGCATGTGCTTTAATTAATTTTTGTATAAAATTAAAATCACACATAGCCAAACTTATCTGTACCAGGGAAGCCGCCAAAAGGCATACCGACCGTACAGCCGCTAAATCTTAATGCACAACCAGCAATCGTTTTACTGCATTGATCCTTAGCCCAATTAGAAAAATCGCTTCTTGGGTCACTTCCCGAGATATTATAATGGGGAAAAGCCACCCCATCTATCTCTGTAACAGTTTGCCCTGTTGGTTTGGCTACAAAATATGCAGTGATATTTGGATCAGAAGAGAATCCTTCGTAATAAGAAGATTCTGCGCCAGGAATATAAACATAATCTCCGCTTAAATAAATTCCAGTAGGATTGTATAAACCAGAATAATGAAAAGGATCTTTGTTTGTCTCTCCTTTTTTATCGAGAGCATTCCAGGCAATATTTGTGTTTAAGACTTCCTCTTCTCCCACAGTTGTTGTTTGGTCGAGCCAATATGAACCACTGCCTTCGATGAACCTTCTGCCTTTTTCGTCTGCCCTCGGGATGCCAATCGCAGCTCCTGGATCTTCATTAAAAACTTGAGCAGGATGCAAATAGGTATTTCCATACCCGCATCCGTGCCCCCTGTAGACCCAATTGCAATAATTACTTATTACATGCCTGCTCGGAAGTTTAACTGTATCCATTTCTAGCGGAGAAACCAGTTCAAATTCAATGGTATTTTTATCCTCGGCTGTTTTTTGATTAATTATAAATTTATCATCTGGGAATCTTGAATTTACATCTGGATCCCCAAATGGGTTTTCGTTATTATGAAAGTTTTGTGCATCTAGATATTTCAAAAAGATTCTTCTTCTGGTAACCTGCAGGCCAACAAAATCATCTCTTCCTTGAATTATTTCTGATACAAAACCGTCGACATTTGCTATTCTTAGTTTTGGCCTAGGCAATGTTCCGTCTCCCTTTACCTCAACTCCGTCCATTTCTAATGGAATTGGCTTATAGGTCTCTCCGTCATGATAAACATCACCGTTTAAGACTTTTCCTGGATGAAACCTGTAAGTTCCAGCCCCATATTTTTTAGCATTAACCTCAAACAGCTCCAATACAGTCGTCGCTTGGAGATCGTGAAGCTGCTCTTGCAAGTTGTAGGTTGAAACCCCAGTTTCCAATGGACTAATTATTGTATCTCCTGGCATATTATAATTATTTTATTATGTGTGAAGGGCGCTGGATATAAAACCAGCATAACCCCTATTAGTAGATCTTAACCCAAAATCGGCAATTTTACATTTTTTATCCGCCGCATGTTCTGCGGAAATGATTTTAAGCCTGTAGTATCTGAATTTTTCGTAATTATTAATCGGGAACGCCCTAATCAAGCCAGGGATGGAAACATAGCTTTTGTCGTTTTCCTCGGTGCTACTGCCGCCTACTGTCGGCGGCTTCAAACTGACTGGCAATGTTTGCTTTGGAACGTTATCTGTGACAACATGCAAAACCTTCCAGCTCTTATTTTCTACGTGGTCCGTTGTGTTTGTTCCGTGGAGCTCCCAAGATGTTGGGGCATATATATCAGAAAACATAGTTTTCGCGTTTGACTCGGTAGAATAGTGCGATGGGCTGGCGCCAGCGCTGACTATTGTATAAGATTCAACTCTTTGCCGATCATTCGGGTCGCCCCCGAAATCGTATGTTAAAAAATAAGGAAATCCGACAGTTTCAAATAAAACGTAATCTGCTGGAGCTCCATGAATTCTTTGATTAAAAGCCTTCCATGCGGGATAGGATGCGTTTACAGTTTCAGTCTCTTTACTCATTTCTCCACCTCCATTGTTTCTTAAACCGCTCATGCTACCTAAAATTGTAAGGCTTCCCGTTGATGATTGCGAGTCATTTGCTTCTCTCGTTGTCGCATTTCCGCTGCACCTTGCAGTTAAGTAGTTTCCGATTCCGATTGTGTTCCTATATAGCTCTGAGCTTTTTGCGTCAGTGTCTGTTCTTTGTCCGCCATAAACACTCATGCCTGATGATGGAATGTATCCTGTTTCCATGAATTTTAGCCTGCATCCATTGGTTTGTATGCATAGTCCGCCACTTCCCCCATAACCATAATTCCTTGGTTCTTGAAATCTATGAGGCTCTTGTTGTTGCAGGTGCTCTCCATTTCCTCCGTCTAAACCCCAACCACCGCCGTATCCGCCTTGTCCTCCGCCGTTCCATGCCGCCTCACCTTCAGCAGCATTTAAGACTTTTGGATTATCGTACGACTCGACATTGAGAATACCTCTCTCCCCGCGGTGCTTAGCGCGTGGGATTGCCCCGCGCCCCCCTTCGCTTGCTCGAGCAATTACAAGATTTCCCACTCTTGCGATCCCTATTGAAGATTTTCCTCCAGCGCGAGAAGCTGGAGTTGCCGCGCTCCATGAATCCTCACCATTTGCTAAATTTGTTCTTTTGTGCTTTGAGCTGGGCAGGCACGGGTTTCCCCCCATAGCAGTGTCAAATTTCACTATCGGGGGGATTGTAATCACTTCTGCGCCATCTAGAGTTTGTGTAATTTCCAATTCGTCAGTGGTATTTTTATTAAGCCCAGCGCCTCCGCCACCGCCGCCGCCAGCTCTTACTTCTTTAAGCGTAGATGGGCTGGCATTCGAGCCAATTCCAACCGTTCTCTCTCTATTCCTTAAGCCCGCCAAAGTGCCCGCAAAGAGATCTTTGCTATGCAGGATGTTATTGAATCGCGTTCCACCCTGACCTCCTCCTCCGCCGCCGCCAAGAATACGACCGTAATTATTTGTGATTTCCACTTCCTGATCATGTTCTCTATACGAAGGATGAATTGCAAAAGCGGTACCACCACTTCCCCCATTAAAAGGCGTGACATTATCGGATCCCCCATATCCGTTTGGCAGTAAATATTTTCCTTCTGAAGAGCCAGAAGTAGCCCATAAGGAAACTGGGCCAACTCCTTGCAGTTCATGCACAGACCCAACCACAGACTGGCTCCTTGATAACGGAGTTACAGAATCGCTTAACCTAGTGGAAATAGCAAAGGCAAAATCTTTTTGCCTAACAGCGTCCGCGCCCATCCCTCCAGCGCCTATAATTTGTGCGCCATCTTCTACAACAAGCTTTAGCTTTAGGTTTGTGCCATCTATTTTTTGGACAACAGGCCCAGTTTGCAAAGCTGGAATCTCGGGATTGTTTGAAGCAACCACTGCGCCAGCTTTTAGCGTGCATATAATACTACTAAAATCGTTACAATTTGTAAGCCCCAGCTTATTTAGCGCGCCCGTTGCGAGAGTGCTAATATTCAATTGATTATAAACGCTTTCCCTTCCGCCGATGACAACTGGTAGCGCAGACGCCGCAACAGTTACGACATCGCTGGCTTCACCAGTAGCTACGTTGTCCCTGTATGCGCAAGTTGAAAAAGTCCTGGCAGTTGAAGTGCCCACACCGACGATATCACAGTTACTTGCTCCCACCCTGTAATAATAGCCTGAGCCTGGGATCACTGGCTCATGAGTGAAAGTCGTCACCCCTGTTGCCAATCCAGTCTGAAGCATTGTATAGTAAACATCGTCCGTGGAATAAAGAACAGAAATACCCGTCGCCGTCTTTGGATCAGCCAGCTCCCACTTTCCAGTTATTGCTGCACGCTCTGGAATTTGCTTGGCCATCACGTTAATGGGCGCCCCTGGGGCCGCATCATGAACCGCTTCACCAACTAAATCTAATTTCAAATCCCCGCTCGGATCAGCAAAGAGAAACTCATCAGTTGTAGATATAATTAAAGCGCTTTCTTTTATGCCTCCCACTGAAGGCTCGTCTGTATACATGATCCTACCCTTAGCAAAGCTAATTCTGTCCGCATCATCACTTGTGCTTGCGGCTCCAAGCCCAGCATTTTCACCAACTTGGCCCGTATACCCTGTTGTGGAAAAAATCATATCGAACCTGCCACTCTCTCCAGGAGCAAGATTATAAGTAAGGCCAGAAGGATGAACATTTGAAACCCTATTATCATACGGATGTTCAAGCCTAAAAAGACCACTAGCTGCCTCATCTCCAGATAAAGTCAAAGAAGTTTTAATGGTTTGCTCACCACTATTGTAAATATACATTCCCGTGCCACTTGCGAATCCAGTCATAAAAGCACCAAAATTTATACCAGTAGTAACGTTATATGTTTCAAAACCAAAATCGCCTCCGTCATAAGGCGCGTAAATTTCCCTGTGCGAATTTAAAAGCAAAGTTTTAAAAGCTCTAGATTTTTTTGACAAGTCTAATGGGTTTTGCTCAAGTTTTAATTCAAAAGTATGATTGTCGTCAAAAACATAATTATGCCTCCAGCTTTCACACACAAAGCTCAACTGTTTATTATGGGGGTGCGGAGGCGTAAATTTAAAAGTTTGATAAGCCTGCTTGCTTAGTAAAAATTTAGAAACGGCAACGGCTTCCTTGTTTGATCGATTAGCCAAAACTACATTTAATTTTAAATTTGCAGTGTTGATTCCGTCATTAGATCTTTGATTGAAATCATTATTAAATTTGCTATTTTTAAACCTAATCGGCACTACTTCATCGGAAACAACAGATGGCTTAAATAAAAAAGTGTCATTAGTCCACAGGGAGCCTTTCCCGCTAGGGCTATTCAAGATGCTGGCGGCCGTACTTGATGCGCCAGTATAATAGTAATAACCATCGCTGCCACTTAACGAACCAAGACCCCCGCCGCTATGGTAAACCGTGTCATAAAGAGAATAAGTTTTTCCTGCCTCCCAAAGCCCGTCAGTATTTCCACTTGAAATAAACCTGTTCATCCAATCTGTCGAACTGGTATGCTCATTTGCAAACGTGGTATTTATTGTGTTGACGTCACTAAAAGAAGCATTAATCTCATATCCGTCACAAAAATATTCGTCTTTTTTGTCATAAGGATAAAATGACTCAAAAGTAAATCCTGTTACTCCAGAAATCGCACCGCTTAACGCTTCAAAGGAATGGCTTTCTAAAAAATTTGATATAGCTCTCGTTTCTTTATCATTTCTTCCACCAAAACTTAAATTAAAGTTTGCATGAATATTATTGGTTGACTTTGGCATTAAGGAAAAATACCCATCACCAAAATCAGTTCTGTAATTTTTTCCCTCGAATGTTGCCGTCGCATTATATCCAGGCTTGGAGAAAAACTCTTGAGTCCACTTGCTTGCTCCGCCA
>NZER01000085.1 GCA_002690445.1 Candidatus Pacearchaeota archaeon
CGAAGATATTGTTAAAACTGTACTTATGCCCTTTTTGGTTGCGCCACAGGACATAGCAGAAAGAATAAAAGTAAGAGAAATAGAAGACTCATTAATAAAGAGGGGAGAAATGAAAGAAGAGGACCGAATGGTTTTTGGCAACAAGTCTAAAATGATTGCCTTATCCTCTGCCAGTTATACTTTTGAGAATTTATATAAAACATACAAAGAATGGGTGGAGAGAATATACCTAAAAGAAAAAGATCCGAAATCTTCATATTTTGTTTCTCAGCTCGGATACGAAGCGTTGCCAGAAGACATGATAGATAGAACAATAATTGAAGAAGCTCAAAACGGAGGGCAAAGTCATTCCTCTTTTCAGCGAGAATACTGTGCTCAATTTACCGATGGTAGCGATTCGTATTTTAGTGCCAAAAAAATGTTTGCATGCACCGTGCCCGATGGTCAGGCGCCGAGTACGCTAATAAAAGGGGCGCCTGGAAAAAAGTACATTTTAGCAATAGACCCAAGTTTTAGTAATAGTCCTACGTCCGATTTTTTTGCAATGGCGGTTCTCGAACTAGATGAAGAAAACGAAACTTCCACTCTTGTTCATAATTATGCTGTTGCTGGCGGAAATCTAAAGGATCATATTAATTATCTTTATTATTTATTAACTTATTTTGATTTTGAAATGATATGTATTGATAACGCTGGTTATCAATTTATTGATGGCGCAAATGAATCTAAGGATTTTAGAAGTAAAAAAATTAATTTAAAATTTTTGGATTTCGATTCAAACAAAGAAGATGTAGACTATCAACTTGAAATAAAAAGATTAAAGAATGCTATAAACAAAGAAGATGGAAAGATTTGCTTTAAACAGGTATTTACCAGTGATTTTTTAAGACGTAGTAACGAAAGCTTGCAAAGCTCTATAGACCACAAAAAAATATGGTTTGCCTCGAGAACAACTGCGGACGAATCAGCGTTTCAAAAAACGTCCAACATCTTTGTTCCGCTTAAATTAATTAAAGAAAATTCCATACTAGACTTTATTGAATGGCAAGATGATTTAGTTTATCAGGTAAAGAAGCAGTGTGCTCTAGTTGAGGTAAAAAGTACCCCAAGGGGCGTACAAACGTTCGATCTACCCCTGCATCTCAAAAGGAGTACGTCTATTAGTAGAGCAAGAAAAGATAATTATACAGCCTTGCTTTTGGCTAATTGGGCAGCTAATATATATTTTGATGCTAAAAAAACAAAGTTAGATATAATTAACGCCACTTTTGAGCCTAAAATTATAAGATAATAGTGTAATAGAATTAAAATGAAAAAGAGTAGTAAGAAATCCACTAAAAGTACGGAAAATAAGAAAACGACAAGGGCCTTACCAAAAAAAGCGACTAAGGCTTCGTCCAAGAAGAGTGCTAAGTCCCCCAAAGCCTCAGCAGCCTCCACAACTACAGGCAAAAAAAGAGGAAGACCCAAGAAAATAGACCTTTTGGTGGAAAAAAAGAAAACTCCAAAAGCAGTCGTTGTTTCTGATTCAACTGCGCCAAAATCCACAAAAAAAATCGTAAGAAAAAAATTAAATGCTTTAGATGATATAACTCCAGTTGAAGCTTCGTTAAGCGAATCTTATGCAAGTACTGTACGAAGAAACAAATCGGCAACAATAGAAAGAACAGACAGGTTTACAAACATAGAAGACGGATTGGTTCCATTCAAGTGGTCTAGCACTTATGGTCAAAACTCCAATGTCACAGTTAAAGATGCGGTTATTTTGTGTCAAAAAACTTACTATAATTTTGCAATATTTAGAAACGTTATAGATTTAATGACAGAGTTTTCGTCTAGTAATATTTTCTTTAGAGGAGGCAATAAAAAATCAAAACGTTTTTTTCAAGCGTTTTTTAAAAAGATTGGTCTTTGGAGCTTTCAAGAAAAATTTTTCAGAGAGTATTATAGATCTGGAAATGTATTTATGTATAGATTTGATGGAAAATTTAAAGACAAAGATATAAATAAAATTACCCAAACATTCGGCGCAAAATCTTCTACGAATAAATTGCCTGTGCGCTGGATTATTTTGAATCCGGCAGATATCCAAATGGCTGGAACTCTTTCTTTTAGTCAAGGAAAATATTTTAAGGTTCTAACTGACTATGAACTTCATAGATTAAAAAATCCCCAATCGGATGAAGACATACAGCTTCTAGAGAGTCTTCCTAAAGAAACGAGAGAAAAACTTAAAAACCAATCTTTGTCTGTTTTAACCATGCCTTTGAAAGCCGATAAGGTTACGGCGGTTTTTTATAAAAAGCAAGATTACGAACCATTTGCGGTTCCTATGGGATATCCAGTTTTAGATGATATAAATTGGAAAGCAGAAATGAAAAAAATGGACATGGCAATAGCAAGAACTATGCAACAGGCTATATTGTTGGTAACAATGGGTACGGAACCAGATAAAGGAGGCATAAACCAAAAAAACTTAGAAGCTATGCAGAAAATTTTCGACAACGAATCTGTTGGTAGAGTTCTTATAGCGGATTATACTACCAAGGCAGAATTTGTTGTACCCAGGATTGGCGACCTTCTAGACTCTAAAAAGTACGAAGTGGTAAACGAAGATATAAAGCAAGGATTAAATAATATACTCGTTGGTCAAGAAAAATTTGCCAATCAAAACATTAAAGTAAAAGTTTTTATAGAAAGACTAAGGCAAGCAAGAGAAGCTTTTATAAACGAATTTCTTTATCCAGAAATGAGACGAATCTCCAAGATTCTTGGGTTTAGAAATACTCCCACTCCCCATTTCGAAGATGCAGACATAAAAGATGACGTTCAGTTCAATAGGATCTATACAAGGCTTATTGAATTAGGTATTCTGACTCCGGAAGAGGGCGTAACGGCAATTGAAACCGGAAGGCTGCCAGACGGCAAAGAGTCTATTGAATCACAGCAAATGCACAAGCCTCATAAAGATGCGGGGCTTTTTGAACCCGTTATTGGTGGTCCATTTACTCAAAAAGAAATGCAAAACGAAACAATAAAATCTAATGAAAAAATAAATACAGAAAATCTTGACTCTAGCGAAAAAATTAACGAGGTTAAGATAAAAAACACCCCTTCTACAGCACCAAAAACAAAACAAAAATCTTCAACTAAAAAAACAGCTAAAGAAAACGGCAGGCCTCCCGGATCAGGAACGCCACAAAGCACGAAAAATGTTAAACCCATCGGGGGGCCAGGATATGGCTTCAGCCTGTCTAAAATAAAAGATAATATGATTTTGGCTCAAAAGTTAGACCTAGTTGTTCAATCAAAGCTTAGAGAAATGCACGATATTAAAAGAATGAGCAAAAAACAAAAAGAGGTTAGCGAGGACATTTCGCGCCTTATTGTCGCTAATGAAAATCCCAAAGATTGGGAAGCGAATGTCGAAAAATATTGTAAAACTCCCGTGGATCATAATCAAGCAAGAGCAAAAGAGGTGGAAGATTTGGCTTTTGAACATCAAATAGATTATTATCTTGCATCCATTTTATACTCAAGTAAGTGTAATAATAAACGTGAAAAAGATAAACAATAACTCAATAGTCCTATGTAAAGGTAAAGCGTGTTGCCCCATTTTAACACTTAATGAAAACTCAGTAACTATAAAAGATGATTATGGAAGCGAAGTAAACATGACCAAAGAGCAAGCGTTGCTTGTCGGTATAGCAATAAAAGAATTAGAAAATCATGGAAGAAAATAAAGATAATCAAGTAGACGCCATTAAATCTATGTATGGAGAGCCAGTTTCGGTGGATATCACCATGCCAGACATTCCAATACCGGCATCAATAGAAGAAAAAGTAGAAAAAAATAAAGACGAATGTGATGTCGCGTTTAAATTCGCATTTGTAGGAGCAGGGCAAGGGGGGTCAAGAATAGCGCACGCTTTCCAACGATTGGGTTATAGAAAATTATCAGCAATTAACACCGCGCAACAAGATCTTAATACTATAGACCTGGAACACAAACTTTGTATAGGAACAGGTGGAGCAGGCAAAGATCCGTCTAAGGCCAAGGGCGACTATAACGAAAAAAGAGAAGATGTTTTGGATTTTATGCGTTATTCTTTTGGTGAAGATTTTGACCGAATCTTTGTCTGTGCGGGGGCAGGCGGAGGAACTGGAGCAGGCACGGTGTGTCCATTGGTAGACACGGTACAAGAGCTATATGACATTGTAAACTGTTCGACAAGGAAAGTGGGAGTGATATTAGCTTTACCAAAAATTTCAGAAGGTAAAAAAGTAAATGAAAATGCCTTCAAAACGCTTTCTCATGTTTACGATTTAGTTGAACAAGGCAAAGTTTCTCCATTGATTATTTTAGACAACGAAAAAATTAATAAACTTTATCCGGGTTTAGCCGTATCTCCATTTTGGGAAACTGCAAATAATAGCGTAGCAGGCTTGTTCCATCTTTTTAATCATACTGCGTCCAAGGACAGTAGTTATTCTGCATTTGATCCAAACGATTATAAGAGCGTTTTGGATTCTGGTTTAATTGTGTTTGGTGCGGCACCAATTAAAGACTGGGAAAATCAAATGACCCTAACAAAAACCGTGAGAGATAATGTTAAACATAATGTTCTTTCTGGGGGAGTAAATATAGCTTCTGGTTCAACGGCTGCAGTGGTCATGATCGGCGGAACCAATGTTTTAGATTCTGTTCCGCAAGAAAACTTAGATAAGGCATTCGAACAATTTTCAAGGATGCTTGGAAAGAACAATACCGTGCACCGTGGTATTTATAGCGGAAATCAAGATAATCTTACAGTATATACTGCCATTGGAGGGCTGGATAGACCTGATGCCAAGTTGCGAGAATTAAAAGAGCTTGGCGATTTACTTTAAAAATAATCTTTTTTTTTGACATTCACACTTCTCCGCTTCATAATGTAACAAGGAGAAATTATATATTATGGCAAATAATAAAGAAGTGAAAGCTGGTTGGCGCACGACCGAATTCTGGATTACGGTGGTTGTGGCATTGGGTTCATTGCTCTGGGGAGCAAATGTGCTGGATCCAGAGGGTGCGGGAACAGCAAACAAAGTCTTTGGCCTTGTGGTCAGTGGACTTGCAGCAGTTGGATATACCGTATCTAGAGGCCTAGCCAAAAAGGGTTAACCCATGGTTTGGCTAACGGCAGTTATTAAAGCTATCTTAGAGTGGCTTACTGCTGAGGTTAAGAAAGATACTAAGGCAAGCGATGCCGACGATATCCCTCAGTCTCTTAGAGATCGATGGCGAGACAGAATAAACAAGCAGCTCGAAAAACAAAAAGAAAAAAAAGATGAAAGCAATACTGACACTAATAGTTAGCTCTCTTCTTTTAGTTGGCTGTGGTTCAACTCGAGTTGTGTTTGTTGATACTCAGGCAGATTTAGTAAGAATTGGCCCCGGCTTTCCCGCAGGAAAAGTTTATATACTTAAAAACGGAGAATGGGTGTTAAGTAAAAATAAGGTTAAATTGCCAGAAGGATGGTATGCTGGAGGAATACCCAAAGAATAGCAATTTACAAATAGTTCTATTCGGGAATTGCGTGGGTGTAATCACTTGTGCAATTTTTTATTAAAAAATCAAGATTATGGACGAAAACGATAACAAAAGAACTCCAGAGGAGATCGCAGTTGAAGTAAAGCTTAAAGAAGTTGAAGCTAAATTAAAAGAAGTCGAAATCAAAAAAGTGGAAGCAGAAGCAAGGAAAGCTGTTGCAGACGCCACCAAGGCTGAACTATCCACACAAAAAGAATACCACAATAGACAAAAAGAATTGGCTGCAGACGAAGAGAATTATCTTTATAGATTTGACGGAGAAGTTTCGAAAAGTTCCGTTTCTAGATGTATGGGCAAATTAACACAGTGGTCTAGGCTTAATCCTGGTTGCGATATGGAAATAATTTTTGCTTCACCGGGGGGCGAGATTATTTCGGGATTTGAATTATTTGACTTTATTCAGTCCCTTAGAAACAAGGGGCATAAGATTACCACCGGTTCCTTAGGTTACGCGGCATCAATGGCAGGTATCCTCCTACAGGCTGGAGATGTGCGATGGATTGGCCACCAAAGTTGGATGATGATCCACCGTGCAGCCTTTGGGGCTCATGGGAAAACATTTGAAATTGAGGACGAAGTAAGATTTGTTAAAAGAGTAGAACAAAGAATTGTTGACATTTTTACCAAAAGGTCTAAACTATCTAAACAGAAGATTAAAAGAAATTGGGATAGAAAAGACTGGTGGATTAGCGCGGACGAATGCAAAGATTTAGAATTGGTAGATGAAATTAGAGCCATGATGCCAGAACACGATAGTAAGGAAAAATAATTATGGAATTTCACGAAGCAGACAGATTCTCTTCAGAAGGAGAACAAAAGGTGGCATTGGTTGACATAGACGAAACGATTTGTTTCTATGATGACAAAAGAAGATACGATCTGGCCAAGCCTGATTACGACAATATTGCCAAAATAAATAAATTACATGATGAAGGATGGAAGATTGTTTATTGGACGGCAAGAGGTTCTGTTTCCCAAAAAGATTATTATTCTTATACATTCACACAACTAAAATGTTGGGGCTGTAAATTTCACGATTTGCATACTGGCACGAAAGGCAAATATCAAAAACCTCACTATGATTTGCTTATAGATGATAAAGCAAAGAGAATAGAAGAGCTATAAATCCACCCTAAATAGGTGTAATAATACACCATGAGAAGCAAGGCTAAATTTTATGCGTGCCCGTATTGTCTTCCGTGTATAGAAGCTTATCTAGAAGAAGGCACAACGGAAATCGAGTGTGAGCACTCAAAAGGATTGTTTAAATCCGATAAAAAATGCAAAAAAGAACAATACAAATGTAAAACAAAAAAAGTCTTAAAATGCAAAAAATGCAAAGAAGTATTTCTTTCTACTAAAAAATTCCTCAAAGAGCAATTAAGAAAACTTAAAGACGGATAAAGATATATTTTATGGTGTAATAAATAAAGCCATGAAAATACTTTCAAAAATTAAAGGCGGCTTCAAAAATATCCTTACAAAAATAGTTGATTATGATTCTTACATTTATTTATCAATGTTATTTTTGGTAATAGGAACTTTGTTGTGGGCAAACCTAGAAATTAAACATAACGCAGGAATGCTTAATCTCCAAAAAGAAAAAGCAATACTTTTAATGAATTTGGAAGATTCAGAA
>NZER01000086.1 GCA_002690445.1 Candidatus Pacearchaeota archaeon
CTAAAGAATCCGTAGGCCAATTATTCGTAGAAAGGGTTCCTCGTAAGCCAGTTTGGTCTTCCAACCTACCATTAATAAATAACTTTACGTTGCCTGAATGAATTTGAGTATCTACCGTTAAAATAACACAGGTGGGAGTCCCATCTATTGGCATCTTGGTGGTTGATTTTAATGTAATAAATGTGGATTGAGTTCCATCATCTGGTTCTGCTCCCACAAAGGCATTCACGCGTCCTTCGTCGTCCATATATAAACCCCAAGCATCAAAATTAGCTGTAGTATCTGTAGATTCGTTAAAAGAGGCTATATAAGCCCTTTCACCAGAATCAGCCCAAGAAACAGGTGTAACATGCGCCAGCACACTCATTTCATCTCTTGGATAAGTAAATGCTGAATTAGCTGCTACTGTTGCTGAGAATGGAAATTCTATATAATTACCACCATCTTTATCAAAATACTTAGTATTACCCGCCAAACCTTCCACATTATCATATATTTTTATCTCTTTGGCTGTAATTTTCTCTGTACCTCCTCCCGATAAAGCAAAATTCGTTGACCAAGTAGAAGCATCTAATTTATTAAGGGGTCTTCTATCTGGGTCAACAAGGGAAGTGTTATAATATCTATAACCATAAATCACTGGAGATGTAGAATCAGCATAATACCAACCTTTAGTATCATCATAGGAAGATGAAGTATTTCTCAAATCCTCATTTAACGGTACATGTAGAATAGAACGATGGTATTGACTATTAATAGGCATATCATCAAGAATTATAAATCCATACCATAAATCTCCGTCCGCCGCTGCCCATTTAAATTCAGGGAAAAAGGCATCTTTTTCAAAAGGAGTCACCTTAAATCCTGTAGGATTGGCTGGTTTAACATCTTCAAATACCGTCAATAAAAACGGTTTGGGTAAAGAAACATTGTCGGTAGAAGACACTACTAAAGTTGAATCAATAGACTCATCATCAGTAGTTAAAGCTAAGTCCAAATAATCTCCCTCCACCTTTTTTTCTCCAACATTAAAAACTTTTGGCATATTGACCATATTAATTTGGTTATCTCTTGGTACAAAACTACCCGCTTGTCCTCCTCTGACACCGTTCCATGCCGATGAATCATCATCCTTAGCAGCTGCCGGTGCCCCAAATCCATAATCTTGCAAATCGAATATAGTTTCTGAGGGATTTAAATCGGGTTGGGGCATCCATTGATTAACATATGCAGAAGGTATACCTCCCACAGTCTCGAAATTAGCAGTAGATTCATTAAAGGTAGCACCGGGAGTTCCCCAAGCATCATTATCAGCCCAAGTAGTAGAATCTCCACCATATGGAGAAACAACTTCCAGTGTGCGATAAGTTTTATTGGGTAAGGTTCTGAATGTATCTGCTGTGTCACCAGTTCTATTAGTAATCTTGAAATACACCCAATATTTTTCAGGGCCAATCCACAATGAAGGTAAATTGTCATCCGATATTAAATTTATATCTCCCGTACTACCATAACCGCTCCAACCATCAATAGTAATAACATCATGGTCTACAAAAGAAATAGTTAAACCAGATTTATAATTATCAACATCACCCCCTATAGTAGACCCGTCTGTGTGGACGGTTCCTTCACCAATACAATGTTGTCCTGAAGCTGCTGTTCCCTTGGTGATGGTTCCTTTAGCTATTAAATAAGCCCTGTATGTAGTACCTACCGTAGAAAAAAGAGGTTCTGTTGTGTCTACCTTTAAAGTTATTGTACCCATTTTTCCAGATGACGCGTCTGTTATTTCAGTGCTGGGTTTTTCCAATACTTCCAATACCTTAGCCGAACATTGTATATTTTCCCTTTTTGTAAGATATAAAGAAGTCAGTCCATCCCCATTAGTTGTAGCTGTTGGAATTAGGTCCGTGTAGGATGGGGTGGAATAACCAGAACCTCCCCCTTCACCCAAATTATCTATATAATAAGGTTTAATTACAGCTGTGGTGGCGTTTTGTGTGGGTTGTAGCATCAGTCTTGAAAAACCTTTTGATTCCCAACCATTCATCCAGTATTTTTTATTAACATAATAATCGTAATCATAGAAGACGTGTAAAGCGTCTGAAGAAGAATCTCCTACAGTTAAAGTAGTACCTGCTATTGCATTAGTATAGCTAGATGCTAATTTAAACTTATTAGCGTCTCCTACAGTGTTATTAACGATATAATAAATTGTAGGGGTGTCTCTGAAAGTATTGTCCACACTTTCTGCATCTTCTCCTCCTATTTGAATATTGCCCAGACCATTATTATAATAAACAACCTTGTGACCCGTGCTCCAATTATGAGCTGTGGAACCATAAGAACCTCCATATATTACAATTTCATTGGGGCTGCCCGGTGAATGGACATCAGTTTGTCCACGGAAAGTTACTCCTATTCCGGGCGAAGTAATGAACATACGCTCTCCCGTCCCTGCTCCACCACTTTTTTCATTATTTACAAATTTTAAAGGTACATCATTAGATATACTTTGTGATGAACTCATCACTAAATTATTTTGGTCTGTTACGGTTGCTACAGTAGTCCCAAATGCTACTCCCGTACCTTGTATTACATCTCCTACCTCAATGGTTCCTACATTGCCGTCTACTACCAGAGCAGTACTACTTGTTGTACCAACCTTGTTGGCTGTAGCCGCCTGAGTAGTTCTATTATAATAAAGATTTCTGTGATTTAGGGTCTCATTAGAAACTTGAGCTCCTAAACTTACATGAGCGTCACTATAGGAAACTGCCCAAGATGGGGTTGTTACCGGACTTACTTTGTTGAAGTATAAAGTTCTATCATCAGTTAAAGTTTGATTCGAACTCAGCACTAAATTCTGTTGGTCTGTTACAGTTACTATAGAAGGAGTTCCTACTATTCCTGTACCTGTTACTACGTCTCCCACTTTAATTGTTCCTACGTTAGTATCTACTACCAAAGCAGTGGTATCATCCATACCGCCGGACACATTGACCGCGGCTGTAGCCGCCTCTGTATTGGACCAAGTAGACACTAGTGTAGAATATGTAAAAGGAGAACCAGCATCGTGGTACCAAGTCTCACTATAAGCTTCGTCAAATCTAGCATCGGTCCAATTTGTTTGGTCAACAGGCGAAAACCAATCACGGTTCTCATCGCCTTCTATTGATGCCGTATCTAAATAAGTATCGGCGGGTAAAGTACCGCCAGCAGTCCACGCTATAGGACCGTCAGAAGTAAGATTTGAACTATTATAACCTTGCCAATATAAATATCTCCATGATTTTTTACATAGATGTTCCGATGAAATTTGAGATGGGTCCTCAAAGCCTAAAGATATAAAGCTGTCTGATTTTTTCCCAATCTTAGCCATTGAAGCAGAATTATTTGTGAATCTTTGGCCTTCCCCCCACAGTGTAGCATTTGTGTTGTCTCCACCCGCTATTCTTATTGTAGAAGAATCATTATCATCAGAGAGTGTATTATTTTGATGGGACATATTAATACCATTTACACTAATGGAATCTATAAAGATACTGGTTTCCATATCAGCATTATCATCACCATGGAACCAATCGTCCGCCTGACCACTGGTATTGGTTGAATAATTAGACATCGAATTAAAGGTCCATATAGATAAATTCTTAGTCCAGCTAGACGGGTCGTGACCCAGTCTTCCTACATCATCCTTGAAGAAAAATTGTGCATCGTTTCCGGCCCCTGTAATTTCTGCTCTGTTAGCAGTAGTATGAGCTATCGCAGTAGTAGCCTCTTCATGTAAGTAAAATGTATTTGCATCAATAACTTCAACATACATCCGCACCGCATCGTAAACAGCCGGAGAAGATGCTAGCCTCGTGCCCCCACCGTCATGGTATATAAGGGCATCGCCATCCGATAACCCATGAGAAGATGATGTAAAAACGCCGGGGTCGGCAACGGGGCATTGCGCTTGTGGCATCGAAAATCTTTCTTCTTTGATATTAGTCAGCTCCATTCCGTCCTTACTATTAGTTTCTTCTGTGTCGTCGATAGAAGCGGGTAAAAGTTCGAATCCGTCTCTAGAGACTATATGTAAATTAGCACTCTTGGTCACAGGTGAATACCTTATTATCCAATCGGCCCATTCATCTTCTCCTAAATCTGTTCCAATATCTTCTTGTACAGATTTAATAAATGCATCAGATGCCTCGGAATTATATAAATTTTTAAGATAAAAATCTTCATTAGTCCTATCTATACGAGTATCGTAATATTGAGACTGGGTCGAAAAATAAGTACTTGCGCCGGGACGTAAGGGTATAACTTGAAGACCGAGTGAAGTATTAACTACCCAAAAAGCCATAGCGGATAAATTATCAGTGGTATTATCTTCTATAACACCATTTTGTGCCATGGGGCGTGAAATAGGTTTATGGTCTGTCCAATTAGTAGCATCATTGTATGTAGAATCACCTCTACCACCCAACCTAGTTATAAATTCATATAAAGATTCTCCCTTTCCTACCGGTGAGGCAGATAGGCAAACAAACATACCTCTTCTGTTTAAAATTATATCATCCTTATCATCAGATATAGAAGGTGTACCATCACTGCCAGAAACCTCATTGGTTGAAAACGCCTTCGCCATCTTCGCTATATTCATTGTTATTTTTAAGCTCATTGTTTGAGTGTCCCATACCTTATTCTGGGCCTCTGAATTTGAATCACCATCACCCAGAGGTAATTGTCCTGCCCCCTCAAACCCAACTAATTCATTTGGCATTGCTAAACCCATAGTAACTGATGGGCATGGTAAATTCTTATATTGAACCATACATTCCTGCCCTTTAAATAATTCTAGATACTTTGCGTTATTAAAACCATGGGGAGAAGTATAAGCCACTCCCTCTCCCTGATATTTCCAGAAATGATAAAAATTACAGGACTGTCCACCCGTCAATTTTTTCTCAGTACTAAATCTAACGGCTCCCGTGGCCTGTAATATGTTTTCTCCTTCTTCTGACTCTGATGCTTGTTGAAATTCTCTTGCTCCCCTAACGGTATGGAAAATAGAGTTCATAGGGGTTATTTCATCCCCATATCTTTCTCTACCAATTAATGTTTCTCCGTCATATTTTACATCGGGATTAGGTGTCGCTGATTTGAACGGAACCCTTTTCCTAACATAATGAGAAGGGCTTTTCTTACCGCTCTTCTTAAGTCCCCACCATCCTCCTCCGTCTGAATTGGTTTGGTGGCTTGATAGATACATTTTCTTCTTTCCATCAACAGTTGTTGCATAGTCTCCTTTCAGCTCAGACTCGGAGTGCGTGCAATTCGGTGAAGAATCTTCAGCTTTAGAAGCATGAATTTGGTCCCCGAAATCTTTAGTGTCATTTGATAAATGTTGTTTATCTCTTTGGATGACGTTTCTCTGAATAGATTGAAATTCTAATTCAGACTCCCTTCTTTGGGAACCATCGAAATTCTCTACTAGTGATTCATAATTATTAGCCCACGAAGACACTACATGTATATCCGACCTGTATTTTCTAGAACGTAAATAACCATATCTATTTTCATTAATAGGAGGGGAAACAAGTACATTTTTAAATGCTACAGCTGTAGCTGTAGTTATGTTTATTGCTGTTCCTGCTATAGCAAGAGCGGCAGTCTCTGCAAATTGTAATACATTATCATCTATTCGTATAGCAAAGTATTCAATTTCTCTATCTATACCAGTTAAAGCCGCGTCTCCATAAAATCTTACAAACGGAGAATACGTAATAGGTTCTCCCGTTTTGAGTTGATGGTTTTCTACGGTTATTCTATCATCTATTGCTCCTGTAAAGATTAGGTCTAAATTATTACCTAAAGTTAATGATGAACTCATTACCAAATTGTTTTGGTCTGTTACAGTAGCTACGGTAACACCAGCTGGTATTCCTGTGCCTGTTATTGTATCTCCCACCTCAATAGTTCCTACATTAGTATCTACTACTATATTAGTGCGTGCTCCGCTAATTTCATTAATCCTAGCTGTAGAAGAAGCAACGACTCCAGTAATGACCTTTCCTCTTTTAACAGGATTGATAGAGCCGCCAGCGCCCCAGTCTATACCATCGGCTGAGGTTTTCATTTTGTAAATTGAAAATGCTGGTAAATTAGACCCCGAATTGCTGCTGGTAGATATATTATAGAATCCCAAAGAACCAGACTTAAGATTCGCGTCGCCATAAGTAGGTTTTTCGGCTACTGGAAATCTGAACAATCCAATTTTGGGTTCTACCTTATCCCCAACTAGGATATATCCACTACCTCCATCATACAAATCTGGATTA
>NZER01000087.1 GCA_002690445.1 Candidatus Pacearchaeota archaeon
GATCCAATCCCTTCTGTATGGCTCCACATGTCCCCATTCTCTTCCCAACAGCCAGTCACGGTAGGCCTGCACGCATTCTAGCCGGGAGCCTAGCCTGACAACTCCCGAACCATAGCCCAGATGCGTGAACGGATTCCCGAAGTGCTCGTTCCCTCCCCCCCTCGGTCTCCCGATGTAGATGTCCCTGCTCGTGGTCCTGTGCGTCTTCTTATTCACGATGTGCATTCTTCCTCTCCTTTCACGATGTGCATTCTTCTTCTTCCTCAGGCAACTCATGCTTGAGATGCCCGTAGTAGGACAGAGCACACATCACCCCATCCTCGTCCAGGTAGTGGGTCTCCATCCAGAGCCACTCCTGCCTGCACTTGGCAGGGTCGGAGTATACCTCAATCCCACAGAGTGGGCAGGTTGGTCCGGGTGGGAGCTTCCCTTCCTTCTTCAATCGGGCCAGCTTCTTAGCCTCAGCCTTCTCAGCCTTAGCCTTAGCCTCAGCCACCTTCCTCGCCTTAACCCGGGCAGGGAATGCCTCCAGCTCCTTCCAGGTGATCTGGAGAGCCTTAAGCTCGGGCTTAGGCTGAGGTGGGGTCGGAACGTCGTCACCACCTATCAGGGCAGTCACGGGCTCCATCCTCACCGGTGGGCGCACCTTCCAGAAGTCGAACACACCCTTCCTCTCCGCATTGGAGAGACAGCGACTCTGCCTATCCGAGGAGATGAGCTTGAAGTGCTCGAATGCGGTGCGCTTAATCTTGGTCGTCCACAGGACCATGATGGCGCCCGTCTTCTCATCCCAACGGATGAAGTGCTCCCCGTGCTTCTCCGCCAGGGCCTTGGCCATGCTCTTCGTGGCAGCGACCACATCCACCTTCCCTTCCTTGGTCCTGGTGGTGAGGCGACGCCTGGGAATTCCCTTATTCCCGAAGAGGTTGTTCCAGAACGGCGGGTTCTTCAGGATGTGGAGCTGACAGCTCTTATCCGAGCCAGTCACATCCGACACCATCCGAACTGCCGTCCCACGGAGCAGGTCACCAACCTCCAGGTCGATGTTGATCCTCTTCGGATACCCATCCGGTGTGGTTGACCAGAGGTTGTGGCGATTCACAAGCATGTGTTCCTCCCAGGCAGCCCGCTCAAACTTGAACGGGTAGATGCCCAGTCGTCGGAACGTCATGAGTGACTCTTCCACGAACTCCCTGATCAAGCCCATGTCCCGGTCGAAGGCTATCTCCAACTGCCTCCACCAGTACTTGGATCTGCTGAGATCCAGGGACCGGGCCACCTTATTCAGCCAGGGATCCTTCCGAGGGGTGATTCCCAGCATGAAGTCGATGATCTCAGGCTGAGTCTCCCACACCTCATGGATGTTATCCCAGGCCTCCTTGTGACCCACGGCCTCCAGGTATCCCTCATCGTCCACCCGATACATCGGAACCATGACCTCAGGCCTGAGCCAGATGCCGGCGTTACATGTGGCACGAGTTAGGACACCCTTGGGGCTCCACTCCCTCCAACACCACTTGCAGTTGTAGCACTCCCGCAGGATTGCCACATCCTCGTTCGGGTCATTCGGGTTATTCCCCCGCTGGAGGTCGGTGAACTCCACAGCCGGTCCCGGACGTGAGGCGATGGCTTCCACCTCTGCCTTGTCCAGAATCGCAATGTGTGAGTTCTCCTTCTTCCAACGGACCCAGGCGAGCAGGCGGTCGATTCGCTTCTTCAACTTACTCATGATTAACTCCAGGACGTGGTGCCCCCACCCGAAGGCAGGGGCACCGGTGTGTAGGCTAGGTTCAGCCTACGGTGATGGTCAGGGCAGGCGTGCGGAGCATGCGGAAGAACACACTTCCCTCCGGAGTGCTGAAGACGCTCTGCTTCCAGATCTTCTCCACCGCACCTGTCTCCTCATCCTTCTTCTCGAAGGAGTAGGCAGCCAGGCTCACCCGACGTGCGGAACCCTTCCTACCCCTCGGGAAGCTGATCCGGACGGCCAGGTTCGTCACCTCGTTGTCCATCAGCATCCAGGGCAGGCTGTCCACCTCGGGCTCCCAGACCAGGGCGAGAGACGTGTACTCCTTGCCCTCATCCGGACCCTCCGTGCACGTCCTGTGCAGCTGGGTGAGGGTGACCTTCCCCCGCAGCTCGTAATCCGGGACGGTGACCAGGAACTTCACCTGATCCTCCATGTCCAGGCTGTAGCGCACCTGATTCACTCCTCCGCGATATGCGAAGGACACGGCTCCCCAGAACCGTTGGGTCATCGGGATCTCCACGATGGAGTTCACGGGCATCCCCTTGGCCCAAGCCTTTTCCACGGGCAGGCTCCGAATGAAGCCTTCCAGGGTCGGGACGTGGCGCAGGATGCCGGGGTTGACCAGCTCCCCAACCATGTCTTCCTGACCCGCGAGGTCCTTCAGGGCGTCCACGGTGGCGTCCTTGTCCAGGACGAAGGAGAGGGACTCACGGACGACCTTCTTCCCGTCCTTGTCCTTGCCCGTGCTCTTTCGCACCTTCCAGGCACCCACCAGGGTGACCAGGCTCTTGCCCAGCACCTTGTCCTTCCACGTATTCCACTTGGGCGCCTCGGGCTCGGCCGGGGCCTTGGTGTCGATGTCCTTGATCGCCTTGGCGGTGGTGTCAGCCACCTTGTCCTTCTTCGCGGTCTTAGCCTTCATGCTTGACTCCTTCCGAGTCTTGGCCTTAGCCTTGGGCTTGGCCGTGGTGGTCTTGCTCGTCTTCTTCGCCTTCAGATCGGCAGTCGACTTACTCATGATTCCAGTCCTTCCTTCATGTCCTTCTCGGCTTCCCAGGCATCCACGACAGCCTCACCGTAGATGCGACGCTCAGTGGAGCGGAGCTCAGCCTCAGCCTTGCCACGCTCAATCTCCTCCTGGTCACGGTCCCAGGAGCGGTCCTCTCCCTTCTGATACTCCTCCTCCGTGATGATGGTGAAGGTCGTCTGGGCCTCGATGTCCCACTCCTGATACTCTGCCTTCTTCATGGCGGAGAAGGACTCGAACTTCCGGAAGTTCACCCCACCGGAAGCCCCACAGCCCTCCATGGGTGGGCAGTAGGTATTGATAGACACGTAGACGGGCGTCGGCCCATCCATCACCTCCTTCATGAAGCCGAAGTAGACCTCCATGACCTCCGTGGTCTCCTGCACCACCGGCTCGATCTTGCCGGACAAGATCTGAGCGTAGGCCTCGAAGGTCTCCTGACGGATGGGCTCATCGCTATCTGCGAGGCCCTTCATGCGCTTGATCGTATTTCCCAGTCGCTTCACGTGGTCGAGCAGCATGATTCAGTCCTCCTTACTTCCGGCGAAAGTAAATGAAGTGCTCATCGAAGAAAGGGGGATCCCCATCTTCGAGAAGGATGCGACCCCACAATTGCATCACGTGGGACCATTCCGGCAGGGACCACTCACCGAGGAAGCAGAACTCCTCGTCGAAGTCGTCCTCCTCCATCAGCAGCTCATATCCGGGCACGTCTTCGAAATCGACACACCCGTGGGTGAGCTCACCGACCTGATCGATGATCTCACTGTACGCTGCCCCCAAAGGGCTAATGCCCTCTCGGATCGCCGTGTTGCACGCATACCACCAGAAGATGATGGCGTTGTGATCGTCGCCGTCCGAGCCATAGCAGGGGCTCATGCCCGGAATGTCCGTGTGGTGGTCCCTGAGACACTTCACGAGCCGGTAACCTGCGGCGAGCAGGTGATGGATGTTGTTCTCATGCATGATTTACTTCCTCTCCTTGGGGGTAACCCAGATGGTGGTCCAACGACCACCGACGAAGACCCTCTTGGGGGCCAGGTTCTTCTTCAGTCCCGAGTCGAACATCGACTCATCCTCCTCCAGGAGCGCCTTCCTCGGCCTCTCGGGCAGGGCCGGGTGCACTGGGAAGCCGGTTCCCATCACAGGGCAATCCACACTGTGATCCTGGTTGTCCATGCAACCGCAGGACCGACGGGTGGAGTGCATCACGTCCTTGGTGTCGGACATGTCCGTCTCCGCCTGCTCCACGTCACAGACACAGTCCGTGATGTGCAGCCCGCACATCCCACACGGCCCATCGTCGTAGGCTGCGCACATGGAACACTTCCCACAGAAGCAGACGCGGATGTCCTCCTCCGCCTCCTCCTCCCATCCCGCGTGGCGCTG
This sequence comes from Candidatus Pacearchaeota archaeon, assembly GCA_002690445.1. Next base: position 4,167 of record NZER01000087.1, read on the forward strand.
CTGGATGATCTCCTCCACCTTCTTCCTCAGACTCACGCCCGAGGGGTAACAGGAGACGTGCGACCACCTCCGCTCCGGGGGCACCGGGGGACGGATGCCATCCCCGACGTTGATGGTCGTCCCACAGATGGGACAGGGACACGCGAACGTTGCGATGTGATTACGCATGATTACTTCCTCTCCTCTCGGGCCTCGAACTGGCCCTTCCGGTCGGTCTTGACACGGAAGACCTTGATGGCCTCCGCCTCGGTCACGTGTGTGATCCCCGCGAAGATGGGAATGGTGATCCTCACCGTCCCGTCCTCGTCGGTCTTCACCTCAACGCCGACGGCGAGGAGGTTTGGGTCGTCCCACCAGGTGACCGTGGCCTGGACCTTGTCCTTGCCCAGGCGGTGAATGGTGAAGGTGCGCTTGCTGGCCTTGTCGAAGGCCTTCCGGACAACGTCGTGGTAACTCATGATTGATTCCTTCCTTCCCCCCCACCTGGCAAATGCGGTGGGCGGATGAATGGATGGGAATGATGTCCCACCTCCGAAGAGGTGGGGCATCATGGTGACAGCCCCGCCTAGCGGGACTTGTTGCGGGACTTGGTCTTCACCTTGTCCTTGCCCTTGCCCTTGCCCTTCTTCTCGGTCTTGGGCTTGGGCTTGGACTCGCGCTCCCGGTACTCCTGACCGGGGCCGTTCCCGTGACGCCGGGAATCGACCTCGGCGACCCGCTGACGCCGACGCTCCTTCTTGGACAGGTGCTCGATGGTCTCCTCCAGGACCACCTGATCTGAGGAGAAGGCCTCCTCCACCTGGGTGTCCGGGGCCGAGTGTCGGTAGACGACCTTCGGGGGCACCTCACTCCTCGGCGGGTTGGGCATGCGGGCGAGCCGGATGGTGTGGGTCAGGGTGTCCACCCCACGCTCCACCTGACGCCTCTGTCCCTTCAGCCGACGCAGCTCCTTGGCAGCCCCGGAGAGCTCAGCCTTCTTCCTATCCGCATTCAGGACGGAGAAGCGCTGGGCGAGCACCGAGAGCTTGGCCTTGGCGTCATCCAGCTCACCCTGGGCCTCCTCGCAGAGGGCGATGATCTCCTCGGCCGACACCGCCTGTGCCAGCTCCGCCCACATGTCCTCGTCATCGACGAGGGCCTGGGCCTCGGCCTTGGTCTCCGTCGCGACCTGGAACTCCCGCTGGAGCGCCCGGTAATCGCTCGTCTCGCCCCTCACCGTGATGGCCTGGGCGTCGATCTTCCGGTCCAGGACCTCACCCTCACGGCGCAGGCCGTCCAGATTGGCCTGCAGCTCCTCCCGGTGCCGGATGTAGATCCCGGCGAGGACGTGGAAGAGCTTGGCGAAGTTGGCCCACCTCTCCTCGACCTCCGCCTCCGCCTCCCGGGCGACCTTGTCGATCTCGTCCTGGGCCTTGGCGACCTCGCCCAGTGCGTTGACGAGATTTGTCCAACCCGTGTCCCGCTCCCTCTTCAGGGTGCGGATGGCTTCGATCTTGCCCCGAAGGTGGGACAAGTGGTTCGTGGACGTACGCTTACTCATGGTTGACTCCTCAGCCACGCGATTGTGGCCTTGGTTGTTTCCCCCCGGCAGGCCAATACGGCCGACAGTACCGGGGAGGGTGTTGGGGGTGAGGGGGGACGGCCCCCGGGTCACAACGTGACCCAGAGGCCAACGAGGGCCCCCACGATCAGTCCGATCGTGAAGGCCCCGAAGGCGACGAAGAACTTGTCCTCGTCGCCCGCTTCCGCCCACCACCACCAGAGCAGGTCAGCGACCCGCCCTTGGTGGAGGCAAGCCCACCTGGCATAGGCAGGCATGATTGACTCCTCCAAGGTATAGGACTCAAGCGTGGGCATGATTGCCCATCCTGGCCTTGGGATTCCCCAAGGCCAGGATAAAAGGGGGGATGGGTTGGGAGGGGCGCCCCGATTACTCAGGGCGCACCCTCAGACCGCTAGGTCTTGCGGATGACGTTGATGTAGATGGCCAGGCCACCCACTCCTATGAGCAGGATCCAGTCGAGCAGAGTCAGGTATGCACCTTCCATGGTTCTGTCTCCTAAGTGTGGGGCAGGTTGATATCCCAGACTGCCCCAGGCTGGGTTGGTTGAGAAGGGTTAGCAGCAGAACTCGTGGCGGTCCATCGCCTTGCCGGCCACGTCCGAGGACGACTCCGACTTGGAGTCGTACCAGTACTCCCAGTCGCAGTGCAAGCAGATCACCATGGTGTCTGCCTGGCCGA
>NZER01000088.1 GCA_002690445.1 Candidatus Pacearchaeota archaeon
CCGAAAGCGATGACGGCAGCAAGCTCTATGTAGATGGGAAGGAGCTGCTCAACAACGACGGCGACTATGCCCGCATCGAGATCGAGCCCGAGCGCGATACCGCGATCCTGCAATACACGGGCGGCACCACCGGGATCTCGAAAGGGGCGATGCTGAGCCACGCCAACCTCTACGTGAACACGCTGCAGACCGCGCTCTGGATGTCCGACCTGCGCCAAGGCGACGAGCGCATGATGGGCGTCCTGATTACGCCGCTCGCCCTCCAGCTACGCATCACGACGCCAGCGACAGCGCACCGCATCTTCCGTGACTACATCGAGGCGCTCAACCAAGACCCCGATAAGTACGTCATGCCGCCAGCCGACGAAGAACGCGGCCCCGCCATCACCGCCGAAGAGGCGATATCCGCTGTGCTGAGTGGCGAGATCCCCAACGGCACGCCCGTCGAGCCGATCGCCGACCACCTGCGCAAGCTCGTCGAGTTCCAGCAGTCCGACGACTTCGGCCACGTGGACACCCGCGAAGAGCTAAACATCTGGCGGTTCTACATCGCCAGCGTTCAGCAACGATTCCAGCAGGAACAGCGCCAACAACAACTGGCCGCCGCCGCCCAACAACTACAACAGGGCATGGCTGGCGGAGGCGGAGGCGACGCGGGCACCGGCGACGCTGGCGGCGTCCCGACAACACTCGACAGCGACGTTGAGCAACCGTCGCCGTCGAACGGCCTCGACAGCGGCACCGTCGAACCGACGGGCGGCGCCGATGGAGCCTAGCGATGAGTACGCGATGCACGACGGCGATATTCAATAACGACGACCTCAACATGCACCTATATCATGAGATGCACGACGGCGCGTATCACCTTGAGGTGTACGTTAAAGTAACCGACGGCGAGTTCAAAGGTGAAAACACAAACAGTTGTATCAACATCGTCGTACCGTTGTGCATGGTCGAGCCGTTGAAGCAGTTGATGGAACCTAGCGATGCCCAATGAGCCGACGCCGTCACCAGTGCGCGCTGCTACCGCCGCCGCGCCGTCGTTCACGAAGCGCGGCAGCAGCGATGACGCCGTCTGCGATCATTGCGGTACTGCGATCCGATTCACCGGCAACCCGACGTTCGGCAGCGACATCGACGCCCACGTTTGTACGACGCCCAACGGCAGCGAGCCATCGGGAGACGTATCGTGACCATCAACCGCAGTGATTACGACGAGTTACAGCGACGACGCGGCAAGGACGAGCGTGCGCGCACCGTCGAACAGCAGCGACTGACACACCTCGTCGGCGTAGCGGCCAGCGAACTCGTCAGCGACCCGCGCTGGAACATGTTCTGCGAGCACGTCGAGTCGCTGCGCCAACGCCACGACAGCGAGGCGACAGCGGCAGCGACAGCCATCGTCGATGACGGCCCCAACATGACCGATGCCGAGCTGCGCGGCGCCTTCGTGCGACACGCTCGCCATCGTGGCCGTGCCGCCGCGTTGACAGACGTACTTAACCTTGTTAGTGTGCTGGTCAATAGAGGCGAGAAAGCGTTCGCCGAGATGACGCAACTGACGCGCGACGCAGCCAATGAAGCGTCGCAGCCGTCGAAGGGAGCCGTCAATGTCGAATAGAACGGGCCGTTCGGGCACTCCTGGTAACAGTACCACCTACCGCAGCGTCAACATCATCACGTCCAATCCATTAGCATTGCAGCCTGCTAACGTCGCGTCACGCAAGAACGCATCGCGACCGTCAACCGGCACCATACGTCGTCGGGGCAACGGCCCGTTCGAACTACGTCGGCGCGGCTAACGACGCCACGACGAGACGCCTCATGGCCGAACAGCAACAGCTACGACTCAAAGACATCGCAACCGACGTGACCACCGTCAAGTGCGCCGTCGAGACGTTCGTCGGTACTGACGGCCAACGCCCATCCAAGCACTATTTCGAAGAGTTCTACGATCGCCAGGGCGCGTATATCGTCAAGGCAATCGTGACGTATCGGTTTACCGACGACGACGTCAATCACGCCGACAGCGGCGTCGACAGCGGCAACCAGCCTACTACTACCGTCAGCACCGTCAGCGGCTAGATCCTAGCCGACGACCCCCACTACTACGTTCGCTCGTGCGTTCGCCGTCACAATGGCGGCGCGGCAACGTCAGCCTATCGACGCGGCGCCTATCATGGTGCCAGAAGGGGTGTAGCAGTTATGACCACCAAAGAAGACGACATTACACCGTTAGACGATGATCGCGATCTCGACGGCGACCCTAACGCCGACGCCAGCGACGTCAGCACCGGCGACGGCGCTGACAACGACCTGCGCGACGAAGGCGAGCCTGGAGGCGATCATCCTGGGTTTATTCGCGGTCGTAAGGAATACCGCCTGCGCAAACGCACCGAGAACACTCTCGCTGTGGAGCGTGAGGCGCGAATCCGAGCCGAAGAGCGTGCAGCGACGCTGGAGCGCGACGTCCAACGGCCCGCCGATTCAACCGCTGACCGCGCAGACGACGGCAATCGTCGCCTAACCGTGCAAGAACTCGACACCGATGTGAAGGAAGGCCGACGGTCCGTCGTGGAAGCGATGGACATCCTGAACAGCCAACGTGTAGAGGACAGCTTCAAGCAACGTGACGATGCAAACCGTAGTGAGGCGTCGGCCAGCCGCCAGCTTGACATCGCCAGCCGCGAAATCACCGCATACAAGGAACTGGCACCGTCGTTGGGGACCGGCGAACACCCGCGTTTCAAGGACATCGCCGGTGAGTTCCGTAAACTGCGTGGCGAAGGCCATCCCGACGACATCCGTACCGAGGTGCTCGCCATACGTACTGTGCTTGGCCCGCTCGACCGGTTCAAGAAGCGTACCGAACTGGCGGGCGGCGACCGGCGTCGGGCCGGTGCCAACCACGCTGAGTCTGGCGGCAATCGTGGCGACGGCGGTCGACGTCACAGTGACCCGAACGCGATGACCATCAAGCACGCCGACGGCAAGACGTACACCGTGCCACAAAAGTACGTCGAGCACTGGAAACGGCGCGGTTTCGATAAGGCGAACATGGAGAAGGAGGCGTCGTACCTGTCCGTCGGCCAACTGACGGTCTAGCGGCGGCGCAACGATCATCACCGTGGGTATCACAGCAGCAGTCCCGAAGTATCACCGCCTGGGCGAAGGTTTCAACAAGCGCGAACACCTCAAGGCGATGGAGCATTCTGGCCGTCGAACGAAGGCGCATGGGTATCAGTCGGCGGCGTCGTGGATCACCGAGAAGACGGACGGACGCAAGGGCATCCTGCTGTGCAAATGGTGCGATCATAAGTTTAACCCGAAGCGTAATAAGTACCGCAAGCGGTTCGTGCCGGACCCGTCGGGCGTCACCAGCGGTTTCATGGCGAACGGCATGTGCAACGACTGCAAGCAGCCGACCGTCAACTGCGGCGGCGGCACCTTCTACGTCGCTGAGGAACTCTGGGCAAAGGTCAGTATGGACCCTGCCGAGGCCCGTCGACGTTGGCGCCAACGCCAGCGCATGGGCGAAGAGCTATCACTGCTACGTAAGATCACGCAATCCAATTCGTCGCGTCGGCAGCCGTCGGCGCGCCTCAACATTACCGACAAAAGGAGAATACGCCCATGAGAGTATCAGGAAACATTCACGGCGTCGGCGGTGAGATCATACGTGAATACCATATCGGCGCGACGTTCGGGACCGCTGGTGTCATCGCGATGGCAACAGCCGCGACGCCTAACGGGATCATCCCGAACGCATCTGAGACCACCGCTGTTGACGTCGTTGGCGTCACGATGGGCACGGCGACTTACAGCGCCACGCCAGCCGTCGGCGCACTTGGCACCATCGAGGTGTCTGTGCGGCCCGACAGCATCGTCAACCTGCTGATGTCGGGCGGCGGCACCGAGGGTACGGCGCTGACCGTCATGACGAACACCGTTGCCGACGCATCCACGCCGGACACTATCACGTCGGGCGACGCACAAGCGAACAGCATGATCGGCGGCACCGTTTGGCGCCGTCAGCGCCACGACAACGAAGCGGGCCTGTCGGAGTGGCGTGTCATCAATGCACACACGGGGAACACTAGCGTCGGCTTCACGGTCGACCTCGAATACGGGATCGCTGTCAACGATCAGTTTCTTATGTGCCCGTTTACGCTGCTGCCTGGCGACGGTACTGACACGACTGACGGTCATGGGCAGGTGAACCTTACCGACGCCTACACCGAGGCCGACTGCACCGTAGCGAGCGGCACCGGCCTGCCGTGTACGGTGTATAACCTACGCCTGCGTGACACCAACAACAGCGAGGTCGAGGTCATTCTCGACGACCATATCTACCGTCTGCTGTCGACTTCAGCGCAGATCGTCTACATCAACTAGGCGATACCCTAGTGACGGCGATCATGATATCGCCACGGCGAGCGTAAGTGCCGAAGAAGATTACGCACCTCACAACGTTCTAGGAGGTAACAATCATGCTTAAATCAACCGACTTCGCGGATCTACTCGACCCGCGATTCCGGCGTATCTTCGACGAAGAGTACGCTCAAGTGCCAGACCGCGTCGGCGATTTCTATAACGTTATGTCAGCGTCGTTGCAGACCGAGCGGCTAAGCTCCGTCGGCACCACAGGCGCGATTCCGCAGTTGTCCGGCGCTCTCACCTACGACGACGTGTTTCAGGGCTACGATGTGGCGATCACGCCGTTGGAGTTCGCCAGCGGTATCCAGATCGAGAAGAAGCTATTCGACGACGGCTTGTTCAACGTCATCGACCAGAAGCCGCGCGCCCTCGCCGGTTCGCTGTTCAGGCTACGGCAGTCGCACGCGGTCAGGCCGTTCACCAACGCGTTCAGCGTGGACAGCTTTTTCTACTCGCATAGCGAGAGCGTCGCGATGTGCAGCAACAGCCACACAACAACGTCGAACGCATCAACAGCCAGCGGCTTCGATAACCTCGTGACAACTGCACTCACGGCGACGTCTCTCGCGGCGGCGCGCACCCAGATGGTGCAATTTCGCGGCGATCGCGCCGAGATCATCGGGATCATGCCCGATACGCTGCTCGTGCCGGTCGACCTCTACGAAACGGCGTTCGAGATTGTCGGGTCGCAGGGTAAGCCGACCGACGCCACCAACGCGGCCAACGTCCACTTCGGCCAGTACAAGGTCGAGGAGTGGATCTACCTGGCCGACACTAACGACTGGTTCCTGATGGACAGCCGGGCCATGAAAAACGGGCGCGGCCTTATCTGGATGGACCGTGACAAAGGCTCGTTTGCGTTCGTTGAGGACTTCGAGACATTCAACGGCAAGTGGCGCGTGTACAGCCGGTGGGGCAACGCGTTCGTGGATTGGCGTTTCGTGCTAGGCGCTCAGGTATCCTAGCGGCGACACGACGGCGGGTCGATGCCACGCGCGTTCGAACAGTGACGGCGGCGTAGCGGTTCGAAGGTTCGGACCATTACGACCGGCAACGACAAGGGCAAACTGATATGCGTGCCGAAGCGCGGTCACATAGTCAAGGGCAACAAGCGCGGCAAGTGACGCGCCTCACAACGGCGATCATGACGACGGCGATCATCGCGACGCCGACAGGAGCATAACCATGGCTAACCGGTTTCATACGTCGAACCCTCAACGGCGCGTGACAGCAGCGCCGACACCGTCCGTCGGCACGTCGGGCGGCGGCAAGCCGTCGGTGGCGACTCGTACGACCTCGTGGCGGCCAAAGCTGTCGCCGTCATCGGGGTCGATGAACCGTGTCGGTTGGCGCAAAGTGAAGCAGCACCCGACCGGCAGCATCTGACGGCCATCACGACTGACAACCGTCCGTAACGACCATCATAAGGAGCATAACCATGACCATCACACCATTTCCAAACGGCGTATCGAGCTTCGGTGTGCCGCTGTTGGGGTCAGGCCCGATCTTCACGACCGGCAACGTGTTTTTCGTCAATAGCGCCGGATCGCTGGCGTCGGATAACACGTCGAGCGGCACGGTCGCTGTACCGTTTGCCACACTCGACTACGCCATCGGTCGGACAACCGCGAACCAGGGCGACCACATCATCGTCATGCCGAACCATGCCGAGACGATCACCGGCGCGAGCGGGATCACGTTCGACGTCGCAGGCATTACGGTTATCGGGATGGGCCACTACAACCAGCGACCGCGCTTCCTCATGGACGGCGGGACCGCGGTGACATCGGTCGTGTCCGCAGCCGACGTCGCCCTCAAGAACCTCGTTTTCGCGTCCGGCCACGCGGACGTCGTTACCTGCTTCGGTGTCACCGCCGTCGGCGCGCACTTCGAAGGCATCGAGTTCGCCGACAACACGACCGACGAGAACTTCCTATCATGTATCAAGGCGACCGGCACGACCAACAACGAGGCCGACGGCCTTCGTGTCATCAACTGTCGCTGGACATCGCCCGACGCTGGCGGCCTGGAGATGATCGAGCTGAACGCCGACGTGGCTGACCTCGTCGCCGCCGGTAACGTTACACTCAACGACGCCGCCACGGCGAGCAAGCTGATCCTGTGCGCCACCGGCAAGGACTTGCAGCGCTGCTACGTCGTGTGGAACTACGTATCGGCTGGCAACACCGCCGGTGACCTGCTTATCGACAACGATACAACGGCCAACAGCGGCATCGTCGCGCACAACCGCGTCGGTCACCATGACACCGCTGGCGAGGCCATCGTCGATGCCGACGGTGTCAGGCAGTTCGACAACTTGGGTACCGCGACCGATACGGCATCGGGCTACGTGCTACCGGCGATTGACTCGTAGGCGACGGCCCGACGGCTCGACGGCCCGGCGCACGCGCCGCTTCGACGGCGCGCATCACACAGGAGGCGATGTATATGTTCAACGAAGCCGAAACCAACGACGTGCTCACGAAGGTCCGGCGTACACGCAATACGTCGGATCGCGGCGAGATCACGTCCAAGTCGTTCCGTTACATGAGAGTGCAGGAGCAGCAGGCCGCCGAAACCGAACTACTGAACATCGAGAACCGGCTCAACGAGCCTGAATGGGTGCAGTCGCGCATCACAGGCGAGGGCCGAAAGTCGCTGGTTAACCGAGCGCGCATACTACGGCGCGATCTCAACGAGTTAGCCGTACCGACGGATCTCGCTGGCCCTGCGAAGAACGCGCTGTACAAACGGCTGTTGCACCTTCGCGATACGATTCGTGAGGATATGCCGCCGCACGAGATCATGCGGCGTAACCCCGCCGGTGCCGTCGATTGGCACACGCGGTGGCAGAACAAGAACAAGGATGCGATTCTCGAATACAAAAACATCGTTCACGCGCTCAATCCTGGCGATACGTCGAAGGATATCGCAAACATCGAACTCATTCGCCCGTCGATGTTGCAGCCTGGGCAGTCTACGTTCATGGCCGACGCGCAGATCCCTGGTCACATGGCGTACACCAGCGTGCCTGACGAAAACTGGGAGCGTACTTTCGGCCATCTGCACAACCTCAATTCGCCGTTGGAGACGGCTGACGGCCCGTCGCTGGACGAGATCACCGAAGCACGCGACCGCGACGACGATGGCGCTGTCGCCGTTGAGGGCAACGCCGTGTCGATCATCGCATCGGAGATCAAGGCGCTTGGCGCTCGCATGGAGGCGTTGGAGAAGCCAAAGCCCAGACCGAAGCGGGTCATGCCGCAAGAGGAACGCGAACGTCGTAACAAGATTCTACGCGATGCTCGCGCGGCAAAACGGGTTAAAACGCTCAACGAAGCCGCCGAGTTGAAGGCACGTGTCACCGGTGGCGCCGACGTTGACAGCGACGTTGACGATGGTGCCGACGTGCCTGACAGCACGGAATAGGAGACGTCCATGTCATACCCGTACATATTCTCAGCGACATTCGACAACGGCGCCAACGGTGAGTGGGACAGCGAGGCCGACACCGGCTCGTTGCTTGATTTTCCACATTTCACGACGCTCGCTACACTCAGCGGCCATCCAACGCCGTATCGCGGCGCGTACGTCATGCGTATCACGCCTGGCGACACCAACGACCACACCGTTACCGAGGGTGACATCAACATCGGCGACGGCTCGACCGGATGGGTCCGGTTCGCCTTGTACGTCAGCCCTAACTTCGCCGCCACGTCCAACGACATCTTTAACTTGTTTGAGTTCCAGCAGACGGGCGGCACCGTCGAGGCGTGCCTCAGCGCGCAGATCACCGCATCGACCGACGTCGTAGACCTCGGTATCGCCGATGGTACAGAGTCATCGGCGTTCCAGGCGACGGGCATCAGCAAGGGCGTTTGGCACGTGATCGAACTGATGCTGACGGTGAGCACGAGCGACGCCGGTGTGTTTGACATGTACCTCGACGGTCATCGGGTCGCCAACCTGACGTCACTGGATCATGCTGCCGCCGTCGGCACCGGCGTCCTTGGTACGCAGAACACGCTGACGACAACCAGCACTGGATACCTGTTGTTCGATGCGTTCGCCTTTGACAACCTACGTGTTGGCGTCGTTGACCGTTTTGCCACGAACCGTCTCGTCACGTCAGCCGTCGCCGAGAACATCTTCGTCGGTCCTGGTCGTGTCGACAACGTCAAGATCCTCGATGGGGGCACCGGCGACGTCGAGATCGAGCTGTTCGACGCTGATGTGTATCACGCGAGCCTTGAGCCGGTGTGGCGCGGTCGTACCATCGTTGCGAGCACCGACGTAGACGCTGCCGACGTTCCAGTTCGGTTTCATCGCGGCTGCTACGTGCGTGTCGTCGGCGGGACGTTGCCTGGCGTTATGGTACGCATTGGCAGAGCGAGCAATTACAGCGAAGGTACGATGAAGAGCTACGTTAGTCGACGGTCGGCGAGTCTCATCACGCCGTAGGGAGCGTACAGTTGGCAACCGACACACAGGTAACGACGTTCAGTGACCTCCGTACGGACTTCCTGTTTCGATTGCGCGAGGCGACGGGCGTCACCGACACGAACACCGCCGCCGACAGGTTCCTGAACATCGCGCTACACGATATCCACGTCTCACCGGCCAACAGTGTGCCGTGGGCCGAGCGCCGCGCCTACCTCAACACGCACGCCGACTACACGACCGGCACCGTCGCCATCGACATCTCGACGTCGCGGACCGCCGTTACAGGCACGTCAACGGAGTGGGACACCGCCGTCGACACGATGGGGTTCAACAACGCGCAGGTCGGCGGCAAGATGCGGTTCAACGGTGAAACGGACGTCTACGAGGTCAGCGCCGTCGGCAGCGATACGTCGATCACGTTGTCGCACCGGTACGTGGGCAGCGCGGACCTCAGCGGCGACACGTACGTCTACTTCGAGGACGAGTATGCGCTCGCCAGCGACTTCTTCAGGATGGTCGACGCGCGGTCGTTCAGTCGCGAGTGGAACATCCCGTTGATCGGCAGACAAGAGTTCCGCAGGCTGTACCCGAACAACTACATCGTCGGCAAACCGCGCGTGGCGACGTTGATCCAGTTGGCGTTCAGCGGCGACACCACGCCGCGCCATCGCGTTGTGCTACATCAACCGCCCGACGACATCTATATCATACCGTACGATTACATCACGTCGAACCTCGCCACGTCGACGAGCGGCACCGAGCAGACGCAGATGACCGCTGACGCCGATGAGCCGATCCTGCCGCTGCGATACCGGCACGTACTGTCGTACGGCGCCTTGTATCACTGGTATCGTGATCGCAAAGACGACAGCAATCGTGCGCAGTTGGCGAAAGCCGAGTACATCGATCTCATGCGTCGGATCACCGCCGAGGTGGGTGCTGGCGCCGTCGCCGACCGGCCACGATTCCAGCCGCGCAGCTATTTCAACCGGCGGTTGTCGACGCGGCGGGGCAGCCCACGGTTCAGCACTAACAGCGAGTTCGAGAACTTTGAGATCTAGCGACGACGGTGACAGTGACGGCTATGATGATGCGACGACGCAATGACGACGAGACGGCATCGTGATGGAATGGGCGAAATTCGGCGTAAGCGTCATTGGGTTGCTTGTACTGCCGTTAGCGTGGTTCGTCTGGAGGATGCGACGCAACGACATCGAGCACATTCTGGCCGAGAAGCGTTCGAGAAACGACTGGACACCATCGAGAAGAAGTTATGTGAAGACATCATCGGCGTACATGCCAAGATCGACGAACACGTGACCGACTGACACCGACCGACGACGTGACGATGGACTGACGATAATGCCCAGCCAGATACAGCCGACAGCGGTATACGACTTCCAGGGCGGGTTCGCCACCGACCTCGCGCAGCAGGTGCGGTCGCTGACGTTCCTGACACGCGCCGAGAACGTGCTCTACGGCGTCAACAAGGCGGTACGCAAGGTCGGCGGCAGCACGCGTCTCAACAGCACGACCATCACGTCGTCGCCTGACGTTGTTGGCATGTACGACTTCTGGGTCACTGGTACGGGCGGTACCTTCACGCAGTACTTCGTTGCTGTGACGGGCAACGGCAAGGTCATCAACTTCGGCACCGGCGGCACCGAGTCAGACATCACCGGCGCAGCGTCGATCACGGCCAGCACGATACCGGTGTTTGCACAGATGGGCGACTTGTTGCTGATCTTCACCAATGACAACGACACACCGCTCAAGTGGAGTGGTAGCGGTGATGTGGCGAGCATCGGCGGCAGCATACCGGCGGGCCGTGGCGCGGTGATCCACCTGAACCGTGTGTGGACCTGGGGCGATAACAGTAACCCGTCAACGATCACGTACGGGACGGCGGACGACCCCGAATCGTACACCGGCGGCGACAGCGGCAGCATCATCATCGACAACGACGATGGCGACCGTATCGTCGGCGCGGTATCCCACAAGGATCGGTTGGTCGTGTTCAAGGGGCCGAATCGCGGCAGCATACACATCATCGAAGGGCGTGCCGTTGCCGACTTCCTGGTGACGCGCCTCACCGGCGGCATCCCGTTGCAGACACACAACAGCATCGTCGAGGTCGGCGACGACATCTGGTTCATGAGCGATCGTGGCATACACTCGCTGGCGGCGACCGAACGGTTCGGCAACTTCGCGAGTGCGGACCTGTCGCGCTTCCTGACGACGTTCTTCGCTGACAACATAACACGTACCAACCTCAACCGCGTTTGGGGCGCAAACTACACGCGTCGCAGTAGCGTGCTGTGGTCGCTGACGGACGTAGCCAAGAGTGAGCCGGACCTGTCGTTGGGCATCTCGTACATTCTCGGCGAGGAAGAGGGTCTCAAACCGTTCACGTGGACTGGCCGCAGTAACATCAGTATGGCGATCCGCAACCATCCGACGACGCGCGTCAACGAGGTCGTGTTTGGCTCGACCGACGGGTTTGTTAACCGGCAGGACGTCAGCGATCGCAACATCAACACGTCGACGGCGTACACGATGCGCGTCACGACGCCGCAGCTAGTGCTGGCGCCAGCGAACCCGCGTGGCGACCAGCCGGTCGACCTTCGCGGTATGTACATGCGATCGAGGCCGGTCGGCAACTACGACATTACGGTCGCTGTGCAGCGCGACAACCTCACCGCCGAGTCGTACACGTTCGATCAAGGGCAGTCGGGGTTCTTGCTCGGCACCAGCGTCCTCGATACCGGCATCCTCGGTGGCAGCAACCTCCAAACCGTCGTTGAGCCGAACATGGTCGGTGAGGCACGCGCCATCGGCCTCGATATCACGCAGGGCGGACTCGATCAGGACGCCGACATCTACGAGATCGGTATCGACTACGATGTCGTGGGCACGTCAACCTCGACGTCGCTAACGTCGGCATAGGAGTATCACATTGGCACTCTCACGCGTAAAAACATGGACCGCCGAGGTACTGACAGCGAGCGACCTCAACGCCGAGTTCAACAACATTATCAACAACGCGCTGTCGTTGATATCGCCGTTGACTGGCACGTTGGACCTCG
>NZER01000089.1 GCA_002690445.1 Candidatus Pacearchaeota archaeon
ATCCAACTCTTTCCAATCTTTGTATCTGCCAATATGCCCACAAATTGTTGTTTTTGAAGCCATACTGGATAATTATCTATCGGTTCTAGTCCTGTTTTTATTCGTACTGTCATCTGTTGATCTCCTCGCATCATGTATTCTTGAAAACGCTTAGATGTTGAACGCTCTAAAGAGCTACGATGTGCCGTATCTGGAGTAGCTAGTCTCTCTAATTGCCTAGAAAGCATCAATACTCCCGCATTTGGGTCACTTTCTAACAGTTTTGCTCCTGAATCGATGGTCAGATAAGCCCTAAAACGCAGATTTATTCGAGCATACTCATCGGCAATGAAGTCAAAAGCCTCAGTAGGGGCGGGATCAAAATCAGGATATGCCGTATTGAGTAAATTTAGATCAGGAGCATTTCCATTATCAACTACATAATCCCAAATGAACTGAGCTATGTCAGGATAGTAAGGAAAACTATTAGAAGAAATCCCAAACTTCTGGGATAACGTGTAGAGATGAGTAGGGGTCTGAATAGAGGAGAGAAGAACTCTCTCCGCCTGAGCGGGTTCCATATGTCCAACCTTTGTAGCTATTTGTTGCGGTTCGCATCCCATCCACCACCGATTTACCGCTTAAAATGCATTTTTTTGTTTACAAAAGGACTATATCACCAAGTCAAGAGGTCGTCAATCGCCTTTTCTTATTGAGCTTGGTCGATTCCACTACGTCCTTTAAAACTTTTAACCTATCATTTAGTTTAATCTCTATCAGCTTCAATTCATAAGCCTGTTGCCACAGTTCACTGTCCTTACCAACACGCTTTGTAGCTGATCTAGTTGCTCTTTCCTCAGGGGTACGTGTTTTTCCACGACCTTTACCACGACGTAGTTTGTTAGCCCGACTAGCATAAGTACTCATGAGTGATCTATATCAAATCTTTGGTCTCTGGCAGAGTTAAAGATGGCTATCCACATCACCCGACAATCTGCCTGAGTGTTATCACTTCCATCAGCGTTATATACAGCTATTTTAAATCCTGTATAAACAGTACCGCTACTACTATCAGGTAAAGTTACAGGATCACTTTCCCATGAACGCACATTGGCATAATTACCCTGATGACTAGAGTGTCCATCCTCAACCACCTGACAAAACACAAATGGTTTGGCAAACAGGTCTGGAAATACATCGTTTACTGTTCGATCAGCGGTAGTCAGAGAAATACCACTTATCCCTACAAATACCTCATGATGAAGCTGAACAGGAAATATTGTTCCGTCCCTTGCGGTACTCTGATGTTCCTGACCAAATATTTCCCCTACATTCCATATGCCACGATTAGCGAGATATAAACCATCTCCCTGATTACCACTTGGGAGTCCATTCGCATTTCGTGCGGATCGACGCAGATACAGGGTAGATTCTCCTGTTTCAGGGTAGAAATGGTCTCTGTATGAGTCCTGATTGAAATTTGGTGTTGCTGCATCACTACCAGGAGCCCCTATATCACTGTGCTGGGGCTGGCTAATCGAACCTCCTGAATACTGTGTACGGCCCATGAAGGTAATTCCTGCCCCATCATTCGTAAAAGCAGAGGTTGAAGTAACATCAGGACGTACATTCGGATGATCTATACGAAGCTGAACCCTATCATCCTTCCTAGTTTTATGATCTTCATAAAGCTTAAAATTAAGTCTATAGTCATCCGTATTAGATTTAGTACTACCACCATATGTAACCGTGTCCCAAGTACCCAGCTGTTCATATTCCAACCTACTGACAATGCCCGAAGGACCATTTGGCATAAAATCAAGGCCGCTTTGAACTACATTATCCTGAGTAGTAAAAACAGCCCTTCCAGTCTCACGAGTTCTGATAGAAAGATCACGCATTAGGCGAGAGGCAGCATCTCCGGCCTCAGAAATCTTATCCAGGTCTCTAAATAGAGCCATATTTGCATGACCGGAATCTATATCAAAATCAATAGAATAAATAAGCCACTTCTCATCATAAATATGTTGCTGTGGCAGGATCAAATTAACAAAATCCCCTGCTCTAGCTGCTTTAGGCTTATTCAAATACGAGTAAATAGGCCATCCCTGAACAGTAACTGCACATTCCCTGACAGTACTGGCAGTATTGTCAGCAGCAGTGCCTGATGGAGATAACGTATTTAGAATCTGATTAGCCTTAATTTCGGCCTGAATAGAATTAGTGATAGTGGAATCTACTACAACCTTCTCACGGACTGTACGATAATCCTCTATAAGACCCTTATTCTGAGCAAATCCATACGCCCCAGCAGTGCCACGAACAACGACCTGATTTATAAACTCTCTAGGTTTCTCACCTAAGGAATAATCCAGTATATTAAGAGCCTGACCAGTGTTTGTTATCCCACCCACTAAATTCAATCCATATTGATATGGATCAGCATGTCTGGTGGAGTCAACAGTATCTAAAGAGCCTACTTCTCTACCCGTACTCCATATATTAGGTCCATACCATGCCCTTGATATCTCCGCTCCACTCACAGTACCTGTAACACTGGAAACTCTTGCACGAACATAAAACCCAGACTTACCAGCAGACCAAAATCCTGCTCCAACAGCAGTATCTGAACCCGCTGTAGTGCCCATTGATAACAATCCAGGCTGAGAAGGCTGCCAATTAGTTGGCATCATCCAGTGAATCTCATATGTTCCGGTTCGACTGAAGTGATCAGTTCCATCATGAATTTGAGAAAGGGCCTGCCAAGCATTAGATGCACTGTTATTGTTACTTCCGTCCCTCCTAAGGTACTCCCATACTATGGTTATATCCTCACCGCTGCCCATTGCAAGAGCAGTCTCAACTTTTAAACGTAATTGAGAAAAGGGCTCTACCGCACCAAAGTAAAAAGCATCATTTACCTGAGCATCTCCCGTGAACAATAAGGTCTTAGGGGTGGTTACAGTACCTCCTGCTCCATTTGCTGTAACTGCGGCTGAATGAGTGACGTTGAAAAATGCAATCTGCCTATCGTAATCCTCTCCTACATCATGAATAGTGTATACACCACTATTATCATCAAGATTAGGGGTACAGTCCGTATTAGTGAGAGTTACAGTGTCACCAGTCCTAAGTTTAAACCCACCAATGGGATATTTTCCTTCTCGATAACCCGAATTAACAGGAAGAGCAATACTAATGAGAGGAGTAGTGGTGGAGTCAGCCTGTATATGAAGAATTTCATATGTGAGTTCACTACTTACGGCCCTAGTGGTGGGAGTTCGTCCATCAATAGATGTAGTTATATAGGGAGGTGAATTAGTATTACTACCATCTGGAGCGGAAATACTGCTATTAGCCGATGTATCTTCATAATTATCTACTGCTCCGGTTAATGTGGCCCCAGCTTTTCCCGTGTACTTAATAACATTTCGTCCTTTGTCAGCTGCAACAGGAGATATAAGCTCCGCTCCCCCAGAAGTGGGAAAATTGTTATATCCAGCACCCGCAGTTAAAGTTATAGTAGTTCCTGAAGTCCAGCTACTGCCCAAACGGGAATAAGCCACATCAGCACCAAACCCACCTCCCGCATTAGCACTCTGATCCCATCTATACGCAAAATCGAGATCATGTACAGCGACTGATCCATCAGAATCAGTATTCGTATTGTATGCCCACGGCTCTTTACCCCTATCAAAATACTTAAAATTAGCCGTGTTATAAGTACGAACTGAGTTAAGAGTTGCGGCCTCAGGAGAAGCACTGCCACTTTTATATATCTTGACCCAGTAAAGAGATTTTCCATTGGGCGGATATGAGTAAGCCGTGTAAGTACCCGTACCTGTATTAGTTATAGACAGATCAGCTATACGAAAGGAACTGGTACTGGGAACCGCCGTAATAGTGAATACCCCTTTCCGAACCTGAGGAGTACTGTTGGTGATACGAATCGTTACCGTATCACCAACCTTAAGACCATGTGTTGCCGATGTCGTAACCAGAGTCTCATCAGGAGTAGTAGCTGTGTGATCCGCAATAGCACTGATATTGCCAGTACTCTTAGGAACCACCCCTTCAGCCATCAAAGAAAACCTAGTATCTCTGTAATTCTGAGATGCCATAGTGACTGGAGAACCCCAGAATTCCTTTTCTGCATAAGCAGTCGTACCACCATTGACACTGGTGTCCCATTCAATATGGTTATACCAGTGAGGAGTTAGATCACGTATACCCCTATCACGTTTCCAGCTAGACCAGGTCCAAACATCGGCTGTATGGGCAGCACTTATGCCTGCAAATGTCCCTCCATACGTCCCAAAATGAATATTGATGGTAGAGCTTGTGTAATCTGGGCGGCCTGTAATGATGACACCTGATTCACCTGTTTGCGTAACGTCTGGAACCGTCTGAGAAGTGACAGTGCCATTAGCATAGAAAGTAGCCCCTACGGCAATAGTAAAAGAAGTTGAATCCACTACCGTTACCGCTGCATGATCTCCATCTAGAACAGGAAAACAGTCAGTTCCCTCTATATCAATAAAATCACCATTGGTTAACCCGTGAGCAGCCCTTGTTTGTACCAGAATTGTACCTAAACTACCAGGACTTGTAGCTATGGATTCTATCTGAACGATATTTCCCTGTACTGCCTCAAAACTTAGCCCATTGAACGGCCTATCATTACCAAAATAGAACGCCTCTGGAGCCCCAGATACCGAAGCCTCATTGAGAAACTTAGTTGTGGTTATATTCTGAGAATCCCATAGAAGTCTTCTACCAGACCCGTCATTACCACCTGTCATATTAAGAGAAGTCCACGTTCCACCAGCAACTGCATGGTTAGTATGTGTGTACCTCCATATTTCATCTAGAAATTGCGGGTCCTCAAACCGAAAATCTTTATGATATGTCTTAACACCAGCCGATGTAGCAGCAGATTCCTTCTTTGAATGAAGTCTTAGAGTGGCAATACGGGCATCACCACCACTAGCAATAGCAGTAGTAGACCAACGCACCCAGTATCGATATGTGCTGGTGGTTAAATTGTGAGTATTTCCATATGTGACATCACTTAAACCACCAATATGGGTCTGAGAATGCTCTATTCCCCGCAGATTAGAGTCACTCTGGAGGTCATCTCCATATATATCCGCACTCGTACCTGAAATACGAACAGATTTATCTCTACCAGTACTAGAATCCCATGTGGCTAAATCTGGAGTGGCACCTAAATCCCTCTTTGTCCAATCTGCGAGAGCATCTATACTCCAGTATGATCGTCCATAATTATTATCGGGGAAAGGAGTAGTCCACTCACTATCCTGATCAAGATCAAAATGAACCCAGGTGAATCCATTCCAGTACTCCCAGTAGGAGTAACCGCTCTCATTAGTACCGTAATCCCCAGTATAGATAGTATCCCCTGCCTGAAGAAAGCTAAATTCAACTCCATCAAACTTACTGTTGCTTCCCATATATAGGAAACTATCTTGATTGGCACTAAGAGAATCATTGGACTGGTTCACAGGAATAAAATAAGATGTTCCATCCTGAGCTTCGGCAGTGAAATCTTTCCAGAATCGGGTCTGATTAGTCACTGGATCAGAGGTATCGGGATTAAGAGCCCCACTAAAAGTACCTGTGTTACCAGATATGTCCATCAGGAACCCAATAACCATTAAATCCTGCTGGGTATCATTTTCCGCTATCTCATTGATAGCCTCTAAAGCAGTTTTGGCTCCCCTGTATCGATATTGAACAGCACCATCCGCACTACTAGCGTCTCCTCCTGTTCTAGCTAGCCAATCATCCTTACTGGCATAAGATCGAGTTATTTTCTCACCGTAATTAGAGTGATCTGTCAAAAGTCGCCGTGGAATCGGCCTATTTAGATTTCTATAAACACGAGTACTTACCCCACTAACACTCACAGTGTCATAAGCAGCCTGATAGGTCTCCCTATTAAGAATTTCGTCAACTATCTGACTCCTCTGTATTCCAGAAAACGATCCTCCTCCATAAGCAGCCGTTACAGAACGGTCAGATAGGTCTCCTGTGTAGTCCGTACAAAGAATATTTAGTACTTGATGTTCAGGATTAGGATCGATCTGGGTAATTCTGCCTAAAAACGTAATGACTCCGTAATCATCAAGAATTCTTATCCTTTGCATTGGAAAATACAAAAAATGACGCTGATTTCTAGAACTTCTGATAGAGGCCCGTACTATACGACTCCGTATTCCCAGACTGTCCACCATCGAATAGCCAATAAAAGCCTGATCAGTTGTCCATATTTCCGTAATACTGGGAAAAACTTGATTTGATCTCTGTAAATCTGCCATCTATGTATCAGTCCTAAACATCATCTCGTTCTTCACACAAACAAACTGGAAGTTATAGTCCCATACATCAGGACGACCAGCCTTATTATCCATACTAAGTTGCGAAATAAGCCCTCTGTAACGAGTTCGACCATCATAAGACAGCCTATAATCCCAATCCCGTTGAACATTCCAATCATCTCCGTCCTGAACACGGTCCTCACCAAGAAAATAATCACTAGCATTAGTACCTGGATCATATCCAGCCATCCAGTAAGGATGGGAATCACTGTTATAGGTTAAGGCCCTTCGATGAGACGACTCTACATTAGCAGCGGCATTGCCAGAAATATTTAAATTGGCTCCACGAAGCCTCTCCTTACCTCTTAAGTCACCTGCATGTGGCTCGTATGCAGTCCAATAATCCTCTGTATAATCACCACTTGAATTTTTCATAGTACGCCCAGCAACAGGTCCAATAGTCAAAGCAACCCACTGGTTGGGATTCATGAAGTCCGACTTGGAATCAGTTTGATCGTTCACACTTCCCGCACCACGAACAGGAGCCCACTGTCCTCTAGCCAAGTCCAATAATTGCTGACGCATTATATGTGGAGCCCCTGCGGGACTATTTGCAACTGTTCCTGAGTGGGGAGAAATAAGTCGGTCAATCAGAACACCTCTGATAGTGATAACTTCTTGAAATACACCCATATCAAGAGCATAAGAATTCATCTGGTAAATAATCTCACCCATAACGTCCGACTGATAGGTATCATTCGAGGCAACTCCTCCAGCCCATAAATCCATCGGAGTGGCACTTGTATTCCAACTGTGAGTAATGGAATTTACGTCTAACTCAAACTCTAAATCTCTGGTGGAGCTACCAGTACGGCCCCCCGTGCCAGAATCTTTATTAAATATAAAAGGATGTATCTCATCCTGATAATGCTTCGGCTGCTGCAAATGACCCAGAGCATCGGTATTGGATATTGTCACATTAGTGCCACCCGCATTCGTAATGTAATCTCCAAAATCACCTGAGGCAATGTTGCTACTGCCATCATCCCCTAAATCTGCCAGATCGATACGAAGGTCTCCACCAACCCAGTCTTGATAGTCTGTAACGGCACTTATAATAACTTTTTGCTCTAAGCCCTTATCTGGCTGAACCATATCCTTTCCTCTTACTCATCAAAATCATTCACTACAGCCATTTTCTCGTTCTGAATAACATGAAAATCCATAGACCATTGCCAAATATTCGGCCTGTCTCCAACTTGAGTGAAGTTAAGGCTCTTTATCAATCCTCTATAAATATTGAAACTTCCATCAGGGTTTGTATCTTGTAAACCACTGGCGGAATCACTGCTCATCAAAGATGGATCATAGATAGTCAAACATGGATATGAACGAGGATTAGTAGCCCCAGAACCCCCACGCCCCAAAGTATGAGAAGCAGGCTGTCCTCCTCCCCATATACCTAGAATTTTGGCCCACTGGGTTCGAGCAATGTTCAGAAATGGCTGTTTTCTAATATTACTGGAGCTTACAGGACCTCTGTCTACCAGTGTCCCAGCTAACCGTATAGTCTCTGTTCTGTTACCAAAAGACATCCCTATCATATTCATCTGCTGCTCATTGAGACCACTTACAGAAGCCATATTGGATATAGGAGTCAAAGAAGCCTTATCTGAGAAATTATAATCAATACTCTCAGTATGTAATTCAAACTTGGTAGTGGTTGGCATACGAGCGGGAGTAGTTAAATAGTCATCTCCTTGAGTAGCACTTCCCTGTACGATTATGTAAGCACCATGTTTTGATCCAACATTGGTTGGAGCAGACCCTGTTCCCGTGCATATAAACCCACTTCCTCCTCCCCCATCAGCCTGATGCACATTAATGGTATAAATATTAGGAATAGAAACTACTCTAAGAGGAGTACCGTTTCCTAGAGTGGGCGAGGTCCCTGGGGCAGAGAAAGTCAGACCAGGTAAAGTAACTCCTGAACCTCCCGCAGACCCACCTTTCCATGTATACGCAGTAAAAATCTCACCAGCATTCTTCAAGTGATGTGGGGAAGAGCATATAACTTGAGCCCCTACATTGGTCTCCGCACTTGCCAAAACTGTTCTTATGTTAGCCCTAATTCTCTTGTAGCTAACACCTGAATCTCCAAATCCATACCCAGGAATTGGTCCATCTTTAACAAGCATGGCAAAGTACTCAATAGCCCTGAAGCCGCCACTTACATCATCACCTAAACTTTTACCACGATGATTTTCCCATTCTTTAGAGGCTTTATCATGATGCAATGTATCTGAAGCCGTTGGTGCTACCCAGTCCCAGTACGTACGTTGACGTAACATACCTCCAACTCGTCCAGGTTTTGGAGTGCCAGTAAGGTGATCGGCATCGATAAAAGCTCCCGCAACCCTTACTATATTGGAAACACCACCACGACCTCCCATTTTGCCTATATTACCCCAGTTGAATCCACCCTTCCTCTTCCTAGTTGGATGAGGAACAAGTCGATCATGACCTACATATTGATAGGGAAGACCATACATCTTACGAGGATCATCATCAGCTAACGTCACATAGGCCGTGCCTCTTGGGGCAGAACCAGGATCAAGAATAGTGGCGGTATCAATATAGAAACTACGTTCGGTATAAGCAGAAGCCGTATTGGCAGTACTTCCACTTGCATTCACATTAGTAATAGTATATGTCCCATCGATAGAAGGAGTCGTAGAAGTGTTAGCCAGATAAACCGTATCTCCAGGTAGCAGATTCATAGCACTTTTAGTCTCTATAAGTGGATAGCCCGCCTCTGCTCCATAAGAAGTGGCCCGTTGTATATTCTCAATATCCGCAGCAAGAATCATCGGAGCATCAGAGGCGGCTTGTAACCATACCCGTGCAGATTCAGCAACAGTAGTCATTTATGCACCTAAAGCATTGAAGTATGAAGAATTATTCATATCCTTTATATTGGAAAGATCATTTACCAGATCAGCAGGAGACCAAGTACTGTTTATGGTTATATTAAAATTCTTCTGATCTACATACTGACCCCGTGATGGGGAAGTTTGGTTAACCATGTTATTCATATATGAATTTCCAGAAGCTAAATGAGCAGGAACTACATATTCCCCTCCATGTAACACACCTGCTCTTGCCTTTCCTCTGACACCAGGAACAAATCCACCTGTTTGATACCAATGTCCGAGGTCACCTATATCGTTGCCTCCAGTCCAGGGCTGTGTTCCATATGCACTACCCGTTGACGCTGTTGGGTCGTCACCATCCCTTCCCCCCGCTCCCGCAACAGGCTGCTGGACCGTTGCTGGACCTGTTGCCCTCATTCCGCCGCCGCTACTGGGAGCAGAACCATGTCCAGATGTAGCCGCATATTGAGTCAGATGCCCTTCTGCCCAAGTCCTTAGTTTTTCAAGACCGGGAAAGTTATCTACGACCCATTTCCATCCATTTTGTGCCCAATTTCCAGATTCTACAGTCAAAACGCCATAAATCGATTCCGCTATTTTACCTATTAGTAACCCACCAATATCCTTTATCCAGGTTAAATCAGGCCAACTGATATTAGGCATATTGATCTCAGGAAGCATGTCCCATAAGTTTTGCAGCTGCGTACCAATCCAACCACCAAGGGCTGATATATCTTCCCAAAGAGACTTCATTTTGAAGTCTCCTTTAATCCATGAAATGTCAGCCCCCTCTCTCGATTCGTCCGAAACCATTTTCATCTTCTGTGTAGCCAGACCTAACGAAAGAAATATACCTTGAACACTCTTTATAACTTCATCCATAGATGGCAATTTAGCCATTGTATTGTCATAAATCCAACCTCTAATTCCTCCTCCTCCTTCATCCCACTGACCCCATACATTGCCAAACCACGCACCAATCTCTGCGCCCAAATCTAGGTAAGCCGCCCCAATGTCCTGTATGCCTTCTTCTATTCGTGACCATGTAGGGATTTTTGCTATTGTTCTGTCATAAATCCATCCACGAATTCCTCCCCCTCCAGCTTTCCAATCACCCCATACACCTGATGTTCCAGCATCTTCATCTCCTGACCACCATTTCCTTATGGAACCTCCAATATCTATAATTTTTCCCCCAAGAGCTAAGATGCCATCCTTTACCGTGTCCCAACTTGGAATTTTTGCTACGGTATTATCATATATCCAACCTCGAATTCCTTCTCCTCCAGGGGCCCACTCACCCCATACTTCCTTTACCTTGGTCCAAATCTTGTCCCAGAGATCACCCAAAAATAGAACAGAAGACCCAATTCCAGACGTAACACCATCAACAGCTTTTCCAATATACCCAGGAATGCTATGTTCAACAGGACTTCCTTCAGTATCCTTACCAGTGAAGAAACCTCCTATAACATGGATCACACTCCAGAATTTTTCCTTAAGGGAACCCCAAACATCACCAAGCCAATCTCCCCTTGAGCTAATCCAACTCCATATACTATCCCAGACACCCCCAACAGCATCGGTTATACCATCAAAAAACCCATGTATTGAATCCTGTATCTCCGGAAGAAGACTTCCTTTAAACATTGACCAGGACCACTTGTCAAAAAACGACTTATTTTTGGCAGCATCAGTATCAACAAACCTGTTGAGGTCACGAGAAGCCTTCTCAGCGGCACTCTGTGAACTACTACCATATTTTCTATTGGCAGCATTCATATCGCCGCCAACATAAGAACCACCACCGCCTCCGCCTCCTCCGCCCCCATAATTAAAAGGATTTATAGCAGACCCTATGGCTTTTGCAAGAACCTTAATGACAGTAGGCCAGAAACTAGTCAGGGAGTACACCATCGCTTTTATCAATCCCATAAAAATAGCCTGAACTAGGGGGGCAGCATTACCCTTCAGTAAATCTGCTATAGCCTGAGATACTCTCATTACAACAGGCAGTACAGAAGTCATCATCCATTGCAGGAATTTCATCATGTGAGGAAGCATTGGCATCAGGAGCATATCCATCATGTAGCCAGCAATCTTAAAAAACTGACCAGCAACACCATTCCATATAGAACTAGCCCCAAAAGCCTGCTTTATAATCCCTAAAATACCGCCTACTAGAGCAATACCAGCACCTACCATGCCTCCGGCCTTCAAAGCACCGCCCATAGGAACCAGAGAAGTAGCCATTCCCTTCAACTGGTCTTTAATGCCACCTTTCTCACCAAATCCCTTCGGTCCCATCAACATAGTCCCAAGTCTGGACCCCCATTTCTCAGGACTACCCATTCCTTCTGCCTCTGTGGGCTTGGATTTGCCCCGCATTCCCATTCCCTGACCGAATCGCTGTAACTGACCTGGAAGCTCTCTCAGATTTTTACTGAGAGTGTTCATCTCTTCGCTGGTTGTTACAGCTATATTCCATTGTGTAGATGCTTCTTGCATAACTATTTACCCATTAACCAGATGGAAACTGATATGCGTCTCCACTAGCTTTACTACGGCTATTTCGTGAAAAATTAGGAGAAGTCATGTTCGGAGTAGGAATATTAGGAGCAGATTTACCCGTTACTGAGCCGATAAGAGCCTTCCAAAAATCAGATGCGACGAAATAACGTCTATACACCTGAAGATCGTCCATATCACCGACTTCAGATATCGAGAACCCGCTTAGACGAAGAACCATCTCCATCTGATAACGGGCGGCCAGGAAGTCCTCACCGCCCTCTACGCTTTTTTTATGGCTTCTACTTCATTCTGCTCTACAGGAACAGGAACTATGGAGGTTAAAGCATCTCCAACATTTCTGTGTAATTTCTGTAGCGTAGTCTCAGATATCGGCCTTATCGGACTCCGTGTAAGCATCTTCTGAAGGGCGAGAGCGTAATATGCCGAGATGGAGAACTTGAACTCCTGCTCATTCCACCTCTGGGCAGCATCAATGCACTCATTCTTCTCACCCCATGTGAGATCACGATAGTGAAAAGTCCACTTTTTACCCATCGCATGCACTTCTAGAATATGCTCAGTCGAATCCGCAAAAAGCATAGAAGGGTCATCGCCCTCCTCTAGCCCTTTCTCTACTTCCTCTTCCACCACATCCGTCGAGACTTCATCAATACCTTCTAACCTTTCCTGTACCGGACCCTGTCCCTTTTCGGTCACCATTTCCTTACCTCTCCTTACCTTTTCCTATTTCAACAACCTCAAAATTACTCTTCTGAGAATGGCTCAGAAGACATTGAGCTAATATTATGTGTCTGTTCACTAAACCCAGATATCCTTAATGCGATTTTCTCACTCTCTGCTACAACCTTATAATCTTTCCAAGAAGATTCTTCTTTTATACGAAAACTCCATACACGTAAGTTATCTGCTTCCATGTCAATGCCCTTAATAGGGTCATGAGTCTTCCCTTGAATCGCCGCATAAGGAGATTTCTTCTTTCGTGGCTTCTTTTCTTCTACTACTTCCTTATTATCTTCAGTAGTCATAAATCCTCTCCTAATCAAACATCCTAGGAACCTAGGTTATCCTGAAATATAACACTCATACTAGAGGCAAAACCGTCTATATCAACAGGAATATGAACATTAGGTGGGGCTGGAATATTATGATTGGCACTATTCAAAACAAGACCAACCGCATTCGTTGCCCCTCTATTGGAAGTAAGCCATCCATCATCTGGAAAACGGAAGATAACATGATCCCATTCACCAGAACCCTGATCGGAATCTCGTATTTGTCGTAAGTCAATCCTAAGAGATATACCCTGTAAGGTCTTCTGATCCAAAGGAGTAACTACATGCCCCTGATTAAGAAGATGCTGAAGGAACTTTGCATCACTATCAGTATTATCCATATCCAAACTTCCGGAAATAGTAATATTCCGCCGACCCTCTAATATCTCATAAAGAATCTGTCGGTCAGGAACAGCAGCACCGCCAGCACCACTCTGACGTATGTAGTATCGGGGGTCTAGTCCATTATCCACATTAATAGAAAGACTTCTAAATCTAGCAAAAGTCGTATCCAGAAACTGTAACTCCGCTCCTGCAAAGAAATAAGGCTGCTCAGTAACCCTGATCATTGCCTGTGGGGCCACATCTACAGTACCTGAGAGATTACTGGAATGGTACTTAGCCTTGTATCTAGCGTTATTCGTTGCCGCAGCGGCAGTCGAGTCATCTTCACCAATGTTGTGAGTCATATCTTGGGCAATAAAGTCAAAGTTGAAAGTAACTGGTTGACCCTCATCCATAGCCATTGACCAACGGGACACCTTGCATCCCAGATAGTTGGTTATGAAGTTACTACCATCATCAGCCCTGAACTTAGCACCAAGCCTGAAAGATTGCTGAACTAAAGTAGGTCTAATAAAAACCTGTTTTGAGTCTGATTGGTGATTGATCTTATTAACACCAATGTAGTCATTATCCCAAAGGTTGTAATCAGCCCCTTCAAGAGTTGTTGGGTTCTTCTTAAGCCTCTGCACACTGAAGAACCCATAGTAGACCAAAGCTCCACTAGTAGGTGCTTTTCCATTCCAACCAGCAATAGCTAAATCCCTGTCTTGAAATACATTGACAGTGTCGGCATTACCACCTGTCCCTACATACGCCCACGAAGATCGCCAAGGATTTATTCCTCTTCCTGGCTCTCCTACCATAACTATGTGAGTTGGGGGAGAACTCTTGAGGGACGTGGCCACAACAGGAGATGCCTGTGACGATCCAGTGAATCTCACACTAGCCACTCCCGCACTGTGTGCCACAGTAGATGTACCAAGATGGTAATTTAAGGCATTCCCCCCAGCAGTAGCTCCACCAGGCAGTGTTCCCTTAAAACCTGTAGCCCCTACTGCTCCCGTGGCACCTGTCGCAGTGTTCATATTCTGATTATTGAAGGCAAGCCCTATCATCTGCTCAAAAATCAGACGACTGTTGTCATGAGTCAGCATTACAGATGGAATCCCACCTTCTAAAGTCTCCTGTCCCTGAACAGGGAACAGCATATTCCTATCCTCAACACCAATCCCAAAGAACGGGGTCCATGCAAATGTAGGATTTGGAAGAGTAATACCACCAGTTACTAAACCCCATTGACGTGTAAGAGCTAGGTTGTCTTGGTTATTAGCATCCTTCCCCAGTTCGGAGACATCCATATTTGCGCCATACGTATGCTCAGGTGCCCAAGCAACGTCAATTAAATCTGCTCTGTACCGACCTTGTGGCATATCAGCCTCCCATAACTCTTTGCATACCCCTGTCTATCGCTTCTTGAAGCAAGGACTGAGGAATAGAATTCAACGTAACAAATTCACCATCAGAAAGTTTCCATACTGCCTGATTTTCCATTGTTCGAGTATGGCTAGAAACCTCACTGGAACCCCTAGTATGTGATTGGACCGGAACCTCCGCAGTTCCAGTTACAAATCCGCCCACAACACGACAATCAATAGCTAACTGTCCATCTTGAACGTCATATTGAACATCAACATCCGCCCCCTGAATACTCTGTCCATCAGGAAGCGCACTCTCCGCAATGAGTTCCAACTCATACAGAACAGCATACCGAAGACCATCTCTTATTTCGTCAGCAATAGCATTAGTGACACCCTTTCGAAGAACATTAGCAAAGTCTCCTCGTGGGCCCTTATCACCCAGTACAACTGACTCTAAATTCTTAGTAACCATCTATGACAAAATATCCCTTGGAACACCGTGAGAACGATAAGAGGCTCTCATCTCTCCAGAAAAATAATTAAAATTGTCAATATTCTCTTTGAAATTATTAAACTGGAGAAATTGGTATTCAGCTGTCGCCAAATCTACATGATCTATATCAAATGTCCTATTTGCAGCTAATCCAGTAAACGCAATTTCATCTATGTTTGCAGGAGTCCACGTTCCAGCCGAAGCATCAGGAGCAATGTCAAGATTAGCCCTGTGAGCAGCAAAACCTGTAGTGTTTACAGTTGTGTTCCAAGTCCTGTAATGACCACTCCTATTTGTAGACTGTCTAAGTGTCACACCTATAACATCTGACGATGAGTCAATCTTAGCGTAAAAACGAACTTCCTGTAAACGCCTAGGGTATGGTTTTGGAACCGTAGAAGGTATCGCTCTGTACGCTTCTCCATTACCACCAGCACCAACTACCACCCTCATTGAGTTAGTTCCATACTTTCTGGCACTTGTCAGTAAACTAAGAGTGGAGTTCGTAGTTGTATCACCCCATACAGCCCGAAGGGCCGTAGTATCAGCATGTTCCTCAAATCCATCCAGTAGATAGTCCGTTGGATTATGCTGTTTAGAAAAAATAATACGTTCTACTTCATCCACATGATCATAAAACATCTGACGAGAGGTAAATGTCTGTAATTCAATCTTTACATCAGCAGTAATAGACACATGTTGGAAACCTATAGTCACATACTCATTTCTGTACCCATCTAGGCCAATAATGACGTGATCTCCGGTATTTCTAATGTCTGCACGTTGATAATCGGGGGGTGGCTTCTCAATAATGGTCGGTTTAGTGATAATTCCGCCCCTGGTATCCCAATATGAGCTAATAAGGTCCCTAGCAAGCTGTGTTGGCATACCTCTGGGAGTATAAGTAAGGGTCGTCATGGCACCCAGACCCGTACTTTGCGTAACTCTTCGAGTCTTTCGTCCGCAGATTCTCTCCACTGAGTAACTT
Organism: Candidatus Pacearchaeota archaeon; assembly: GCA_002690445.1. Next base: position 16,022 of record NZER01000089.1, read on the forward strand.
TTTGCTCTAAAGAGTACCTATCCGTGCCCTGAGGGATCATGGTGGTGTAGTCATAGTTAGATATAACATCTGCCGCTACAAATTTAGTGGCAATGTCCTCTACCTGACCAAAAGATACGTTGTACATCCCATCATCAGTGTCTGTTCCCCATATATAGTTACATCTGATGGCTCTTTTGAACTCACCAAAGCCCCATGTATAGATAGCAGACCGTGTATAAGTGAATGGAATAGACAATAATCTAGTTAATGGGACAATACCTGTCTGAGGATCGACAAAATAGTCACTTGTGCGCCCTTCTGACAATATATTGTACTCAGCACCGTCCCAAACAGCCAATTCTAGGAACTTTAAGACGGGTTGTCGCTTCAAAATTACCCCATAACGACTGAATTCGTACAATTCCTCGTGTCTGTAGTTAGGTTTCCATGAATTCGTGGAATATCTATCGATTCTGCTCTCAGCCCTCTCAATAAGATTCTCTACTTCGATCTTAGAAGGAGATGTTGTGGTAGAAAAGTCCTGTCTAAGCTGTAAAAACTGCGAAATAAGGGTTGGAGTAGTGTACGCATATGCAGGAAATGGGTACGAACGAGCCAAAGTTGCTGTAGTAGTTACAGCTGAAACACTTACTCGCACCCAGTAACGGGCAGTTCCACTCGTTGTATCCCCAGTAGACCCAGTTTTCAAGTTAGTATTGGTATTTTCTATACCTACAAGGAGAGTTGTAGCCCAATCTCCGGGCATTCTCCAGTGAACTACACCACTTTCATCAAAAGCATAGGTCTTTATAACAGGTAAATTCTTCCATGCAGAGCCATTCCAATACTCATAGTCAGGAAGATCGTTATAAGACCCAACTGTAGACAATTCGAAGTAGGCGGCATGAAACTTACGGTCTAACCCAACATATATCTTGTCTGCGGTTTGACCAATGAGAGAAACGGCTGCCCCTGGAACGTCAGCTGCCGCAAACTCTAGGTCAACATATGCATTTGCACTGCTATCCCAGAGATAGATCGAGTCCCAAGGTAACATTCACTACTCCTGTTGTTTCGTACTATCCAATCTTTCCTGTAATTCCGACTCTGCCTCTGCCCGTTCCTCTGCAGTTGCAGTGATCTCTATCCCAAGAAGCTTATGCATCCATGTTGGAAGAAGAATTATCTCTGATCTGGTCAAAAAAGCCACTCCTTGCAGCCTAGGAAATGCCTCTTTTATCTCCCCTTCAATAAAATCTATAGCTTTCTTCATTCGAGATGCATTCTGTACCAGAGATTCCTTTCTCTGATCATCTGGATCACCTCCAGCAAGCTCCGATTCTACTTTCCAGAGCTTGTAATTAGCCCTAACCTGAGCCATACCACCTTTATACTCGTGCCATGCGGCAATCATAGGACGAATCTCTCTAGC